>JBKPDO010000176.1:0-33217 GCA_046727955.1 bacterium | reverse complement strand
CACCCCGCCGGCCCCAGGCTCCTGACCAGCGCGAACGCTCGCGCCTAGATACACGCCGCCTGCGCGTGCCATCGCCCATCTCCGCAGGTCACTGCCCAGATTCGTGGACTATGCGCGACCCGAGCTGCGGAACCCGGGCCTGGCGGGCACACCCGCTGATTCCGTGCAGCAGGCGGCCCGGGTCGCTCGTCGCGGGACCCGGGCCGCCTGGGCGAGAAGAGGGCCGCTGGGGCCTAGGGCCGGCCGCCTCCGTGGGCGTCGCCGGCGCTTCCGGCGTCAGCGGGCTTCTGGTCCTGGCTCTGGCCGTGGGCGTCGCCGGCGCTTCCGGCGTCAGCGGGCTTCTGCTCGCCGCCCTGCGCGGTGACGGCGTCCTTGCAGAAGTCGGCGACCTTGTCGGCGCCACCGGCGGCCTGCTCCAGCGCCTGGAAGGCGGCCGCGTCGAACTTGCCGCCGTTCACGCCGCCCTGGCCGGCCATGTACGCGTTGCACAGACCGGTCTTGTCGATCTTGGAGAGGTCCGGTCCGGTGGTGTGCGAGCCCGCTTGGCTATGGTCGCCGCTTTCGCTGGCGCCCTGCGAGCCGGCGGCGGCCTTGGCGGCGTCACCGACGTCCTGGCCCTTGGCGGGGTCCGGCGCGGCGCTGACGATGCTGTGCGCCATGCGCTGCGCGGCATCGGGCAGCGAGCCGGTCGCCGCCGCGGCGACACCGCCGACGAGCAGCGCTCCGGTGAAAGTGGCCGCCGCCACCTTCAGGGTAAGGAGCCTGACGAGCATTTGCGACCTCCTGGGGGGTGAGGGCGGCGCTCCGAGCGCGGCCCTGAAGGCGTCGAGTGACGGCTCCATGCCCGCCCGCTCGTCAGGCGTCGCCGGCGCGGTCGCGGCCGCCATGACGGCGGCGGCCTCCACGTAGCCCGGCGGCGCGTCGGCAGGGTCCAGCCGGCCGGCGAGCAGCCGGTCGGCGCTGTCGTCGTCCAGGACCATGGGGTCGTCCTGGAGCCCGTTGAGCAGTCGGCGCATCTCGGCCGGGAGACCGCTGTCGGCGCTCATCGCGTTACACCCCCTCTCAGCCGCTGCTGCGTTTCGAGCCGCTCGGCCAGTCGCCGCAGCCCTCGGTGCGCAAGCACCCGCACTGTCCCGGGCCGCTTGCCCACAATCTCCGCCACGCGCGCCACGTCCAGGCCGGCCACCGACCGCAGGGCGACCACCTCCGCCTGGTCCGGTGGCAGCTCGGCGAGCAGAGCGAGCGCCGCCTCGGTGGAGATCGCCTCGACCACGGCGTCGGCGGGGTCGTCCGGGGCGGCGCGCTGGGGCAGCAGCTCGGCCGGGACCGGGACGGACGGCTGGCGCGCCCGCCGCCGCCGCCAGTCGGTCACCCGGTGGCGGGCGACCGTGAAAATCCAGGACCGGAAGCCGGCCTCGCCGCCCTCGAAGCGTGCCAGCCCACGGACCACGTCGAGCCACGTCTCGGAGGCGAGGTCCTCGGCCGCGGCGGGCGCCACCACCTTGAGGTAGCGCAGCAGGCCCGGGTGCAGGTCGTACCAGAGCGTCGCGAACGCCCGCTCATCGCCGCCTGCTGCCGCCTCGAGCACCTCGTCGAAGGCGTCCCCGATCATCGCCGCCGTGCCCTTCCCGTCGCATGCACCAGTCGTCAACCCTGGCGATTCGACCACCGCATGTCAAAACGACAGCTAGAGCGACGGCAAGTACCGGTGTCGCGCCTCGATGACCTGCGGGAACAGCCAGCGGCGACTGCGCGCACCGCAGGTACTTGACCGCCGCTCTAAAGGGAAGGGAGGCGCGGTGGCCCGGGCGAACGGGACGGGTCAGGCGGTGGCGGTCGGGGACGGGGGAGTGACCAGGTTCGGGGGGCGCTCGCCGGCCAGGACCGCGCGCACGCCGTCGGCGGCCATGCGCGCCATGCGCGTGCGGGTCTGCTGCGAGCCGCTGCCGACGTGCGGCAGCAGCACGGCCCGCGGCGCCGCGAGCAACCGCGGGTGCACGCGCGGCTCCTCCTCGAACACGTCCAGGCCGGCAGCGAAGATGCGCCCCGACTCCAGTGCCTCCGCCAGCGCCTGCTCGTCCACCACCGGCCCCCGCGAGGTGTTCACCAGCACCGCGGTCGGCTTCATCAGCGCCAGCTCACGCCGGCCGATCAGGTGCCTGGTGCCGTCCGAAAGCGGCACGTGAAGGCTCAACACGTCCGCCTCGGCCAGCAGCTCGTCCAGTGAGGCGACGTAGCCGGGCTCGCCGGTGTCGCGGCGGGCGTGGTGCAGGACGCGCATGTCGAAGCCGGCGGCGCGGCGCGCCACCGCGCGGCCGATGCGGCCGTAGCCGACCAGGCCGAGGGTGGCGCCGTGCACGTCACGGCCCAGGTACTGAGTGATCGCCCAGCCATGCCAGCGCCCGGCACGCAGGTCGCGCTCGGCCTCACCGAACCGCCGCGAGGCGGCGATGATCAGGCCGAAGGCCACGTCGGCGGTGGTCTCGTCGAGCACCCCGGGCGTGTTGCAGACCGCCACGCCGGCGCGGGCGGCGGCGGCGACGTCGACGTTGTCGTAGCCCACCGCCACGTTGCCGATCGCCCGCAGCCGCGGCGCCGCCCCGATCACCTCCGCATCGATGCGATCGGTCAGCAGGCAGACGATCGCGTCCACGTCGCCGACGGCGGCGACCAGGTCCTGGTGGCTGTAGGGGACGTCCTGCTCACGTTGCACGAGCTTGTGCCCGCGCAGCGGGTCGAGCCCGCCCGCGGGCAGTTCACGGGTGACGAGGATTTTCGCCATGGCAGCGCTGCGCTCCTCGGTGTCGGCGTGTGCAATGGATGCTACCGAGCCGTGCGGGGGCGGGCGCCCGGGTGCGTTGACGTGCTAACGTGGCGCGCGCAGAGGTACAACGTTTCGTTTCGCGTTTTGCGCGGCCGAGCTTGTCTCTTGCCGCCGGTATGAGATTCCGCCGGCGTTGGTCGATACCTCCGAGCAAATGGGAGGGAGGGACAAGGTTCATGGCCGTTGGAACCGTTAAGTGGTTCAACGCGGACAAGGGCTACGGCTTCATCGCCGCCGATGGCGGCGAAGATGTATTCGTGCACTTCACGGCGATCCAGGCGACCGGCTACCGCTCGCTGAGCGAGGGGCAGCAGGTCGAGTTCGACGTGGAGCAGGGGCGCAAGGGCGCCCAGGCAGCCAACGTGCGCGTGCTCGAGGACCAGTAACAGGTCCGAACGTGGAGCGGGCCGACCCGGATCGCCGGGTCGCCCCGCTCGCGTCAGGGCTGGTCTACGGAATGCCTGCGGCCTGGCGGCGGGCGTACTGGCGCCGCGCCTTGGCCCGACTGCCGCAGCCCTGCATGCTGCACCATCGCCGGATGCCGTTCTTGGTCGGGATCGCCGCCGGAAGGGCACGCTGGCGCTCCTCGAGCAACTGGCCGCCGACGTGGCCGGGTGGCCGGCCCGCGCCGTCGAGTTCTACGCGCAGCTCGCGGTGACCCAGCCCGTCAAGCTGTTCGGCCGGGAGCCGGCGGCCAACCGGCGACGCCTGCGGCGGGGACGCCTGGTGGACCTGCGAGATGGCGACACGCTCGACCGCCTGGACGGCGCCTTCGACGAGCTGGCGCACACGGTCAGCGTCGGGCGGATCGCCTCGACCCGCACCGTCCGGCGGCACAACCTCCCGAGCGTCGGCCTGTTCGTATGGCGGCTTCGGGACTTCCCCATCAGCGGGGCGCCGGCCTTCTGCCTCGACCGTGCCCGCGACCGCTACACGTTCAGCATCCTGGGCAGCGACACACCGCTCGTCACGCGGCCGATCGCCGAACCCGAGCCGACCCACATCGCGGACGAGATGAACGTGCCGGCGTTCATCCGGCGGCGCGCGTTCGACGAGCGCACCGCCGACTACTACGGCCCGGCCAGGAGCCTGTTCATCTGGCGTGACGCCGAACGCCACCCGGTCCCCCTGGACCAGATCGTCCCCGCCGACCTCAGCGACTGGGCCTACCGTCCCCGCGGTGACCAGGTCGCCGTCGACCCGGTGCTCGGCCGCATCGCGTTCTCTCCCCGCACCGCGCCGGACTCGGGTGTCTGGGTCAACTACTCGTACGCGTTCAGCGACCGGTTGGGCGGGGGCGAGTACGAGCGGCCGCTGCGCCCCCCGGCCGGCCGGCCGGTGTACCAGGTCGGACCGGAGGCGGGGCAGCACCACAGCCTCACCGACGCCATCGAGCACTGGCAACGCGACAAGCGCGACTCCCCAGACAAGCGGCGGGCGGTCATCGAGATCCACGACAGCGGCGTCTACGAGGAGCCGATCGAGATCGAGCTGGCCGCCGGCGACCGCCTCGAACTGCGGGCGGCCCAGCGGACCGGATCGGCGGCCCAGCGGACCAGACCGGTGGTCCGGCTCCTGAACTGGTACAGCAACCGGCCCGACAGCATGAAGATCCGCGGCGACCCGCTCACCCAGGACAACTACCCGGACGGGCTTGCCGGCGCGCCGCAGCTGCTCCTCGACGGCCTGCTCATCACCGGTCGCAGCCTCCGCGTCAGCGGGATGGTCGGCCGCGTCACGATCCGCCACTGCACGCTGGTGCCCGGTTGGTCGATCAGCTCGGACTGCGAGCCCGACCGCCAGGGCCAGCCCAGCATCGACCTCACCGACACGGCCGCCGACCTGGTCGTGGAGCACAGCATCATCGGCGCCATCCGGGTGAACGAGAACAGCATCGACACCGATCCGGTCGCGGTCACCATCTCCGACACCGTCCTCGACGCCACGGGTCCACAACTCGACGCGCTCTGCGGTCCCGACGGCCGGCACGCGCGGGTGCTGGCCACCATCGTGCGGACCACGGTCTTCGGCCAGGTCTGCGTGGCCGCCATCCAGTTGGGCGAGGACTCGATTTTCACGGGCTCCGTCGGCGTCACCCGGCAGCAGACCGGGTGCTTGCGCTTCTGCTCGGTCACTCCCGACTCGATCACGCCACGCCGGTATCACTGCCAGCCCGATCTGGTGGTCGCGGCGGTCCAGCGGCGCTTCGAGCGGGGCCAGCTGGTCGCCGCCGACGTCGAGCCCGCCACGGCACGGGAGCGGCTACGGGTGAGACCGCAGTTCACCAGCACGCGGTACGGCACCCCCGGCTACGCGCAGCTCGCCCTCGCCTGCGCGCCGGAGATCGCCCAAGGAGCCCATGACGAGTCCGAGATGGGCGCGTTCCATGACCTCTTCCAGCCCCAGCGGGCGGCCAACCTGCGCGCCAGGCTCGACCAGTACACTCCCGCCGGCTTCGAGACCGGCATCGTCTACGTCACGTAGGAAGTGGCATATGAACGGTGACTTCTCACGCCTCACCTTCGACCCGGCGAAGCGCTTCTCAGCTGTGCTCCTCCAGCAGGGACGAGTGCAGCTCGACGCCGACGCCAACGAGCAGGCCGCGCTCTGGCTCCACCACCTGCGGGCCGCCCTCACCGACATCATCGGACCACACGGCGGGCCGGAGGGCGACGGCTTCAAGATCACGCCGAAGGCTGGGACGGGCACGCAACCGCTGGCCGATCTGCTGATCGCACGTGGCCACTACTACGTGGACGGGATCCTCTGCGAGAACGACGCGGACGACACCACCTACCTCCACCAGCCCGACCTCTTCCCAGACAAGGACGACTACCCGCTGCCGACGACCTTCCCGTTCCTTGTCTATCTGCGTGTGTTCGAACGGCTGGTGACCGCGGTCGAGGATCCGGCCATCCGCGAGGTCGCCCTGGGCGACAACGGACCGGACACCGCCGCCCGCAGCCAGGTGGTCTGGCAGGTCCTGACGTCGACAACCATCCCGGGCACGACGACGAGCATCGACGGCAACACGACCGCGGACTCGGTCCGCAAGGTGTGGATAACGCAACCGGTAAAGGCTGCGAAGATCAAAGCCAGGGGAAAGCAGCCGTCGGCGCAGGACGACGACCCCTGCATCACCTCACCCACAGCACGCTATCGCGGCGCGGAGAACCAGCTCTATCGGGTCCAGATCCACACCGGCGGCACCCTCGGAACCGCCACCTTCAAATGGTCGCGCGACAATGGGAGCGCGGTCTTCCCGATCCGGGAGATCAACGGCGCCGAGGTCACGGTCACCACCCTCGGCCGGGACACCCGTCTCGGCTTGGCTGTCGGGGACTGGATCGAGATCGTCGACGACCACTACGCCCTCCGCTCGAGACCCGAGCCCTTGCAGCGCGTCAAGCGCGTCGACCCCCTGGATCTGCTGGTCGAGCTCGAGACGGCGCCGTCGGCCGATACCGGCCGAGACCCCAGCCTTCACCCCTTCCTGCGCCGTTGGGACCAGCGCGAACCCGAACCAGCATCCAGCGGACCGGCCCTCGCCGAGGACAACGCGCTGAAGATCATCGAAGCGGATGCCGCCGACCGGTTCATCGACCTGGAGGACGGGGTCCAGATCCAGTTCCAGGCCGGCGGGACCTACGTGCGAGACGACTACTGGCTCATCCCGGCTCGCACCGCCACCGGGGACGTCGAGTGGCCGCAGACCGGCGGGGCGCCCGCCGAGCGCCTGCCGGACGGCGTCGCCGAACATATCGCGCCGCTCGCGGTGGTCAAGGAGAAGACGACGGAAGAGGTCCGTTGCCTATTCAAGCGGCTCGCCTGCCCTTAGCATAGGCGAGATGAGGATCGCGGCCAGGCTCGATCGTGCGACCGCCACAATGGCCGGCGAGCAGCCGGTCCTGGCCCGAACAGCGGTCCTGCCGACGGCTGGCACCGTCGTGCCCGCTTCGGCTCATGAGGTCCCGCCAGGCCGAGCTCGAGACTTCAGCCGGGTGCGCGTGAGCAGCCAACCGAGGCCCGCTCCGCCCGCCCCGCCCGCCCGCCAGGCTCCGCTCCCGGCCGCTCCCACCCCCAAGCCCGGGGAGCAGCCGACGAGATACACGCGCGAGGAACCCGTGACGAGCGCAACCGAACGGATCTACGCCAGCTTCGTCCAGCAAGGCATCTGGTGGTTCAACGGAGCCGTGCCGACCTTGCCGGATCTCTACCCCTCGGAGGCGACCATCCCCATGGATCTGGGGCCGGGGCAGTACACCTATCGCGTATCGGCCGGAAGCAGCAGGCTGGGCGCGGTACGCGGTACCTCGACGACAGCCACCCTCAGTGGTGGCGACCTGTCCAAGGTCCCTGTCAGGGCACTGGGCCCCAGCACGGGCAAGGGCGACGTCACCATCACCGTGTCGCACCGCCCTCAAGGCGCCAGACAAGCAACCATATACACGGCCAACCTCGAGGTGCGCGCGCCCAAACGTCTCGACCTCCTGCGGACAGAGCACAGCGCTCTCGGCAGCCAGGGGTTCTCCTCCACCTTCTTCTTGAGACTGTTCGACAACTTCGGGATGCCCATGCCATTCATGGACGTCAACGAGGACTTCGACCCGGGGACGTTGGAGCGCGGGGTCTCGGAGGAGTGGCGGGATCCCTTCCACGCGCGAAGGAAGGGTAGGGACCTCACCGCTGGCAACGCCGTGTTCCAGGATCGGTACCAGGTGTCGCCGAGCGGAGCGGTTCCCGCGACGATGCAGCCGAAGCCGAGCAACCCGTTGCCGACCCTGGGCCGGACACGGGTGGGAAGCTTCTCGCACGACTGGTATGCCGGGAGCGGCGTGACGGGCCAAGGGGTGCACGTCTCCAACCACACCGGGGTGTTCTTCTCCGACCATGGCCAGTACACCGGGTTCCGCAGCCCAGTCGCCCAGCGAGGACGAACCGCGGGCGGATCGACGGCTCACTGAGCTGAGCTCCTGCAGCCGCCCGTCTGGCAGCGTTCAGGTAGTCGGGGTCCGGCTCAGGCGGTTCATCCACAGATCGGCGTCCCCCTCCTCTGGGCGGGCTGCCTTCTGGGGCGGGCTGCCTTCTGGGGCGGGCTGCCTTCTGGGGCGGGCTGCCTTCTGGGGCGGGCTGCCTTCTGGGGCGGGCTGCGGTGTGCGGACTTCGCCCGCGTCGCACTGGGGGATGCTTCCAGATCCCTGAAGCTACCGCGGCTCGGTGGTCTCGTTCAGGACCTCGTGGCCGGGGCGTGGCTCCGCCGGGACGGCGGGGATGGTGCCGAGGCGGCCGGCCTGGTAGTCCTCGAACGCCTGGATCAGCTCCGCCCTGGTGTTCATCACGAACGGGCCGTAGGCGGCGACGGGCTCGCGGATGGGCAGGCCGCCGAGCACCAGGACGTCGAGCTGGGGGCTGCGGGTCTCCTGGCGGGTCGCCGCGGCCACCGTCACAACGTCGCCGGGGCCGAAGACGGCGAGCTGGCCCATGCGTACAGGCTGGCGCTTGATGCCGACCGAGCCCGAGCCCGCGAGGACGTAGACCAGGGCGTTGAAGTCGGGATTCCATGGCAGGCGGAGCTGGGCTCCGGGGGCGAGAGTGGCGTGCAGCAGGGTGATCGGGGTGTAGGTGACGCCGGGACCCTGGTGGCCGGCGACCTCGCCGGCGATCACGCGCAGTAGCGCGCCGCCGTCGGGGGAGCTGAGCAGCGATACCGCGCGGCCGCGGATGTCCTGGTAGCGGGGTGGGCTCCACTTGAGCTTGGCGGGCAGGTTGACCCACAACTGGAAGCCGTGGAACAGCCCGCCGTGCATGACGACCTCCTCCGGCGGCGCCTCAATGTGAATCAGACCCGAACCGGCCGTCATCCACTGGGTGTCGCCGTCGGTGATCAGGCCGCCGCCGCCGTTGGAGTCCTGGTGCTGGAAGATGCCGTCGATCATGTAGGTGACGGTCTCGAAGCCGCGGTGCGGGTGCCAGGGGGTGCCCTTGGGCTCGCCCGGCCCGTAGTCGACCTCGCCCATCTGGTCCATGTGCACGAACGGGTCCAGGGTTGCCAGGTCGACGCCGGCGAAGGCGCGGCGGACGGGGAAGCCCTCGCCCTCAAGGCCGGAGGGGGCGGTGGTGACCGAGATCACGGGGCGGTCCGCCTGCTCGGGTGTTGGGCGTGGCAGGCGTGGCAGGGTGAGGGTTTCGGCGGTGACCGCGGGCATCGTGACCTCCAGAGCTTCTTTCAAAGGCGTCGACATCGATTGTGGCAGCTATGGTTGCGCATGCAACCGTCGTCGGATCTAACGCGACACCCGCCGGGCTTGTTCCCGCTCGGAGCCACGCCGCCCACTCGTGCGGCGAGGTCGATTGGGTGGGCTGATCCGTGAGTATGGGCAAGTCGCATGAGATGGCCGAATAACTGGCACCACAGGCGAGTTTTGCCGCTCGGCATTTGAGCATACAGGTGCGAGTATTGCGTGGAGCGATCCGGTACATGTGGGAAACGACCCAGCGGGGGGCCTGATGGTGGAGGTCCGCGATGCGGTGGCGCGCTCTGTCGGTGTTGATCCTCGCGATCGCGCTTGGCGCGGTCGCCTGTGGGACGGGCAAGACCAGCGGTGGGGGAGGCGGCAGCGGGACGCTGCGGATCGGGGCGGCGCTCTCGCTGACCGGCTCGCTTGCTCGCGAGGGGCTGCTGACCAAGCAGGGCTATGAGATCTGCAAGAAGGTCATCAACGACAAGGGCGGCGTGAAGGTCGGCGGCTCCTCCGTCAAGCTCGACATCGCCTACCAGGACGACAAGTCGGAGCCGGACACGGCCGCGCAGCTCGTCGACCGGTTCAACGACGACGGCGTGAAGCTGATCCTTGGTCCGTACGGGTCGGCATCGACGGAGGCCGCCTCGGCGGTGGTCGAGCGCAACGGTCAGGTGATGGCCGATAGTGCCGGAGCCGACGACAAGATCTTCACCAAGGGCTACAAGCAGACCTTCGCCGTGCTGTCCCCGGCGACCAGGTACGCGGCCTCGATCGTGCAGGCGGTGGCCGAGCTGGCCCAGCCAAAGCCGAAGACGGTCGCGGTCCTGACGGCGGACGATGGCTTCTCGAAGACTGCGGCCGAGGGCGGTATCGCCGAGGCGAAGCGACAGGGAATGCAGGTCGTTGCGGTCGAGTCGTTCCCCGCCCATGCCACCGACGTCTCGGCGGCGCTCACCAAGGTCCGCGCGAAGAAGCCGGACCTCATCATCGGCTCGGTCCATCTCGAGGAGGGCATCGCGATCATCAAGCAGAGCCGGGAGCTTGGGGTCACGCCGTCGGGCGGCTTCGGCGAGACAGTCGCCCCGCCGACTCCGGACTTCCGCCAGACGCTCGGCAAGTCGGCCGAGGGCGTCCTCGGCTCCAGCCAGTGGGTGCCGCAGGTGACCGGTCAGGACAAGTGGTTCGGCACGGCCAAGGACTACGCGGCCACCTACAGGCAGCAGTACGGCCAGGACCCCGAGTACCACAATGCCGAGGCCACCGCCGCTTGCCTGGCGCTGGCGCTCGCGGTCGAGAACGCCGGCTCGACCGAGCCCGACAAGGTCAGGAACGCCATGGCCAGCCTCGACGTGCCGTCGTTCTTCGGGCCGCTCAAGTTCGACTCTACTGGCAAGAACGTCACCAAGCCGATGGCGGTCATCCAGATCCAGAACGGCAAGGTGGTGACCGTGTGGCCCAAGGACGCCCAGGAGGCGCCCTTGCGCTGGCCCGCCGCCGGCGCGTGACGCTGGTGAGGCGAGGATGACCCAGTTCACCCAGGCCACCATCTACGGCCTTCTGCAGGGAGGGCTGTTCGCCCTGGTGGCCGTCGGGTTCTCCCTTGTGTGGGGCGTCATGAACGTGGTGAACCTGGCTCACGGGGCGTTGGTCATCACCGGCGCCTACATCGCCTGGAAGCTGGCCAGCGCGGCGAACGTTCCGCCCCTGCTCGGCATGCTCGCCGCCGCTGCCTGCCTGTTCGTCGCCGGCTACCTGCTCCAGCGCCTGCTCATCAACCTGATCGTCAACGCCCCGATCTGGATGACGCTGTTGCTGACGTTTGGGCTCGACCTGCTGATCGTCAACGGGCTCGTGCTGTTGTTCACCGGCGACTTCCGCTCGATCCCGACCGGCTATGCCACCAGCGGCCTCAGGCTCGGGCAGGTCCGGGTGCCGTACGGCCGGCTGCTCGGCTTCCTGCTGGCCATCGGCCTGACGCTCGCGCTGGTCGCGTTCATGTCGCGCACCCGCATGGGGCTGGCGATCCGGGCGACCGGGATGGACCGCGGCGCCGCCCGGCTGATGGGCATGCGCGTGCGCCACGTCTACGCGGTCACGTTCGGGATCGCTGCCGCGCTGGCCGGCGCGGCCGGGGCGATCCTGGGCACGGTCGCAACCTTCAGCCCCGCCGACGCAGGTCGCTACACCCTGCAGAGCTTCGTGATCGCCGTGCTCGGCGGGCTGGGCAATATGTGGGGAGCGCTCGCCGGCGGGATCCTGCTCGGCATGGTCACCGCCTGGGGTGGGCAGTACCTGTCTGGCACGCTGGTCAACGCCATCTCCTTCGGGGTCCTGGTCGTCGTCCTCCTCGTCCGCCCCACGGGCTTGCTCGGGCGGCCCTACTACGAGCTGCGGCAGGAGGCATGATGGCGACATCGACCCCACCGGCGCGGGATGTGGAGACGCCGCGAACCGAAACGGCCCGTCCCCGTGGGTGGTCGCTTGGCCGATCGGCGTGGCTTGGTTGGGGCTCGGCCGTTTGCGTCCTGGTCCTGCTCGCATTGCTCCCGTCGCAGCTCTACGGCGGCCAGCAGCGCCTGCTCGCAGGCGTCTTCATGTTCGTCGCCCTCGCCCAGGCGTGGAACGTCATCGGTGGCTTCGCCGGGTACGCCAGCTTCGGCAACGTCGTCTTCTTCGGTCTTGGCGGCTATACCACCGCGGTCCTCATGGTCAAGGCCGGCTGGAGCTTCTGGCTCGCGCTCCCAGTCGCCGGGCTGGTCGGCGTCGGTTTCGCGGTCCTCGTCGGCATCCCGGTCGTGCGTCTGCGCGGCCACTACTTCGCGATCGCCACCCTCGGGGTGGCCGAGGGCATGCGGGAGGTGGTGGTCAACCTGCCCCGCCTCACCGGCGGCGGTGCTGGGATCACCGTGCCGGCCATCGGTCCGGAGGCGACCACCCCCTACCTCGGCAACTATGGGTTCTACCAGTCATTCCTGGTCCTGGCGGCGCTCAGCACCCTGGCCGTGTGGGCGGTGGCCCGCAGCCGCTTCGGCTACGCGCTGCGCGCCATCCACCAGAACGAGGACGGCGCCGCCGCCATCGGGATCAACACGACGAGGGTCAAGGTGGGCGCGTTCGCGCTCTCGGGGCTGCTCACCGCGCTGGCCGGTGCGATCTACGCCTTCCAGCAAGTGTCGATCTACCCGGACCGTCTGTTCGACGTGTCCATCACGGTGCTGATGGTGGTCATGGCGGTGTTCGGCGGCAGCGGCACCGTGTTCGGGCCGGTGCTCGGCGCGGTCAGCCTCCAGTTCCTCTCCGAATGGCTGCGAACGCACTACACCGAGGCGCACACGTTCATCTTCGGCGCCATCATCGTGGTCGCCATCGTGTTCCTGCCCCAGGGAGTGGTCAGCTTCTCCCGCGACGCCTGGAAGCGCCGGCGGGTCCCACTGCTCGAGACCGTGAGGACGTACCGACTGTGAGCGCGCCGGTCCTGGAGATTCGCGACCTCTCCCGCCGCTTCGGCGGGCTGCAGGCGCTGGCCGGCGTCTCGGCCGCGGTCGGGGAAGGCAGCGTGCTGGGCCTCATCGGGCCAAATGGCGCCGGCAAGACGACGCTGATCAACCTCGTCACCGGCCACCTGGCCCCCAGTGGCGGGTCCGTACTGATCGACGGCAGGGACCTCACAGGAGCCAGGCCATGGACGGTCGCCAAGGCGCGCGTGGCCCGGACGTTCCAGATCATCAAGCCCTTCCGCGGCATGACCGTGCGGGAAAACGTCAGCATCGGCGCGATGTTCGGGTCGGCGAGGACAGCCTCGCCCCGCACGGCGGCCGCCCGCACCGACGAGGTACTCGCCCAGGTCGGGCTGACCGCCCGGGCCGACGCCACCCCCGAGGAGCTCAGCGTGGCCGAGTCCAGGCGGCTCGAGCTGGCCAGGGCGCTCGCCATCCGCCCCCGCCTGCTGCTGCTGGACGAGCTGATGGCCGGCCTGCGCCACGCTGAGATCGACGCCGTGCTGGAACTGCTCCGCTCGCTCAAGGCCGAGGGCATGGCGATCGTCGCGGTCGAGCACGTCATGCGGGCGATCATGTCCATCTCAGACCAGGTGTTCGTCCTCCACGAGGGCCGCGAGCTGACCCACGGCAGCCCGGCCAAGGTGGTTGCCGATCCCCGGGTGGTCGAGGCGTATCTGGGGGAACGGTACGCCAAGCGGTCGAGGGAGGCTGGCCGTGCTTGAGGTCGTCGGCCTCCAGGCCGGCTACAGCCGGGTGCAGGTCCTGTGGGATGTCGACCTTCGCGTGGACGACGGGGAGGTGGTCGCCCTGGTCGGCGCCAATGGCGCCGGCAAGACCACGCTGCTGCGCGCGATCTCCGGCCAGCTCACACCCGGCGGGGGGGCGATCCGCTGGAAGGATCGGGACGTGGCCGGCCTCGACCCCGAGCGCATCGTCGAACTCGGTATCGCGCACGTGCCCGAGGGCCGCCGGCTGTTCGCCGGCCTCACCGTGCGGGAGAACCTGCTGGCCGGGGCCTACCGCCGCGGCCGGGCCAACCTGGACCCGGTGGTCGAGCTCTTCCCTCGCCTGGGCGAGCGTCTCAACCAGGTCGCCGGCAGCCTCTCCGGCGGCGAGCAGCAGATGTGCGCGATCGCCCGTGGCCTGATGAGCGAGCCCCAGCTGCTCATGATCGACGAGCTCTCGCTGGGCCTTGCCCCCAAGCTGGTCGAGCAGATCATCGCGCGGCTCGCCGAGGTGGCCCGCTCGGGAACCGCCCTGCTCCTGGTCGAGCAGGACGTTGACGCTGCGCTGGAAGCCGCTGCCCGCGGCTACGTGCTGGAGACGGGCCACGTCGTGGCCTCCGGGCCCAGCGCCAGGCTGCTCGCCGACACCCGGGTCCGCGAAGCCTACCTCGGCCTCGGCTGATCAACACCGTGCCGGTGCGACAGCGTCGCTGACCCGACTAGGCTAGGGAGCCGGACGGGTATCCGGATCGGGGAGGTTGCTGCCTGTTCGTGTGGTTGCGGGAGCATCGTCACGAGCTGTTCGACGAGGGGTTGCAGGCCGTTAGGGTGCGTCCCTGGTCAACGGGTTTCCTCGGGGGAGCCCTCGCCCGGCGACTCTGCGTCACACCAAGGTTTAGGCCTTGCTCTGTTTGCTGGTTCGGGGCCGAGTGGCGACCAGCCCGACCTGGCCCGATAGGGCCGCCTCGATGAGCGCCTCAACCGGTGGCCACTTGAAGGAGGCCGGCCGGCTGGTCCGCAGGGACACGATGCCATGAAGGGCCACCCAGACGTTCACCGCCATGGCGAAGGCGTCTCCTGGACGGGCTGCGCCGGCGTCGATGCAGGCCTGGACGGCGGCCACCAGGCGCCCGAAGACCCGCTGGCCGGGACGCTGTTCGGGCCGGGCGGAGGGATCGAGCGACAGGGTGGCGCCGAAGAGGACCTGGTAGTGGCCGGGGTGCTCGAGGCCGAAACGGCAGTAGGCCCCACAGCAGGCACGTAGGGCCTCGGCCGGGTCGCTGACACCGGCCACGGCCTGCACCAGGGCGTCATCGAGCCGCTCGAAACGGTCGGCCACCACCGCCTCCACCAGCTCGTTCTTGTCGGAGAAGTGACGGTAGATGGAGGGGGCGGCGATCCCTACCTCCCGGGCCACGGCCCGCAGCGTCAGTCCGTCGGCATCGCCTAAGGACTCGAGGAGCCGGGCGGCCGCCTCGATCAGGTCGGCCCGGAGCCGGGCTCCTTCTCCTCGGCGGTTCCTCTTTCGTTGCCCCGGGGCCCGCGGCTCTTCCCCGCCCGTCCTTGCCTGAGCCATTGGTCGCTCCTCGCTGCTGCTTGCGATCACCGGACCCGCTTGAGAGGGAAGCTCACAGTCATTAGCTTACAACCATCGGCTTACAGATGTTAGCTCATAAGTGTAGGCTGATCGAACGGAGAGCCCCCACGGACCAGGTCACGACCTAGCTCGCTCGTCTCCATCCCACCAAGCCAAAGGAGGCACCGGCCATGACCACCACCCTCACCCGGGTCACCCACTCGTGCGCGCTGCTCGACTTCGACGGGCAGCGAGTCCTCACCGACCCCTGGTTCTCGGAGAAGCCCGGCTACCACCACGGCGAGCCGCTCGCCTTCACCCCGACCACCCTGCCTGCTCTGTCGGTGGTGGTCGCCAGCCACGACCACTACGACCACTACGACCTGGACACCTTCGCCGCCTACCCCGACAAGACCGTGCCCTTTGTGGTCAAGCGGGGCATGGGGCCCAAGGCCCACCAGGGCGGGTTCACCAACGTGACCGAGGTGGAGCCCTGGGAGCAGGTGCGCATCGCTGGCCTGCACATCACGGCCGCCCCGGCCCGCCACGGCGTGCCAGAGGTCACCTTCGTCATCCAAGGCGCCGGCACGACCGTGTTCTTCGGGGCCGACACGCTGCGCATCCCCGAGCTGGACCAGGTGGCCCAGCGCTTTCCCGACATCGACCTGGCGCTCCTGCCGGTCAACGGCCTGCGGATCCGCCCCGCCTTCAACCGTCGCGTCGTGATGACCGCCGAGCAGGCCGCAGAGCTGTGCGCCGTGCTCCGCCCCACGGTGGCGGTACCCACCCACTACGCCTTCACCGCCGGGCCGGTGCGCGACCGCCTGTTCCTCAAGTACGACGGGACACCAGAACGCTTCGAGCGTGCTGTCGCCCAGCACGCCCCGGCCACCACGGTCCGGGTCCTCCCCCCTGGCCAACCCCTCGTGCTGGCGCGCTAGAGACCCCCCGGAGGGTATCAGCGATTGTCCGATCTGCGAGTAGCCAGACCACTCGTGACCTGCGGTTTGGTCCATATGCGCACGGCGCAATCAACCCGAGCCGGATACCCGTCTGGCTCTCCAGGGCGCACCATCGAACACGCCGCCCGCTTCGGCCATCCACCGGCCCAAGGTGATGGTCATGCCGGAGATGTTGAGCACGTATGCCAGCGCCAACACGAGGACGATGGTGATGATCGCGAATATGAGCTGGTACAGCGTGCGGCCGTAGGTCTTCAGCGCATGCGAGGGACTCACCCATGTTCCTGCTCGAGGAGCCCACATGCTAACGCGCGCCGTGCCAAGCCAGACCCGTGGGGGGAAGGACGCGTGGACGCGTATCTGCGACCGCAGAGCGTGCAGCCGTCGGAGATCACCAAGCTGTCGGCGACATGCCTTCTCGGAATCGAGGAACCTACGTCGTCATCCGCACAGGTCAGCGGCACCATTCCCGCTGACATATTGGCAATACTGCTCCCGCGGTCATCCACTGCGTATCGCCGTCGGTGATGAGGCCGCCGCCGCCGTTGGAGTCCTGGTGCTGGAAGATGCCGTCGATCATGTAGGTGACGGTCTCGAAGCCGCGGTGGGGGTGCCAGGGGGTGCCCTTGGGCTCGCCGGGGGCGTAGTCGACCTCGCCCATCTGGTCCATGTGCACGAACGGGTCGAGGGTGGCCAGGTCGACCCCGGCGAAGGCGCGGCGCACGGGGAAGCCCTCGCCCTCCAGGCCGCTGGGTGCGGTGGTGACCGAGAGCACCGGCCGCTCGGCCGCGTCGGGTCCTGGGTCGGGGACGCGGGGCAGGGCAATGGTGTCGCTGGTCACCGCGGGCATGGTCGGGCCTCCAGACGGTCGTTCATGGTGTCGCCACCGATTGTGCCAGACATGGTTGCGGATGCAACCTTCCGGATGCAATGGGGGCCCGGTGTGGCTTTGTTCCACGTCCGAGCGGGCCAGGCCCCGCTGTCTCCGCCGCGACCCTTCTGCTAGGAAGCTGTCGCGTTGCTGCCTCCATCGGGGTCAGCGGTCGGGGTCGATGCGACGGACCGACAGCAGCTCCAGGCCCAGGTCGCGGATCTTGGCGAGCAGGCCGTGCAGTGCCGCCTGGTCGGCGACCGGCCCGGCGATGATGGTCTGGCCGGCCTGGTCGCTGGTGACTTGCAGGCCCTCGAACCAGGCCGACCAGCGGGGATCCGGTACACCCTGGACGCGGAACTCGTAGCGGGTCGGCTCGGCTGGCCCGGCAGCTGCTGGCGGGCGGCTCATCCGATCAGCAGCGCGACGATGGCCAGCAGGATCGCGGCACCGGACGACCACAGCATGGCTGCCTCCTCGGCATCTCGCCCGGGACCGCTGGCAGCGGCCGCGCGCTCAGCGGCCTGGCCTCCTCGGCCCGGGAGGCGCGGCGACCCTGGCGGCCTGTCCCCGCGCCGACCTGCGGTGCGGCCGGGGATGTGGCTGGCCAGGCGCCGCCGGTCGGCCTGGCGGTGAAGCTCGGCCAGGTGCGCCACCGTCGGCGCGACCCCAGCTCGTAGTGGTCCATCTCGGCCCCATCGGTTGGCGTTGGTCTGGCGCCAGCACGCTACGGACGCACCCGCGGGCAGGACATCACCCAAAGGTGGAGTGCCAGGGGGAATCCTCGCTCCCCGGGCCGATGCGGCGAACCGGCCCGGCCAGGTTCTGGGCCCGTCCAAGCCGCAGGAGGACAGAGTCGACGGCGCGTGACCTACCTGTGGCGGTGCTGGACCACAGCCGGCGATGCTCGGCTGGCCCTACAATGAGCCGCCTGGGAACCCGTCATCGCCGAACGGGTATGAGGGGGGCACCGATGGCCGAGCCGCCCGCGACGACCCCCGCTGCGGCCGCCACCGCCGCGCCGGATGCGCTGCTGGCCACCAAGCTGCACGTGCCGCGCACCCGTCCCGGCTTTGTGGTCCGCCCGCGGCTGGCCGACCGGCTCGCTCAGGCGCACGGGGAGCAGCTGACCCTGGTGTGCGCCCCGGCCGGCTTCGGCAAGACCGCCCTGCTGGCCGACTGGGCCCGACGCAGCCAGCGGCCGGTCGCGTGGCTGTCGCTGGATGAGGGCGACAACGACCCGGCGCGGTTCTGGCGCCATGTGGCCGCCGCGCTGGACACGGTGCGCCCGGGGGTCGCCCAGCAGGTCGCCGCGTTCCTGCAGGGCCTGCAGCCCACCTCATTCGAGGCAGTGGTCACCGCGCTGGTCAACGAGCTGGCCGGGGTGGCCGAGGAGGTCGTGCTGGTGCTGGACGACTACCACCTGGTCCAGGCGCCCCAGGTCCACCAGTCGGTGGAGTTCCTGCTGGCGCACCTGCCAGCCTGCCTGCGGCCGGTGCTGGCCAGCCGCGTCGACCCACCGCTGCACCTGGCCCGGCTGCGGGCCCGCGGCCTACTCAGCGAGCTGCGCGAGCGCGACCTGCGCTTCACCCCCCAGGAGGCCGCCGAGCTACTGCACGCCGCCGTCGGACCCGGGCTGCCCGCGGCGGCCGTGGCGGCGCTGGTGGACCGCACCGAAGGCTGGGTCGCTGGGCTGCAGCTGGCGGCGCTGTCGCTGCAGGGCCGTGGTGACATCGCCGCCTTCGTCGCGGGCTTCTCCGGCAGCCACCGGTATGTGCTGGACTACCTGACCGAGGAGGTGCTGGACCGCCAGCCCCAGCAGCTGCGGGGGTTTCTGCTGGAGACGTCGGTGCTGGAGCGGCTGTGCGGGCCGCTGTGTGACGCGGTCACCGGCCACACCGACAGCCAGCGGCTGCTGGAGCAGGTCGAGCGGGCCAACCTGTTCCTGGTGCCGCTGGACGAGGTGCGCGGCTGGTGGCGCTACCACCACCTGTTCGCCGACCTGCTGCGCGCCCGCCTCCAGCGCGAGCAGCCCGAGCGGGTGCCGGAGCTGCACCGCGCCGCGGCCGCCTGGTCCGAGCAGCACGGGCTGGTCGACGAGGCCGTGCGGCACGCGCTGGCCGCCGAGGAGCTCGCCTGGGCGGCCCGCCTGATCGAGCAGCACTTCGACGCGATGCTGTGGCGCAGCGAGAACGCCACCCTACGCCGCCGGCTCCAGGCCCTCCCGGCGCAGCTGGTGCGCTCCCGCCCGTGGCTGTGCCTGGCCCAAGCCTGGTGGGCGCTGCTCGGCGGCCGCCTGGAGGTCGTGGAGCCGCTGGCGGGCGACGCCGAGCGGGCGTTTGCGGCTGTCGCCGAGGAGCCGTACGAGCCGTCGGTCGGTCGGGCGGCGAGCCTGCTGGCCAACGTACCGGCGGCGATCGCGGTCGTGCGCGCCGGCCTCGCACGGCTGCAAGGGGACGCCGAGCGCACCAGCAGGTTCGGCCAGCAGGCCCTGGCCCACCTGACCGACGCCGACCGCACGCTGCGCTTCTTTGCCGAGTACTACCTGGCGATGGCCGACTGGCTGGGCGGCCGGCTGGTGGAGGCCGAGCAGGCCTTGGCCGGCCTGGCCGCCGAGCAGCTGGCCGCCGGGGCGCGCTTCCTCGCCCCGCTCTACCACGACCTCGGCCAGGTGCAGCGCGCCCGGGGCCACCTCGGCGCGGCGCTGCGCACCTACCAGAGCGCGTTGGGGATCGCCAGCCAGGCCGGCCACCCGCTGCCGCCCGCAGGCATCGCGCAGGTGGACCTGGCCGAGGTGCGCTATGAACGCGGCGAGCTGGACGCCGCCCTGGACCACGCCACCCAGGGCGTGGCGCTGTGCAGGCAGCTTGGCTGGACCCGGCCGCTGGTGCCAGGCCTGGCCATCCTGGCCTGGAGCCGCCACGCCCAGGGCGACCGAGCCGGAGCCCTGGCGGTGATGCGGGAGGCCGAGCGGGCCGAGTGGAGCCCCGCGGTGGTCGCCCTGTTCAACCCCGTGCCGACGGTGCAGGCCCGGCTGGCGCTGGCCCGCGGCGAGGTCGCCGACGCCGCCGGCTGGGTCCAGCAACGCGGGCTGGGGGTCGGCGACGAGCCGAGCTACCCACGGGAGCGCGAGTACCTGGTGCTGGCGCGGGTGCTGCTGGCCCAGCAGGCCCCCCAGCGGGCGCTGGGGCTGCTGGAGCGGCTGCACGCCCTGGCGGCCGCCCAGGGGCGGACCGGCAGCGTCGTCGAGGTGCGCGCCCTCCAGGCGCTGGCGCGGTCCGCCAGCGGCGACCAGGCCGGCGCGCTGGCCGCGCTGGCCGAGGCGCTCATCCTCGGCGCGCCAGAGGGCTACCTGCGCGTGTTCGTCGACGAGGGCGCCCCGATGGCCGCGCTGCTCCACAAGCTGCTGGTGGGCCGGCCACAGGAGCGGCTGGCGGCTGCCGATGCCGTCCCGCGGGAGTATCTCGCCCGGCTGGCCGACGCCTTCGAGCAGGCCGCCCTGCCGATCCGCCCGCCGGTCGGCCGCGGCGGCGTGGTGGTGGCGGGGCTGGTGGAGCCGCTGACCGCCCGGGAGCTGGAGGTGCTTCAGCTGCTGGCCGCCGGGGCGCCGAACCGGGCGATCGCCGAGCGGCTGGTGGTCACGCCGGAGACGGTGAAAAAGCACCTCAGCCACCTGTTCGACAAGCTGGGGGCGGCCAACCGCACCCAGGCGGTCGCCCGGGCCCGGCAGCTGGGGCTGCTGCCGTAGGCCAGCAGCGAACCCTCCTGGTACCCGCTGGTGGACCGCCACGCGCTGCCAGCCGCCTGAGGTTTCCCCTGCGGTTGCCCCGTTTGGGTGATGCCCCCGCCCCGCCCCGTCCCTAGCCTCCTGGCAGGAGGAGCGCGGTCATCCGCCCGCCGGGGACCAACGGCGGACACAGCAGGTGGCGGACCGACCGTCGCGCAACTCGGGCAGCCAAAGGCCAGTGACCAAAAGTAAGGAGGTGAGCACATGAGTGCTCCGGTGACGTGGTTCGAGATCAGCACCAGCGACGCCAAGGCGGCGCGAGCGTTCTACGCCAAGCTCTTTGGGTGGAGCCTGCAGGTGCTGGAGGAGGCCAACTACGCCCTGGTCGATACCGGTGTGGAGGGCGCCATCGGCGGGGGCATCGGCCAGGCCCAGGGTCCCAACCAGGTGGTGTTCTACATCCAGGTGGACGACCCTCAGGCCTATCTGGACCGGATCCAGCAGGCCGGCGGCAAGACCGTGGTGCCCGTGACGGAGATCCCCGGCCTGGTGACCTTCGCCCAGTTCGCCGACCCCCAAGGAAACGTGGTCGGCCTGCTCAAGAGCACGTAGCTGGGCCGTGGCCGGGCCCAACGCAGCGCGCGACCAGGCCCTGGCTTGGGTTCTAGGAGGTCGCCTTTGCGACCTTCAAGCAGCGGGCCGAGTCGAGCCATCGCCAATGATCGGGCCCGGAGCAGCGGTGCGGGCTGGAGGAGGTTCGAGTCCACACCGCAACCACGGGGTCGGCGTGCGCCGCCCTCCGACCTAGCCAAGCGAGGAGTCTGCATGGAAGGAACCTCTGACCTCCGGGGAGCCACAGCGGGCTCGACCGCATGTCAGCGGCGCTGGTGGGCGCTCCTGGTCCTGTGCCTGAGCCTGGTGGTGCTCGGCATGGACAACACCATCCTCAACGTGACCCTCCCCACCCTGACACGGGACCTGGGCGCCACCGCCAGCCAGCTGCAGTGGGTGGTGGACGCCTACATCCTGGTGTTCGCCGGGCTGCTGCTGACGATGGGGGCCCTGGGCGACCGGTTCGGCCGCAAGCTGACCCTGGACGCCGGCCTGCTGGTCTTCGCGGCGGGCTCGGCAGCGTCGGCCTTCGCCGGCTCCCCCGAGGTCCTGATCGCCTCCCGGGCGGCCATGGGGATCGGGGCGGCGCTGATCATGCCCTCGACCCTGTCGATCATCACCAACCTGTTCCCGCCCAGGGAACGGGGCCGGGCGATCGGCGTGTGGGCCGGGGTGGCAGGGCTGGGCATCATCCTTGGGCCGGTCATCGGCGGCTGGCTGCTGGAGCGCTTCTGGTGGGGTTCGGTGTTCCTGGTCAACCTCCCGGTGGTGGCCCTGGCCATCGTGGCCGGCTGGCCCCTGCTGCCGGAGTCCCGCGACCCGAGCGCCACCCCGCTGGACCCGATCGGGGCGACGCTGTCGATCGCGGCCCTGGTCACGCTGGTCTATGGGATCATCCAGGCGCCGGAGCAGGGGTGGACCGATCCCCAGATCCTGGTCGCCTTCGGGGCCGCCGCCGTCCTGGCGGTGGCATTCATCTGGTGGGAGCGGCACATCCAGCACCCGATGCTGCCGATGGAGCTGTTCGGAAGCCCCCGCTTCAGCGCGGCCAGCGGCGCCATCGCCATGGCGTTCTTCGCGCTGTTCGGGTCGGTGTTCCTGCTGACCCAGCATCTGCAGTTCGTGCTGGGCTACACCCCCCTGCAGGCCGGCGTCCGCATCCTCCCGGTGGCGGCGCTGATCGTGGCCGCACCCCTGTCGGCGCGGCTGACCGAGCGCATCGGCACCAAGCTGGTGGTGGCCGCCGGCCTGCTGCTGGTGGCCGGCGCCCTGTGGCTGTTGTCCACCGTCCAGCTCAGCGACGGCTATGGCCTGGTGGCCGCGGCACTGGCCCTGCTGGGCACCGGCATGGGCTGCACCATGGCCCCGGCCACCGAGTCGATCATGGGCTCGCTCCCGCTGGCCAAGGCCGGGGTGGGCTCGGCCATGAACGACACCACCCGCCAGGTCGGCGGCGCGCTGGGCGTGGCCGTGCTCGGCAGCATCCTCGCTTCCAGCTACGCCGCGGCCATCCAGCCCGCATTGCGGAGCGTGCCGCCGCAGCTCGCCCAGACCGCCGGCGACTCGATCGGGGCCGCCACTACCATCGCCGCGCGGTTGGGGCCGCAAGGCCAGGGCCTGCTGGATGCCGCCCGGACGGCCTTCCTGCAGGGTCTGGGCGACGCCGTCCAGGTCGGCGCGGCGGCGGCCGCGTTGGCCGCCCTGCTCGTGCTGCTGTTCCTCCCGGCGCGGGCACCAGCAAGCAGCGAGGGTCCCAGCGTGCCGGGGGTGGCCGAGATCCAGACCCCCAAGGCGCGAGGATCGCCTCACCGATGACTTCCTCGACGGGCTGGCTTGCCTCCCCGCCAGAGCTGGGCGCTCCAGACCGCCGCAAGCGTGGCCGTCTCGTCCTTCCCGGCCGGTGCCATCCAGCAGTGAGACGACTGGGCTGGGTCCCCGTGGCTGCGATCAACCACCCGCTAACACAAAACCATCTCACAAGAACCAGACCCCGGCACTTCCACAGCTTGGTGAGTGCGAATGCTTGAAGCGCGGGATGAGGTGCCGGTCCCAGGCGCGGAGCGCGCCGGAGGCGTGGCCTTGCTCCGCTTCGCCACGGCGTTGTGTTCATCCTCGGACCTGACCGAGCTCGAGCACAAGCTGGTGAGGGGCTTCGGCCGGCTGATCCATGCGCCGATGTACACCCTGTACATCCTCGATCCGGTCACTGGGCGCCCGTGGCGTGCTGCCCCGGTGCACGTCAGTGAGACGATGCTGGCCCGCTACGAGCGCCTTCCACAGGGCAGAGAAACCGATCCACTCCTCGCGCGCGTCCTACAGAGCCGGGGCGCCGCGTACAACATGGCGTTGATGTCGACGGAGGAGTGGCTCGAGTCACCGGTCTACACGAGCATCGTGTCGATGCACGACCTGCGCCACGTGGTCCAGGCGCCCATCCTGTGCGGGGAGACCGTGGTGGGCACGATCAATCTCGGGACAAGCGACCCAGATCGCGGTTACACGGCGAGTGAAGTTCGCTTGGCGGAGGCCCTGGGCCGCTTGGTCGGTGTCGCAATCGAGGGTATCCGGGCCCGGGAGGATCTCGAGCAAGAGCTGGAGCGGGCACGGGTCGCGCTCCAGCTCACCGGAACCGCGGTCGTGGTCAGCGATCCGAAGGCGCTCGAGCTACGCCTCAACGAGCCAGCGCGGCGGCTGCTGGCCCAGCTTCGGGGTGGGCAGGAACGGGTCTGCGGGTTGATCGCGCCGCCTCCTGACAGCCCCGCCGGCTTCTCCCGCAGCGTCGATGTCGAGCTCCTCGGCGGGGGTCGAGGCCGGCTCCACGGCTATTCGAGCCGGCTGCCTCGCCAGGGCGGCGCGTTGGTCACGGTGCTCGAGCTCAACCCCGAGCAGCCTGGGAAGCTCGCTGGACCCCTGGTCGCGTTGACGCCTCGCGAGCGTGAGGTCGCGGCGCTGGTCGTGAATGGCCTCGCGGACCGGGAGATCGCCCAGCGGCTGTATCTGAGTCGTCACACGGTGAGCCAGTACGTGAAGCGGATCTACCGCAAGCTCGGCGTGGACTCGCGCGTCGCGCTGGCGGGTCTGCTGCTGGGTGGTCGCGAGTCACACCCGAACCTCTGACCGTCTGATCGCCATCCCCAAGATTGGGGATCGGCTGAAGACCCCCAATCCGGTGTCTTTCGACCGGCAGCCGGGGGGGCCTAGCCTCGACCAGCGGGCGAGGTCAGGTAGCGAAAGCCCGCGTCGCCCGACCCACTCAGACGGTGAGAAGCCGCCCGGCGCGGGTGGGCACCCGCCACGGCCGCCGAGTGAAGGACCAAGGAGCCGAGGGGAGAGACCGATTCACCGCAGCATCCCGTACCGGCTGACCTGGCTGGCGGCGGCGATGTCGCTGGGCCACCACGTCGACCATGTCATCCGACACAACGCGGTGGGCTGGCCGCTGACCGACCGCCTCCCACATGGCTGCACGACAGTGCACCGGCATTGAACGCCTGGCAGATGACGGACCGTAGCGGGGCGGCTCCCGCCCGCCAAGGAGGCCGTCCAGCGGCTCACACCTACGGGGGAGAGCGAGGTTGGCCAGCGCGGGTGATCCGGGGCGGGGGGACGCCGCCTACGGTCCCAGGACAGCAAACCAGGGTGTGAAGGAGTTGTGATGTTCGAATCGCTTGGCAGGTTGATGTTTCGCCGTCGCCGGTGGGTGCTGGCCGCCGCCGGCGTGTTCGTGGTGGTGGCGGCGCTATGGGGGACGGGGGTGTTCGGCTCGCTTGGCGGCGGCGGCTTCGAGGACCCCGACAGTGAGTCGGCGCGCGCCGCCCAGCAGGCCAAGCAGGCCTTCGGCCGCCACGCGGCGGATGTCGTGGTGCTGTATTCCAGCCCCACCCTGACCGTGGACGATGCGGCGTTTGGGGCTTCGGCGCAGCGCACCCTGGCGGCCCTGCCCAAGCGGTATGTGGCCAAGACGACCAGCTACTGGAACACCAGGGCGCCACAGCTTGTGTCGGCCGACCGGCACGCCACCTACGCGGTGCTGGAGCTTGTCGGCGCCGACGGCGACGCCCGCCAGGATGCGCTGGCGGCGGTCAGGGGCGAGCTGGCCGCGCCGGGCCTTGCCACCAAGGTGGGCGGGGAGACCGCCATCGACCACGACGGCGACACCCAGGTGGCCGGCGACATCGGGCGGGCCGAAAGCCTGTCGATGCCGGTGCTGCTGGTGTTGCTGGTGGTGGTGTTTGGTGCGCTGGCCGCGGCCGGGATGCCGCTGGTGGTGGGCGGGCTGGCCATCCTGGGCGCGTTCACCGCGTTGCGGCTGCTCACGCTGGTCACCGACGTGTCGGTGTTTGCCATCAACCTGGTCACCATGCTGGGCCTGGGCCTTGCCATCGACTACGCGCTGTTCATCGTCAGCCGCTTCCGCGAGGAGCTGGCCGCCCAACCGCCAAGACCCAGACGGGTGGAGGACGCGCTGGCCCGCACCGTGGCCACCGCCGGCCGCACGGTCTGCTTCTCCGGGCTGACCGTGGCGATCGCGCTGGCGGGGCTGCTGTTGTTCCCGCAGATGTTCCTGCGCTCGATGGGCTTTGGCGGCATCGCGGCGGTGCTGGTGGCGATGGTGGCCGCGCTGACGGTGCTGCCCGCCCTGCTTGGGGTGCTGGGCCCGCGCGTCAACGCGCTGTCCGTCCCGTGGCGGCGCCGGCAGGGCCGGGCGGAAGGCTCCGGCGGTGCCTGGTTCCGCATCGCGCACAGCGTGATGCGCCGTCCGCTGGCCTACCTGGTGGTCATCGTGGCTGGGCTGGTCACGCTGGGCTTGCCGTTCCGCAACGTGGCGTTCGGCGGCATCGACGCCCGCGCGCTGCCCGCCACGACCCAGAGCCGCCAGGTCAGCGAGACCCTGGACCGCGACTTCACCCGCAACGCCACCACCGCCATCACCGTGGTCGTCTCCGGCGCGGACACCGCCGGCCTGCGCGGCTATATGGGGCGGCTGCGCGCGGTGCCTGGGGTGACCGGTGCCCAGATCACCCAGACCGCCGCAGCCACCAACCTGATCGCGGTCGGCTACCACGCCGACCCCATCTCGGCCAGGGCCAGGCAGCTGGTCAGCGACGTGCGCGCGGTGGACCCGCCGGCCCGATCCCGGGTACTGGTCGGCGGCGACACCGCCCAGCTGGTCGACCTGCTGCAAAGCCTCGGCCGCACCCTGCCATGGATGGCCGCCTTCGTCGGCCTGGTCACCTTGGTGCTGCTGTTCCTGGCGTTCGGCTCGGTGCTGCTGCCCCTCAAGGCGATCGCGATGAACCTGCTGTCGCTGGGCGCCTCCTTTGGCGCGCTGGTGTGGATCTTCCAGCAAGGCCACCTGTCCGGGCTGCTCGGCTTCACCCCCACCGGCACCATCGAGGCCACCCAGCCAATCCTGATGCTGGCGATCGCCTTTGGCCTGTCCATGGACTACGAGGTCTTCCTGCTCAGCCGCATCCGCGAGCAGTGGGACCACACCGGCGACAACACCACCGCCGTGGCCACCGGACTGCAACGCACCGGCAAGATCATCACCAGCGCAGCGCTGCTGTTGGTCGTGGTGATCGGCGCGTTTTCGACCTCGGGCATCACCTTCATCAAGATGATCGGCGTGGGCATGATCATCATGCTGCTGCTGGATGCCACCGTGGTCCGGGCGCTGCTGGTGCCCGCCACCATGCGGCTGCTGGGCCGCTACAACTGGTGGGCGCCACCGCCGCTGGCGCGGTTCTGGCAACGGTACGGGCACCAAGAGCATGACCAGCCACCCGCCGCGGCCGAGCACGCGCCGGTCCGAGAACCACCTATCCAGGCTGAGCGCCCGACACCCGCCGACCGCCACTGAGCGCTCCCGCCGCGGCACCGCCGCTGAGGCGACGCGAACCGCGGCCCAGGTGTGGAGGTTGCGTGATGCGCGTGAGTCTCAGCGTGACGAACTCCTCACCGACCCGACTGGTCACCCACATGGAGGCACAAGATGCACCAGATACCCGCTCCACGGCCCGAGCCTCGACCGCCACGACGCCAGCGGCTGCGGGTCAGGCGGCAGCGCGGCCACCGGCCGGCGAGCCCGGTCGACCGGCGCACCCCGTCCGGCCGGCTCCTGCCGTACTGAGATCACCCTCCCCACCTTGGTCCACCGGGCAGGAGCCGCTGCTGGTCGCGCCCGACCTGGTGGCATGGCGGTGGAGCACGACTCCCGCGACGGCCACGACTGGAGATCCTGACAACAAAGCCGGCACTGCGGCAGGAAAGGAGGAACGATGTCCCAATCAAGCGACCCCCGCCGCCAATACCACTCCGATCCAGAGCACGTGACCCCTGACGATCGGGACAGTGCGCTGGCTGAGGCGCGCCGCTGGATTCGCCGCAAGCGGATCTTTGCCACCATCGTGGCCATCTATCTGGCGCTCAGCCTGATGTGGTTCGCGATCGACCTGGCGGACGATTCGACCAGCTGGTGGTTCTACTGGCCGATGCTGGGCACCGGGCTCGCCGTCGTCATTACGGGCATCGGCCTGTTCGGTCTTGGCGGGCTGTTCGGCGCGAACTGGGAGCGGCGCCAGATCGACAAGTACATGGAACGACGCAGCGATCGCAGGAGCGGGCCGGACGCTGGCTCCTGACGCGGGCCGCGGTGGATATGCGGATTAGCATGCCGGCCGCTTCTCAGCGAGTGTTTGCGCTGCCTGAGCGTGGCGCGGGCCTTCTGGCTCAGTCGATGGCCCCGACGCTTCGAACCGTCGGCGTCTTGCCGGCCCTGTTGCTGGCAGCCTTGCTCGTCGTTAGGTTGGCACGCAAGAACTGGTTCTGGTATCCGCTGCTGGCCATCCTGATCATCGTCGCGACCTGGGTGGCCTGGATCGCCAGCCAGTCCATCCTTGTGAGCTTGCTTGCCATGTTCGTGGCGGTGGCCGTCGCCTGGCTTTTGACCGTGGGGCGCAATCGCCGCTGGCGGGTGGCGCCAACATAGGAATTGTGTGGAGCCGCGTGAGCATCAATGGGACGACCATCACAGCGCTCACGCCGTCCCAACGCGGCGTTAACACGTTGAGGGGACATATACCGGTGCACGCCTGGTCAGAAAGGAAGATGCCATGGAGGGCTTCGACCCCAGGACGAGCTTCGGATATGAGGAGTCAAAGCGCTACGACGCCGTCGACACCCGAGGCGACGAGGAGCAGACCGTCGCGTTCCTCGCCCAGCTCGCCGGTCGGCAAGACGCGCTGGAGTTCGCCGTGGGTACCGGTCGTATCGCCCTGCCGCTCGTGAAAGCGGGCGTGCGCGTGGACGGCATCGAGCTGTCGCAGGACATGGTTGACCGGATGCGCGAGAAGCCGGACGGCAACAACGTCAAAGTGACCATGGGCGACATGTCCCGCGTCAGCACCGGACGCACCTACGGACTGGTCTACCTCGTTTACAACACGATCGGCAATCTGCTCACGCAGGACGACCAGGTCCGATGCCTCCAGAACGCCGCCCATCACCTGACCGACGACGGCGTGTTCGTGCTGGAGTGCCGCGTCCCGACCGCCCCCTCACGGCCTGGCCACCAGTATGTCGACGCCGAGCACATCGGGGTCGACCACGTCGTGCTGGACGTCTGCCGGTACGACCCCGTGACCCAGATCCTCGACGAGAACCACGTCCGCATCGGCGCCGAGGGCCTCATCTTCAGCCCGATCAGGCTGCGCCTGGCCTACCCGCCCGAGTTCGACCTCATGGCTCGCATCGCCGGCCTCCAGTTGCGTGAGCGATGGGGAGGCTGGAACGGCGAGCCGTACACCGCCAGCAGTTGGCGCCATGTCAGCGTCTACGAGCGATCGCACGACCGGCGACAACCGCCCCTTCCAAAGGAACCAGGCTCCAGTCTTGTGCTCTCCGTCAGAGTTCCAGGCCAGGCGGCCATGCACACCACCAGCCGGGCCGGTGGCATGCTGGCTTGGGGCGCGGTGCGGCTGGCGCATATGTCGCCGCCGATCTGTGTGGGGGGGCTTGCTGGATTCTGATCAAGACGAGGGCCACCCAGAATGGACCGGACCGCCGGGTCATTCGTGCAGTTGGCCTGCTTGAAGTCCAACTCTCGCAGGAAGGGGCTGGTCCACGGGAGAGTCGTAAGGGCGTTTCCATCCTTTGGCTGGCTCTTGAAGTTCGCGCTGCTCGCAGCCACGACCACGACCACCGGTCCGCTCGTCCACGAGCAGCGGTCGCAGCCCAGCCAGTCCCGGCTCTCGGCCACCGCGACGCCGCGACGGCGGCCGCCCCGAATCGACGACCGCGCCGCGGCTGGCCGCCGAGCTGGTCGTCGCCGCCCAAACTGGCCAAGATCCCGTCCCGGGCGGTGGTGGCCGACTGCTTCTACGGCGACAACACCGGGTTTGTCGAGGCGCTGGGTCGCGCCGGGGTGCCGTTCGTGCTGGCACTCAAGCCCCGCAAGGGCATCTGGGCGCCGGAGGACGAGCCGCACACCCCGGTGGAGGCCGCCCGCGAGCTGGGCTGGGACGGCCCGAGTCGGCCCGGACCGTGGCGGCGGGTCATCCGCCGCTTCCGCGACGGCCACACCGAGACCTGGTGAGCCGCCGACGCGGTGCTGGGCGGCTGGAGGCCTGACCGCCGCCACCGGCTGGTGGTGGCCACCACCGACCCAGCCACGCTGCCGAAGCTTTCCACCTGGTACCTGCGTGGTCATGACCTGCGCGACCAGCCGCCCGAACGGGTCGATCCCAGTCGAGGCCTCGCAGCGGCCGAACAGCCGGGCGTGGTGCACGTCCCAGGCCGCCAGGTAGGCCAGCGCCCCGCGGCGCTCGTCCTCATGCTCGACCCGCATCCGGCGGGCCTTGGCGGGTGGCAGGGTCGGATAGCAGCGGCAGCGCGCCTGGACCTGGGTCTTGTCATCGGCGCTGAGGAGGGACTCGTCGGCACCCAGCTCCGCTGCCTGGAAGCCCCGCTGGTACAGGTCCAAGACCACCCAGCCTTAGCGGCAAACGCCGGGTCGCCGGGGCAAGATCCACCACTGGTGCTGCCAGGGCCTGATCGGGTCGGCGACCAGCCAGCGCCACAGCGTCGTGGTCGACGCCTCGCTGACCAGCCCGCGGGCCCGCAGCTTGGCGTGCAGCTGGGCAAGGCTCCAGCGTGACAGCGGCACCCGCGCCTGACGGGCAGCTCACAGGCGACCGCCTTGGCGGCGGCGACCACCACTGCTGGGAACACCCGCGGGTGCCGGCCGCTTGCGTCGGCCAGGCCGTCGACGCCTTCCTGGCAGGACCGCCTGCGCCACTTGCCCACGGTGTTGGGCGCCAGCCCCGGCTTATGGGCGATCGCCTGGTTGGCCCAGCCCGCGGCGGACCCCGTACGATCCGGGCCTGGTCACCTGCTGCTGCGCGGTCTGGTGGCACACCAGCGCCTTGAAGAACTTGCGCTGCGACGCGGCCAACCTGACCACAAAATGGGCGGTGCCCGCCACCTTGTGCCATCATCCCTCCCACCGGCCAGCCCCAGCTGGCTGGCCGAGCAGCTGCGCTGTGCCGACTCGGCCAGCCTGTGGGGCTTTGCTATCTACCTGGCCGGCCGCGACGGCTATGAGGACTCGGTGCTGCCAAGCGGCCTGCCGATCGGCGCACCCGGAGAGGCGCTGGACTGCGCTTGCGGCCTGTACCTGGACGGTCCTGGCGCCTGGCAGGAGCAGCTCCCGCCAGCCGGCCCTCATCGAGGGCTGCCTGGCCCGGGAACGTCCCGCTGCCGACCCCGGCGCCGGGGTCGCATGATCGCGATCGCCTGCCAGGGACTCCGCGCCAGCCATGCATCAGCGTAGGTCGGTCCGCCCGCCCGACGACCCACTCAAGGGCTACTGGACCTCCGCGAGAAGCCTGCCCCATTGCTTGGGTTGGCCGGCGACAGGACATGTGACGTGGTCTGGCTGTGGGGCTGGTACAAGGCGAGCAGCGAGGTGAGGTCACGAAGTGCCGACTCGATGTCTCGGCCGGCGGTGTCGTGAAGGGCTTCGACGACGATGAGCGCCTCGACCGTCGTCGGGTTGGTCGCACTCTTGGCACTTTGGCGCCAGCACCAACGTCGAGCGCTCACATCGTTGTTGCTGTCGACGAAGATGACCTCCCCAGGCTCTGGAGAGACGCTGTCGGTTGATCCGAGGTCGGTGAAGAGCTCGGTGCCGGTAGCGAACCGAACGGTTGTGGAGCCGGAGATGCTGGACTGGTCGAACACAGCGACGGGCACGGCGTAGCGGATCGAGACGAGGTTGCCGAAGTCGACGAGGGTATTGATGGGCGGGATGTCGCCCACCTTGGCGAGTCTTCGGAGTAGCGCCTCGGCGGCGTTGCGGTATTGGGTAGGTTTGGCCCCGAACTGGCTGAACGCGCGGCGCCAAGCGGCGATCGAAGGGAGATCCGCGATCGCGGTCTCGTTCAACCTCGCGGAGACGGCTCGCTGCTCCGCTCGGAACTCATCAAGCAGCTCCAGTGGGCTGGGTCCATTGTCCAGGCCGGTCGCATGGACGACGCCCGCGCGGATTGTCGGGTACCGCTCCACGACCGCGTCGTCGTAGGCGAACAAGGCGCTCATTGATCGGCGACCGCGGGCAGGCAGCGACTCATCGTCTGTCGCTGCTGACCAATCATCACATCGGCAAGTTTGACGGAGAGGGGCACAGGGTTCGAGCCTGCAGTACCTGTTCGCATGCATATCAGGAGCAGTGAACGAAGAACGCGGCGCTTGTCACCGGCGCCTCAGGTGGGAAAGCGCATGAGTGGAGGCTGGGCCGAAGCAGCAGCACCCACCCGAGAAGGACCCGCCGTGCTCGGGCCAAATCCCGATGAGATCGTGAGCCGTCGTGTCATACCGGCTTCACGGCCATCCGTACAGGTCAGCAGCGTGATTCAGGTTGGCAGAATGACAATCCCGCTCCTGCGGTCATCCACCGGGTGTCGCCGTCGGTGATGAGCCCGCCGCCGCCGTTGGAGTCCTGGTGCTGGGATCGAGCCGGCCAACGCCACTCGCTCTTGCTCACGCTTGCCGGCGTAGTGTGCGTTGCCCTGCACCCGATCCACACCCACGATCGACAGCACCACATGATGGCGCACGCTCGCGCTTTGTTCGGCGTCCAGCGGCCGCCCGGTGGTCGTGGCGAAGAACGCCCGCGCCTCCTCGGGGCTGCGGGTTGGGGTGTTGGTGACGTCGATAACCGCCTCGACACCCAGCAGGGCATCGGCCAGCCCGTCCCCGGTCGCAAGATCCACCCCGACCGAGTGGGCGAGCACGATCGCATCGTGTTTCTGGGATGGACAACCAAGGAGGCTCCCGCGATTGAGCGACTACACCGTCGAGGCGGCGATGGCCGTCTCGGACCTCGACAGGGCACGGCGCTTCTACGAGGAGCAGCTGGGGCTGGTGCCCGGCGAGGAGGAGGAGCAGGGTGTGCGCTATCCCTGCGCTCAGGGAACGGGGATCTTCGTCTATCTCTCGCCACAGAACGCGGGCAGGTCGCCGGCGACGCTCGCCGGCTGGTTCGTCGATGACCTCGACCAGACGATGGACGAGCTCGGGGCGCGGGACGTGGTCTTTGAGCGGTACGACCAGCCCGGCCTCAAGACCGACGAGCGCGGCGTCTTCGATGCCGACCGCTTCAGGGCCGCCTGGGTCAAGGACCCAGACGGCAACACGATGGCGATCACTGAGGTCACACGACCTGGCAACCGGTCTGCCCGGCCCTGATACCCACCTCCGGCACCGTGCGCGGCCGGCAACCGCTATCGACTGGGCGGGCGCTGCGCCACCGCGATGGAAGGCCGAACACCTGGGTAGCGTGGGCGACCTCGTCGGCATCGCATGCTGGTTCCGCCAGACCTCCATGAATGACCACGGCCTCACGCGATGACCCGGGTTCCGCAGCTCGGGTCGCGCATAGTCCACGAATCTGGGCAGTGACCTGCGGAGATGGGCGATGGCACGCGCAGGCGGCGTGTATCTAGGCGCGAGCGTTCGCGCTGGTCAGGAGCCTGGCGCCGGCGGGGTGAGCTGCCAGACGCGCGGGGGCTCGGCCAGCCGCAGCTTGGTGAGGATGGCGCGCTGGGTGGTGGTGAGCTCGGTGCGCTGGCGGAAGGTCCCGGCCGGGCCGGTGAAGGTGCCGAGCTTGATGCGTTCC
>JBKPDO010000175.1:0-8234 GCA_046727955.1 bacterium | reverse complement strand
GCCCCGCCCGCCCCGGCCGCCCCGGCGGGACCGGCGCGAGCGGCGCGAGCGGCGGGACCGGCGGCCACCTTGCCGTCAGCGCCGGCCACCTCGCCATCGGCGCTGGCGAAGGTGGTCCGGGTGGGCAGACCGAGGCTGCCGACGCGGCCAGGCAGGCGGCATCCTCCAGCCCGTGCGACCAGCTCCACCCTCGCACTGGAGTTGAAGGCGGAGCGGGGCAGGGGCCGCGGCAGGGCGAAGGCGTCGGCGTGGCGCGCCGGATAGCCCTCGCTGCCCTCGAGGTCGCCGAGCTGGAGGTAGGGCAGGGCGTCGGCGGCCTCCTCCAGGACGGCAACGTCGTCCTCGTCGGCCTCGCGGTCGAGCGCAAGCAGCAGCCGGCAGCGACCCTCCCGATCGAACGACACCGTCGCGGTCCGGCCGCCCGCCAGGGCGAGGTCGCCGACGGGAAGCCACGCTCCGGCCCACGGTGGAAGCGTGCCCGTCTCGTCCGGCGCGACCGACGGCGGCATTACCACGCCGTTCCTGCTTTCATAGGCACAAACCTTTCGAGTTCCAGGGAGCACGCTTGGCAACGATCGCAGCCCAGCGGCGGGAGCCGCGACAGGGACTCGCCGCGGCCCATGCCCGGGCGACGCTGGTGCACCGTGTTCTGACAGGGGTCGGGTTCGTCGCCATCTACCTCGTCCTCGTCAAGGTCATGCACATGAACCTTATCTTCTCCCGCACCACGGCGGCGGGTGGGGACATGGGGTCGCACCACTACATCGACACGTTCCTGCGCAAGGACCTGCTGCCGCGAGGGCAGATCACCGGCTGGGCGCCGGGGTGGTTCGCTGGCATCCCGATGCTCACCTTCTACTTCCCCCTGCCGTACTTCGCGATCGCCGTGCTCACCCCGTTGCTCGGCAACCAGATCGCCTTCAAGGCGATAACGGCGCTCGGGCCGTTCCTGCTCCCACTGACCTGCTGGGGCGCCTTCCGCCTGCTGCGGCTGCGCGAGCCCGCACCGCTGCTGGCCGCGTGCGCCAGCGTGGTCTTCCTGTTCATGGGCCAGATCGGCCCGGCCCCGACCGACCAGTTCAACATCTGGGGCGGCAACATCGCCAGCACCATGGCGGGGGAGTTTCCCTTCGCCCTCAGCTTCGCGCTGCTGCCGCTGGCGCTGGCGCTGGTGTACCGGTCGGTGGAGGAGGGCAGGGGCTGGCGGCTGGCGGGAGTGGTGACGGCCGGAGTGGTGCTGAGCCACATCCTGACCACCATCTCGCTGCTCATGGCAAGCTCGCTGCTGCTGCTCCGGCTGCCGCTGGCGAGCGCCAGGCGGGCGCTCTGGCGGCTGGCCCGGATCTACGGGCTGGCCTTCTGCCTGACAGCGTTCTGGGGTCTGACCTTCATCGTGCGCCAGCCCTACACCGCGCACATGAAGTGGGACCAGCTCACCAACTACGGGTACCTGCTGCCCAACCCACTGCGGCCCTACCTGGTCCTGACCGCGATCGGGCTGGTGGTGGCGATCGTGCGGGGCGAGCGGCGCATCCTGCTGTTCGCATGGCCGGCGACCGTGGCCGCCTTCGTCTACGTGGCTCTGCCCCGGCTGGTTCCCGGCGGCGCGTTGTGGAACGCCCGCCTGCTGCCGCTCATCTACCTCTGCGAGCTGCTGGTGGCCGCCTATGGGGCCGCGGTGATCGTCGGTCGCGTGATCGCGCTCCTCCAGGGTGGTCTGCGGGTGCCGGCCCAGGCCGGCTACGTCGTGGTGGTGCTGGCCCTCACGCTGGCGCCGATCGCCGCCGCCTACCCGTCCTCCGGGCGCGCCAACGCCTACATCCCCGGCTGGACGGACTACAACTACTCCGGGTTCGAGGCGAAGCCCGGCTGGTCCGAGGCGACCGCTCTGTTCAGGACCTTGGACCAGCTTCCGCGGGGCCGGGTCATGTGGGAGTTCAACCGTGACTATGAGCGCTTCGGGACGACCCGGACGCTCGAGAACATCCCGGCGTTCACCAAGCAGCCCACCATGGAGGGGCTGCTGATCGAGTCCTCCCTGAACGGGCCCTTCCACTTCATCAACCAGGCCGAGACCTCGCAGACGGCGACACAGGCCGTGCCCGGCGTGCAGTATCCCGGCTTCGACTTCTCGATGGGCCTTCGGCACCTGAGGATGTTCGGGGTGCGCTGGTACGTCGCCTACACAGACCAGGCCAAGCAGGCGGCCGCGAAGGCCGGCCTGCCGGTGGTGAGGGTCAGCGGCAAGTTCACCATCTACGAGGTCGGCGACGGGCATCTGGTGGAGGTGCCGCGCTACCGGCCGGTGCTGTTCGACGACCCGGACTGGCGTGGCAACTCGCTCACCTGGTATCGCAACGCGAGCTGGCTCGACACACCGCTGGCCTACGCCTCCAAGAGCGACCCGGCGGCCAGGGCCGCCTTCGCCGACCCGGGCAAGCTGCCGGTGACCTCCCTGCCCAAGCAGCCCCTGCCCCGTCCTGGGACGATCCCCTCGACCATGGGGGACCAGACTATCGACTTCACCACCGACCGCATCGGCGAGCCGCATATCGTGAAGGTCTCATACTTCCCGAACTGGCACGCCGAAGGGGCCAAGGGTCCCTGGCTGCTCTCGCCAGGGCTGATGGTCGTCGTGCCGACCCAGGCCCACGTCCGCCTCGTCTACCGCGACACCCCGGTCGAGATCATCGGCAAGGCCCTCACCGCCATGGGCCTGGTCATCGTGGTCCTGCCCGCCCTGCCAGCGGTGTACAGGCGCATCAGACCGCCCCAGCGGTCTGATGCTTCATAGGTAACCACCGCCTCACCCCGAACCGGCGCTTATGGGTGCCTGAATCGCGGGCGCAGCCCGCACCACGGTAACCATCGACCACGCTGAACCGGCGCCTATGGGTGCCTGAATCGCGGGCGCAGCCCGCACCACACGTGGGGGGCGTGCAGGAGGCGTCAGCCCCCCGCATGAGGGGCGTCAGCCCCTCCTCTGCATTACCGGCTTTGCCGCTGGGTTTGATAAGGTCTCGCATCGGCCGGTTGGCCACGCGGGCTCCAGCCCACCCCCAGCCACGTGGAGCCCCGGAGAGCGAAAGGTTGCTCGGAGCGTGATCAAACTCGACCACGTCACCAAGGTCTACGGCAACGACGTCATCGCCCTCGATGACGTCTCGGTGGAGATGCGCAAGGGCGAATTCGTCTTCGTCGTCGGCCAGTCCGGTTCCGGCAAGTCGACCTTCATCCGCCTGCTCATCAAGGAGGAGCGGCCCAGCGCCGGCCGCATCTGGGTGGCTGGCAAGGAGCTGAACCGGCTGGCCTCCTGGAAAGTCCCGGCGCTGCGGCGCGCGATCGGCTGCGTGTTCCAGGACTTCAAGCTCCTGCCCAACAAGACCGTGCGCGAGAACGTCGCCTTCGCGCTCGAGGTCATCGGCGCCCGGCGCCACTCCATCTACCGCACCGTCCCCGAGGTGCTCAAGCTGGTGGGCCTGCATGACAAGGCCGACCGCTTCCCTCACGAGCTTTCGGGTGGCGAGCAGCAGCGCGTCTCGATCGCGCGCGCGTTCGTCAACCGCCCGCTGCTGATGCTCTGCGACGAGCCCACCGGGAACCTCGACCCGAGCACCTCCCAGGACATCATGAAGCTGCTCGAGCGCATCAACCGGACCGGTACGACCGTGGTGATGGCGACGCACGACGAGCGCATCGTCGACACGATGCGCAAGCGCGTCATCGAGCTGGAGCACGGCAAGGTCATCCGCGACCAGGAGCGGGGGGTGTACGACCTTGGCTAGGCTCAGGTACATCCTCGCCGAGGCCTACCGCGGGTTCCGCCGAAATCTCCTCTTGGCCGGCGCCATGGTGATCATCGTGGCGATCAGCCTCACCCTCTTCGGCATCGCGCTGCTCGCGGGCAAACAGGTAAACCTCTGGGGGGGCTACTGGTCGGACAAGATCGAGGTGTCTGTGTTCCTCGCAAAGGGCATCACCACCCAGCAGCGTCAGAGCGTCGGCAACCAGATCCGCGAGCTGCCGGTGGTGGAGCGCGTCTTCTACGAGTCGCAGCAGCAGGCCTACGAGCGCTTCAAGGACCAGTTCCGCGACTCGCCCGATATGGTGCGCAACGTCACCGCCAGCGTGCTTCCCGAGAGCTTCCGCGTGAAGCTCCGCGACCCGAACCAGTTCGACCAGGTGCATGATCTGTTCTGCTCCGGCAGGACCGACTCGCGCGGCAAGGAGATCTGCAGCGCCGGCATCGCCGAGGTGGTCGACCAGCGCAGGCTGGTGGAGCGACTGTTCGCCATCCTGAACTTGGCGAAGATCTCCTTCTTGGTGCTCTCCGGCGTGCTCGGCGGAGCCGCGGTGGTGCTTATCGTGGTGACGGTGCGCGTCGCCGCCTTCGCCCGGCGCAAGGAGACCCAGATCATGAAGCTGGTCGGGGCGAGCAACACCTACATTCGGCTGCCGTTCCTGGCCGAGGGCGTGGTCGCCGGCTTACTCGGTACCCTGGTGGCGTTCGGGCTGCTCGCAGCGGGGATGCTCTACCTCGACCGAGTGCGGCACCAGGTCTCGATCTTGCAGCTCCTGCCGATCGCGGGCAAACACGAGCTGTACGAGTCATTCGTGGTCCTGCTGCTCCTCGGGGTGGTCGTCTCCGCGCTCGCGAGCATCATGGCGCTGCGCAAGTACGTGCGCGTGTAGCCGTAGCGGAGAACAGGGAACGGGAGAGCGGTGCCCAGGAAGGAGCCACCGGGCACAGTGGCGACGAATCGGCGTGCCCGGCACGACTACGAGATCCTCGACACCATCGAGGCGGGGATCCAGCTTCGCGGCAGCGAGGTGAAGACGCTGCGGGAGGGCCGAGCCTCGTTGCAGGACGCCTACGCGGAGGTCGACTGCGGTGAGGTGATCCTGCACATGCAGATCCCCGCCTATTCGCACACCGGCTACGAAGGGCACGAGCCGACCCGCGCCCGCAAGCTGCTGCTGCACCGCAAGGAGATCGACCAGCTCGCGCGTCGCGTCGCCGAGCGCGGCCTGACGCTGGTGCCGCTGCGCCTGTATTTCAAGCAGCAGCTCGTAAAGGTGGAGCTGGGCGTGGCCAGGGGGAAGCGCGCCTACGACAAGCGCCAGGCGATCGCCAAGCGGGACGCCGCGCGCGAGATGGACCGGGTCCGCAAGGCCCGCGTTCGCGGCTGATCCAATGCCGACCGCGGAATGGGGCCGGCGTGGCGGGACGTTACAATGGGGGTGTCCGGCAGTCGCCGGATGTTCACGACAACTACACATGGGGGTGCCTTGGGTTCGACCGTGGCGGATCGACTCAGGGGAAGCGAGCCGGAGTTCGCGGGGCTCCGTATCAAACCGCGAAACAAACAAGCGCCAAGACCAACTACGCGCTCGCTGCCTAAGCTCTCTTAGGTAGCCGTCCGCCGCTCTTCGCCTGCGGGAGCGGGTCGGGCGTCGATAGCAGGCTTCACCCGTTCGGGGCGCCCGCTCCCGTTCGGGAACACTAAGCGGGCTGGGGCCTGGATGCGGTGCCGCCGGACAACCCAGGTCCGAGATCCACCCGGTGGCTGCGCTCGGAGAAGCCCTGGGACGACGTCATGGGACGGGGGTTCGAGTCCCCCCACCTCCACTAAAGCCGCAGGTCACTGACCTGCTCCTTTGCCTATCTGGACCACTGTCGGGCCGCTCTCGGTCCGCGTACGGTCCGCGTGGGCTGCCGCGCGGGCGCGTTCGTGGACCTGCTCGAGGCGGTCGGCGAGCGAGTCGAGCTCGTCGGGGTAGAGGTGGCCGTAGCGGTTCAAGGTCTGCACCGCGTCCTTGTGGCCGAGCATCCTGTGGAACGGGCTTGCCGACAGTTCATTGATTACAGAGGCTCGTGCTTCGGGCGACAGCGCCGACGCCGCGCGGCTCGGTGAGCTGGGGCAGCGCCCTGCCTGTCACCGGAACGGGCGAGCCCCGTAGGGTTCAGAAACCTGATCGTCACGCTGCGGCCTGGCAATACTCGTGAACCAAGCCCCCGAGCCGATCCCGACGTCGAACGCGATCAGTGACCGCAACAGCGGACGGCACGGATCCGGTGCCGTTACTCCTCGGCGGACGAAGCTGAAGGCCTCGATGGGGTCGCTGGTGGTTGTAGTGCCGTACGTACTCGTCGAGGACCCGCTCGAGATGGCGTCGACCTCGGATCAGCATCCAGTCCAGGCACTCCTGCCGTACTGTCCGCACCCAGCGCTCGGCGAACGCGTTGGACCGCGTCGTCAAATGCACCCGATGACGCCGGTGGGCAGCGTATTGTCCGGGTGACGCACCCGTTTCATCCGTGGTTTGGCCGCGAGTACGAGTTCGTGGTCCGCCGCCAGAACTGGGGCGAGGACCGGGTCTGTGTCCGTGACGAGCATGGCGAGGTGCGGTCGCTGCCTGCAGCATGGACCGACGTGGTGGCAGCCGACCCGTTCGTGGTGATGGCGGCAGGCCGTTGCCCGTTTCGGGTCACGGACCTGTTGGAGCTGGCCGACCTGGTGGAGCGGCTGCGCTCCGGGGCCGCTCGAGCGTGATCGGTGTCAAGCAGATTACGCCGTAGCTGTTAGGACGATTATGCCGCCGGTGCTGGAGTGATCGCGCTGTCATCCCACTACTCACAGCAAATATCGGCACTTGACCTGGCAGCATTGAGGTGTGGATGCCTGTTGTGGCCACTCCTGTCGTGGTGATCTGACATAATCCTCCTTACGCAATCGTGATCGACGAGCAGGGAGGCGGCGTGGCTAAGCGGCGAGTGGACCCCAAGGTGGAGGCGCTGGCGCAGTCGCGGACGCTGAATCCGCATCCGGAAGCGGTGACCGACCAGCAGTTCGGCTCCTCGGCGTTCTTCGACGCCAGAGATCTGGTGCAGGTCAAGTACGAGATGGTCCGCCAGGTGCGGGTGCAGGGAGCCCCGGTGGCGCGTGCGGCCGCGGCGTTTGGGCTGTCCCGCCCGTCCTACTACCAGGCGGCGGCAGCGCTGCAGCGAGGCGGCCTGCCCGGGTTGGTACCGGCCAAGCCCGGCCCGCGTGGCGCCCACAAGCTCACCGACCAGGTGTGCCAGTTCGCCGAACAACTGCTGGCGGCCGATGCCTCGCTGCGGCCGGCAGACCTGGTCGAGCCGCTGGCCGAGCGCTTCGGGCTGCGGGTGCATCCCCGCTCCATCCAGCGGGCGCTGGCCAGGCGACGCCAGACACCAACGGCAGGTGAGCCGCCCGACCGCAAAAGTCCCCGCGGCCAGCGAGGCCGCCGGTGAGCTGGACCAGCGCTACGAGCAGCTGCGGGCCATCGCGCTGGGCGGGCAGGCCGGCGGCAACGGGCTCGGCCTGGGCGTGCTGGCCGGCCGTGGCATGGCCGCCTGGATCACGGTGTGGCGGTCGGAGCCGCCGCCGGCATCGTGGGTTCCCGCCGCCCCCACCGCCGCCGCCCTGGTGCCGGCTGCCGGTGGCCGCCAGCTCGAGCTCGTGCACGTCCTGGCCGCGATGGCCCTGGCCCACCTCCACCTGTGAGCAAGGAGCGCCCCAACGATGAGCCCCACGATCACCACCGATCCCCAGGCGGCCACCAAGGTCACCGCCGAGCACCTGCGCCGCGACGCCTACCTGTATGTGCGCCAGTCCACCCTGCGGCAGGTGCTGCACAACACCGAGTCCACCCAGCGCCAGTACGACCTGCGGGGACGGGCGATCGCGCTGGGCTGGACCGCCGAGCAGCTCATCGTCATCGACACCGACCAGGGCCACTCTGGCGCCTCGGCCGCCGACCGCGACGGCTTCCAGCGCCTGGTCGCCGAGGTCGGCATGGGCCGCGCCGGGATCGTGCTCGGCCTGGAGGTGTCTCGGCTGGCCCGCAACAACACCGACTGGCACCGCCTGCTGGAGATCTGCGCCCTGTCGGGCACCTTGATCCTGGACGAGGACGGCCTGTATGACCCCTGCAGCTTCAACGACCGGCTCCTGCTCGGGTTGAAAGGCACCATGTCCGGTGCGACGCGAGGGCGCACGTTGCGAGTGAACTCGCCGACTGGAGGATCGATGCCGAGGGTGTAGTTCCGGGCCAGTGTCCGAAGGTCTGTCCCCACCCTGACGTGCGTCGCGGGTAACTGCGGGGTGCGAAGCTCAGGGTCAAGCCCAAGGGTGCCCGTTCCATCCGGGGGCCACAGGTGAAGGGGAAGACTGGACGGCTGAACGCGAGTGAACCTCTGATGATGCCTC
>JBKPDO010000174.1:0-22884 GCA_046727955.1 bacterium | reverse complement strand
GGCTCGGCCATGGCGGCGCGCTGGGCGTCACGCAACCGGCGCAGCAGCTCGCGGCGCTGGGTGTCGACGATGGTGAGCGGGTCGGCCAGCCCGGCCGCCGCGGCCGCGATCAGCTTGAGATGGAACTCCGCGAGGTCGGGTCTTGGCCAACTCACCTCGGCAAGCCACTCGGCGACTCGCTGTTGGCCGTTGGGGGTGAGCGCGTACACCTTGCGATCCGACCGGTCGGCGCCATCGGCAGACCTCTCGACCGCTAACAGGCCGGCCTTTTCCAGCCGGGTCAGCGTGACGTAGACCTGCCCAGCGTTCATCGCGTCACCGAGAGGGCCGAGCGCGTCGCGCAGCCGCGCGCGCAGCTGGTAGCCGTAGGACGGCTCCTTGGCCAGCATCGCCAGCACTACTTCCTGCTGCATCGTCACTCCCATATAGCCGTTAGCCATATGTATAACGGTTATCCCCGACGTTGGCAAGCCGCTGGTTGGTTATGGCCATCGGCGCCAGGCTGCCCAGGACCGCGATCACGCCGCATGAGGATGGCAACCACCTCGAGCTCCACCAACGCGCCATCACCGAGCGAGTCAGCCCGCCACCACCACCGCTGACCTTCCTGCCATCAGCCACGGGGACTTAACAGAGAAACCGGCGTACAGGCGCCGTCGAGGTTGGCGCACGACATGCGGTCCGCGACGCCGGCCGAGAAGTCGTCCCGCAACTCCACAGCGAGGTCGACGGCGTCGAGCAGCTCAAAACACGATCCCGTCCACGACTGGCACGTCCACGCCTTCGGCCAGGAAGCGGGGGCTCCGGTGGTCGCCCGCATGCTCGGCAACCACGACGACACTGCCACCAGGAGCGCGGCCGACGCCAGCAGCTCCTGAGCCACAACGCCCCGGGCGACTACACACCTACGGCAGCTCCGGACCGACGAATACAGACCACCTGATTACCGAAGCTCACCAGTAAGCCGACAGGCTCGGCCAGGGCCACCTTGCCGCTCTTACCTAGTTCTCGAACGCCGCTCGACGACCTCTTGAGCGGAGCGGGGACACTGCGCGGTGTCCAAGGTTCAGCTTCGACCGAGAGGAGCCTCCATGGCACAGGACCGCGGGGTGGACCGCGGCGCTGTCACCGCTCGGGACGCGGGCCTGCGCCGCGTGTCCCGGCTGACCCGCTGGCTGCTGGCCGGGGCGCTGGCGCTGACCGCCGCGTTCTCGGCCATCGCCGCTCACGCCTTCCCCGGGCACAGCGCCAGCCAGGCCAGCAGCACGACCCAGGGCGGCGGCGGCAGCACCACCACCGGCCAATCCGGCCAGACGGACGACTCGTCCGGCTCTGGCCTGCAGCCCTCCTCCAGCTTGCCGTCCGCGTCCAGCGGATCGGGCAGCGTCACTTCGGGAGGGTCGTGATGGCCACCATCGGGCGGGCGGTCTTCCCCGCGCTCGGCACCGGCGCGGTCGTCCTGGTGAGCGACCAGGCCGGGCTGGCGGCCGCGCACCGCGCCGTCGCCGCCGAGGTGGACGCGATCGACCGGGCGTGCAGCCGCTTTCGCCCCGACTCCGAGCTCAGCGCTATCAACGCCGCCCACGGGCAGACGGTGGCCGTCAGCAGCCTGCTGTTCGAGGCGCTCGAGGTCGCCCTGCGCGCGGCTCGCCTCACTGACGGCGACGTCACGCCCACCGTTGGCGAGGCGATCAGCCTGCTCGGCTATGACCGCGACTTCGCCGCGATCCCCGAGAGCGGCCAGCGCCCGGTCCGGATCGCGGCCGTGCCCGGCTGGCGGCTGCTGCGCCTGGACCGGGACCGGGACCGGGATCGTGGCAATGCGCTGGTCCAGGTCCCGGCCGGGGTGCGGCTGGACCTCGGCGCCACCGCCAAAGCGCTGGCCGCCGACCGGGCGGCCGCGCGTGCCAGCGAGGCAAGCGGTTGCGGCGTGCTGGTCAGCCTGGGCGGCGACATCGCGACCGCTGGCGCGCCGCCCGACGGTGGCTGGGCGGTGCGGGTCACCGACTGGCACGCGAGCCGCCCCGACGCCGAGGGCGACCGTGAGGGCGACGCCGAGGGCGACGGTGAGGGCGACGGTGAGACCATCCGCATCCACGATGGCGCGCTCGCCACCTCGAGTACCACCGTGCGCCGCTGGGCCCGCGGCGGCGAGCAGCTCCACCACATCATCGACCCCGGCACCGGCGGGCCGGCAGCCGTGGTCTGGCGCACCGTGAGCGTGGCCGCGGCGACCTGTTTCGACGCCAACACCGCGGCCACCGCCGCGCTGATCCGCGGCGAGCGCAGCCCCGCCTGGCTCGGCTCGCTCGGCCTGCCGGCCCGCCTGGTGCACCCCGACGGCCAGGTCGTCCGGGTCGGTGGCTGGCCAGCGCCCCAGTGGGAGGCCCAGTGGGAGGGCCAGTGGGAGGAGGGGGGTACCGCGGCATGAGCGGCACCCTCGCCTCTACCCCCGCGTTGTGGTACCTCACCCGCGGCAGTGGCGTCGTCACCCTCGTCCTGCTGACCGGCACAGTCGTGCTCGGCATCACCACCGCCTCCCGCTGGGCCAGCCCTCAGTGGCCTCGCTTCGTCACCGAGGGGCTGGACCGCAACCTCTCGCTGCTGGTCCTCGTCTTCCTCGCGCTGCACGTCACCACCACGGTGGTGGACGGCTACGTCCCGATCCGCTGGCTGGACGCGGTGATCCCGTTCGGCTCCGCCTACCGGCCCGCCTGGCTGGGACTCGGCGCGCTCGCCCTCGACCTCCTCGTCGCCGTGGCCATCACCAGCCTGCTGCGCGCCCGGCTCGGCTACCGGACCTGGCGCATGGCGCACTGGCTCGCCTACGCCTGCTGGCCGGTGGCCCTGCTGCACGGGCTCGGCATCGGCAGCGACACCCGCCAGGTGTGGATGCTGGCCATCGACGCCATCGCGGCGGGCTCGGCCGCGGCCGCCCTCTGGTGGCGGCTCGCGATGGCTCGGCCCGCCCGTGGACGAGCGCAGCCCGGAAAGGGCGGTGCGACAGCATGAGCACCATCGCCGATCAGCTCACCAGGTTCGGTGAGGTCCCGCGGCCTCCGGGGCCCCAGGGGCTGCCGCGGCTGCTGGCGTGGCTCGGCGCCGACCGGGCCAATGAGGTGGGCGGTCCCGGTCCCGGTCCCGGAGCCGGCGGCGCGGCGGGGCTCGGCGCGGCGGGGCTCGGCGCGCCCTGGACCGCGGTCGACCTCTCCCACCACCGGCTCGTCCATCCCACGCCGCCGCCGCCCCTACCGGGCAGCCGCCCCCGGGAGGACCTCCTGACGGCCGTGGAGCGGTCCGGCCTGCGCGGCCGGGGTGGCGCCGGCTTCCCGACCGCCCGCAAGCTGCGGGCGGTCAGTGCCGCCCGGCGCGGGGCGGTGGTCGTGGTCAACGGCGCCGAGGGCGAGCCGGCCAGCGGCAAGGACAAGCTGCTCCTTGGTGCGGCCCCCCACCTCGTCCTCGACGGAGCGCTGCTGGCGGCCGCCGCCGTCGGGGCCGGCGAGGTGGTCGTCTGCGTCGACCACACCGCCACCGCCGCGCGCGCCGCCGTGGTCCGGGCGGTCGAGGAGCGCCGGCGCGCCGAACCGGGCCCGCCGGTGCGGGTCGTCACTGTCGCCGCTCGCTATGTGGCTGGGGAGGAGACGGCGTTGGTGCACTGGCTCAATGGCGGGCCGGCCATCCCCACCCGGACGCGGCCTCGGGTGTTCGAGCGGGGCGTGGGCGGCCGGGCGACGCTGGTCGACAACGTCGAGACGCTGGCACACCTTGCTCAGATCCTCCGCTTCGGGCCGGACTGGTTCCGCCAGCTCGGCACCGAGGATGAGCCCGGCAGCGCGCTGGTCACGCTGTCCGGCGCCGTAGCCCGGCCGGGCGTCTACGAGATCCCCATCGGCGCCCGGCTCGCCGATGTCGTCGGCGCCGCCGGCGCCCCGGCCGGTTCCGCCGCGGTCCTGGTCGGCGGCTACTTCGGCGCCTGGCTCGACGCCGGCGGCGCTGGCCAGGCTCGCCTCAGCGCCGCGGAGCTTGCCCCGCTGGGTGCCAGCCTCGGCTGCGGGGCGCTGGTGGTGCTCCCCGAGGGTGCCTGCGGTCTCAGGGAGACGGCCCGCGTCCTCGCCTGGCTGGCGGGTCAGACAGCCGGCCAGTGCGGGCCGTGCGTGCATGGTCTGGCCGCCATCGCCACGGCCACCGCGGAGCTGCACGCGGGGCGCGGCGGTGCCGCCGGCCTCGACCGTCTGCGCCGCTGGGCGGGCCAGGTGGAAGGCCGCGGCGCCTGTCGCATGCCCGACGGCGCGGTGCGATTCCTGCGCAGCGCCCTGCACGTGTTCGCCGGCGAGGTCGCGCGTCATCTCCGCCACGGCTGCACGAGCGCCCCCGGTCCGGCGGTCCTCCCGCTCCCCCCCTCGGATCCGATCACGAAGCTCGCCCACGGAGGAGCACGATGGCGCTGACTCGCCGGCACCGGCTGCGCGTCGACCCGATCGCCTGCGATGGCCACGGTCTGTGCGCGCAGCTCTTCCCCGAGCGCATCACCCTCGACGACTGGGGCTACCCGATCGTCGACCCGACTCCGATCGGCCCCGGCCTCGCCGCCCACGCCCGCCGCGCCGTCAACGCCTGCCCTGTCCTCGCCCTGAGGCTAATCCTGTCCTCGCCCTGAGGCTAATAAGGAGTCCGAGGTCATGAAGCTGCACGGCATGGGGCCGAATGCGATGGAGGTGCTCCGGTGCTCCGCACTGCCCTCAGGGAGCGAGGCCTGTCCTTCGCGACGGATGACCCAGACGGATAATCCCGCACCTAGCCTTCCACTGCGACGAGGTGGCGGGCGAGCCAGTCGCGCGCGAGCTCGGCGACCCGCTCGAGCGCTCCCCGCTCCTCGAACAGGTGGGTGGTGCCGGGGACGATCTCGAGCGCCTTCTCGGCCCGGAGCTTTGCCAGCGCGTCGCGGTTCAGCTGGATGACGGCGTGGTCCTCGCCGCCCACGATCAGGAGTGTGGGCGCGCGCACGCGGCCCAGCGCCTCGCCGGCCAGGTCGGGACGTCCGCCGCGAGACACGACGGCGCCGACCAGGTCCTGGCGCTGGGCGGCCGCGACGAGCGCACCGGCGGCGCCGGTTGAGGCGCCGAAGTAGCCCACCGGGAGCCGGCCGGTAGAAGCGTGCGCGGCGAGCCAGTCGGTCGCTGCGAGGAGCCGCCCGGCCAGCAGGCCGATGTCGAAACGCAGCTCTGCCGTGCGCGCGTCGAGCGCCTCCTCCTCGCCGCTGAGCAGGTCGATCAGCAGTGTCGCCAGCCCCGCCCGCCGCAGCTCCGCCGCGACGAAGCGGTTGCGCGGGCTGTGACGGCTGCTCCCGCTGCCATGCGCGAACAGCACCACCCCGCCAGCCCCCGCCGGGACCGCCAGGGTCCCCTCGAGCGCGACCCCGCCAGCCGGTACGACCACCGTCGCCTCGCCCTCGCCGGCCCGCATGTGCCTCCCCCTGGGCTGTGGCCACCGACCGTCCACGTCTGCCTGCGCTTACCCGTGGGCGCAGCCCCGAAACGACGGGCATTGCCGTGCAGATGGCACCTTGCCTTGCGGATGGTCGCTGTAGCGTTCTGTGGGAAGATCCCGTTCTGTGGGAAGATCCTACGATCACGCGCGCGGTAAGGTGCTATTCGCAAGGCAAGTTCGGTTGTCCAAACACCGCATAACCGCGAAACCTCTGTGTCGAGCGCGCCGAGCACCTCGCCAAGATGCTCGCCACGGCTGCCGAGCACAGCTCCTTCAGTCTGGGGTTGCGGCAACCGCAGCGCAGTCGGGTCGAGGTGATAGAACCGCATGCCTCGCAAGGCCCCGAAGAGGGGGGCGAAGTTCGGCCGGGCACTGGCGGTCGGCAGGTAGAGCCGATCCGGTTCGATCGTTAATGCACGCGGCATCGACGGGTCGTCGATCGCCCCACGATCGACCCGGAAGCGCTCGGTCGTGTCCTGCCATAGAAGCGCGCACTCTTCACTGACGACCTCGAAGGGGCGCTGACCGGGCCGCCGGCTCCGCGCGATCTCGAACTCGTATTCGCCGCGCGCCCACTGCTCTGGCTCCGACCCCCACGGCACGGTCACGTCGAGCGTGATGCTGAACGAATCCGTCGGCTCAGGTAACCGGCGCAGGATCTTGGAAAGCCCGCCGCGATCGTCGATCGCCTGGTACGGCGTCGTCGCCACGGCTTCTGCGACGAATGCGAGAGCGTCCATGAAGTTGCTCTTCCCCGCCGCGTTCGGCCCGAGCAACACGGTCAGAGGTCCGAGCGTGACATCGCACGCGGCGATGCTCTTGTAGTTGCTCACCCGCACCCGATTGACCCACGGGACCGGTCTCCCCATCACACGGTCCCCCCTCTCGCCGTCGCCACGTCGATCTCCTCTGTCACAGCCGCTGTGCTCAAGGCCTGCCGCCGCTCGGCCCACCCGACATTCGGTCCAGCGCAACTGAGCCACAGGGCTCGAGGCTGGTCAAACGAGTAACGCGCAGATCCTCCCTCACCGCTCTGTCTGAGCGAAAGGTGTCACTCACGGCGAGCAGGCGAGTGGATCAAGGTGCAGCTACCCGCGCGTCAAAGTGCTACCCCGAACGTGGGGATTACGGGCGGACGCTGAAGCGCCAGACCACCTGGAAGCCTACGAGGCCGCCGTGTAGGGGTAGAACTTGGACTTGTCGCCGGCGTCCCAGGCCTCGCGCAGGCCTGGGGCGGTGGGATCCCAGTCCGGGCGGACCTTGCGGGTCACCTCGCGCAGGTCGCGGCGCAGGTCGTCGGTGGAGGGGCGACCCCAGAACCAGTAGCCGTTGTAGATCGTGTACACCACCAGGCCCGGCTCCAGCACGAGGGTGTACGGGATCATCGGGTCGTGGTACGGGTCGGTGTACTCCTGGATGTCCAGGTCCTTCTGCACCTTGCGGCCCGCGTCGGAGAGGAAGGTCCACTGCGCTCCGACCGCATCCCGGAACTCGTTGGTCTTGAGGAGGTTGTCGGTCGAGATCGTCACGATCTGCGTGTACGCCACCGCGATCTTCGGGTGGAAGTCGGCCAGCTCCAGGTGCTGCTGGTGGTCCTTGGGGCAGAAGTGGCCGCGGGCGAGCACCAGGATCATGGGGTCGTTGCCCTGCAGCTCACTCAGCCGGCGACGGGTCTTGGTGTGGTCGGTCAGCTCGTAGTCCGGGAACACGGCTCCGGGCACGATGTCCTCGCGCATTCTCCGATCCCCTCGAGGCGAGCGGTCCTGCCTTCTGGGCGCAACGTCGCTCGAGGCCGGCACATTCCGGCAGTCGTTGCAAGAGGGGTAGGGCGGGTATCCAGTCGTTGCGCGATACTCGCCGCAACGGCACTCGCCGCGGCGGCACTCGCCGCAGCGGCTGGGGTACCCGTCCGGTGACCGTCAAAGGAGCACTGCGCGATGGCTGAAAACGTGGACGTGATCGTGCTCGGCATGGGACCGGGCGGGGAGGAGGCCGCAACGCGGCTGCTCGAGGCCGGCCTCCAGGTCGCCGTGGTCGAGCGCGAGCTGATCGGTGGCGAGTGCGCCTATTGGGCCTGCATCCCCTCCAAGACCCTGCTGCGCGCGCCCGAGGTCCGCAGCGAGGCAGCCCGGGAGGCCGGGATCGGCACGCCGGCGCTGGAGTGGCAGGGCATCGTCGAGTACCGCGACTACATGACCCGGCACCTCGACGACCAGGCGCAGGTGCGCGGCTACCAGGACCAGGGCGCGCTGGTCGTCCGCGGCGCCGGGCGACTGACCGGCCCCCGCCAGGTCGAGGTGGACGGGCGGCGCCTGGAGGCGGAGCAGGTGATCCTCGCGACCGGCTCCGACCCGGTGAGGCCGCCGATCGAGGGACTCGACCAGGTCGAGGTGTGGACCAACCGTGAGGCGACTCAGCTCCGCGAGGTGCCGGGGCGGGCGCTCCTGATCGGCGGCGGCCCGGTCTGCATCGAGCTCGGACAGCTGCTGGCGCGGCTCGGCAGCCGGGTCACCCTGGTGCAGCGGGCCGAGCGGCTGATCGACCGCGAGGACCCGCGAGTCGGCGAGCTGATCGCCAAGGCGCTCAGCGACGAAGGCGTGGACGTGCGGGTGGGGCGCCAGGTGGTGCGAGCGTCGCGGCACGGTGGCGGCGCGTCCGTCGAGCTGGACGACGGGGCCAAGGTGGAGACCGACGTGATCGTGGTCGGCGCGGGCCGCTCGCCCCGGACCGGCGAGCTGGGGCTGGAGACCGTGGGCGTCGAGGCCGGCAGGCGAGGCGTTCGGGTCGACGACTACTGCCAGGTCGTCGGCGCCGAAGGGCTGTGGGCGATCGGGGACGTCACCGGGGTGGCGCTATTCACCCACGTCGCCAAGTACCAGGGCAGGATCGTCGCCGACAACCTCCTCGGCCGGCCCCGGCGGGCGAGCTACCAGGGCGTTCCCCGGGTGGTCTTCTCCGACCCGGAGATCGCCGCGGTGGGGCTCACCGAGGCGCAGGCCCGCCAGTCCGAGGCTGGCCACGACGTGGTCACTGCCACGGTGTCGCTGCCCAACGCGATCTCCCGCCCCTGGACCTACGAGCGCGACCCGCGCGGCGAGGTCCGCCTGGTGGCCGACCGCGGCCGCGGAGTGCTGCTGGGCGCCTGGGCGGTCGCACCGCTCGCCAGCGAGTGGATCCACCAGGCAGCGCTGGCGATCCGCGCCGAGGTGCCGATCGACGTCCTGCTGGACGGGGTCGCCCAGTACCCCACCTACTCCGAGGCCTTCCTCACCGCCCTCGAGCAGCTCCGTTAGGTCGGGGCGAGCCGAGGCGCGTGCGGCTACCTCGCGCACACCGGCCGTGCCGGAGTGGACTCGGTGCGGGCGCGACAATTAAGGATCGAACCGTCGACTCATCAACTCTTGGTGATACGATCGCCGTTGTGAAACCACTAGAGGAACCCGTGGCCACCGTGGTGGCGCTGTTCACCGCGCAGCGCTTCATCTCGGCCGCCGCGGAAAAGCGGCTGCGGGCCGAGACGGGGCTCTCGCTCGCGCAGTACGAGGTGCTGGCCCGGCTGGCGGGCGCGACCGAGGGTCGCCTGCGCATGGTGGACATCTCCGACGGGATGTGCGTGAGCAAGTCCGGGGTGACCCAGCTGGTGGACACCCTGGAGGAGGCCGGCCTGGTCGGCCGCGAGTTCTCCCGGTCCGACCGGCGGCTCACCTACGCCGTCCTCACCGCCGAGGGACACAAGGCGCTCGAGCGTTCGGCGCCGGTGTTCGCCCCGGTCCTCCAGGAGTACTTCGCCCAGCACCTCTCGGAGCACGAGATGGCCTGCCTGCGAGGGGCAATGGCGAAGGTCCTCGAGGGCAACCGTACCCGGGGACAGGCCCCCCAGCCCGACCAGCCCGACCAGGCCGGTCACACCCCCAAGGCCCCCCAGCCCGACCAGGCCGGCCCGGTCATCGAGACCGAGAAAGCTCCGACGCAGAGCTGACACCGGCGGCGGGACGCTGTCCCGGTCTGCCCAGCGTCTCGCGCGCGACCCCCGACGCGGCGGCGGCGCCGAGGAGGATCATGACGGCCCCCGCCAGCAGGCCGACCTGGTTGCCGTCGATAGTGAACGGGATCGCCAGGCGGGGAACGGCGTGGGCGAGCCCGCCGATCCCGAGCGCGCCCAGCGCCAGGCCCAGCCGGAACAGCATCTGCACGCCACCCATGATCCTGCCACGCACCGCGTTGTCGGCCTGCTCCTGCGCCATGGTGAGGGCCAGCACCACGGCCACCGAGAAGGCCGTCCCGAAGACAACCGCCGCGACGAACGCCAGCCACAGCACCGGGATCAGCGCCATCAGGCCGAGCACCAGGCCGCAGGCCACCACCCCGGCGAGGAACTCGCGCGGCCGGCTGCCGTTGGAGAGCAGCCGCACGATGCCCAGCCCGAGCGCCATGCCCACCCCCCACAGCGCCGCCAGCCAGCCGAAGGCGGTGTCCGAGCCGCCGAGCGTCTCGTGGACGTAGCCGATGCCGACGGCGAACAGCACCCCGCCGCCGAACATCGACACCACCAGGCCGTAGGAGAGCGCCCGCAGCGTGCGGTGCCCGCCGATGTAGCGCACACCCTCGACCAGGTCGCGAAGCAGCTGGATGTCGCGGCGGCCGGAGCCGCCGCCAAGGCGCAGGCCCGCGTTCATCGCCGCGGAGAACAGGAAGGTGGCCGAGTCGAAGGCGAAGGCGAGCGCGATCGGATGGGTATTGAGCCAGTTGCCGGTGGGCAGGTGGCCCGGTGCCAGGCGAAGCGCGCCGAACACCGCGGCGGCGACCGGGATGGACCCGTAGGAGGCCGCGAGCATCAGCCCGTTGGCCTCCTCCAGCTTCCGCTGGGGCACCAGCCCGGGAATGCTGGCGTCACGGGACGGCAGGAAGAATAGTGAGATGCACTCGTGCACGAAGGCGATCACGTACAGGCCCACGATGCCGACGAACGGGACCGCGAGGATCAGCGCCGCGCGGATGAGGTCCGAGGCGACCATGACCGTGCGTCGCGACAGCCGGTCGGCCACCACCCCGCCGACCGGAGCGGCGAAGATCGGCGGGACCAGCCGTAGGACCAGCACCACGGCGACCGCCGTCTGGTCGCCGTTGGTGAGCGCGAAGGCGGCGGCGATGAGGGCCAGGGTGGCGACCCAGTCACCCAGCGAGGAGACCGACTGGCCGATGAACAGGCGGCGGAACCCGGGGGAGCCGAGCGCGGACCCGACCGGGCCGACCGGGCCGACGGGAGCGACCGGGCCGACGGGAGCAGTGGGTCGCTTCTGGACCCGCCGGTCATCCAACCGCACGCTCAACCTTCATCCCCCCGTCCGGGTGACAGTCAAACCAGCAGCTCGTGCTTAGACGCCGGAAGGTCCTCCTTCCCGCGCCAACCTTCCGCTCCATCGATCATGCACACGCCAACACCTGATATCTCAACCGTATTCCAGGGAATGATTCTCGAGTGAACCATCGCGGGAGGGCTTGCGAACGCGGGGGCTTGCGAACGCGGGGGCTTGCGAACGCGGGGGCTTGCGAAGGTCTCGAGCGGTCGGCCCGCTCAGGACTTCGGTGGGCCGGGGCTCAGGAAGCGGCCGTCTCCAGGGTCTTTACCAGCTGCTGCGCGGCCCTGCGCGCCTCGGCGTCGACAGCCATCAGGGTGTCGAAGGAGCTGACCTCCGCCACGTCGGCCCCCGCCAGGCATTCCTCCACGACCCGCGGGATATCGCCGAAGCGCAGGCGCCGGTTCAGGAAGGCGTCCACCGCCACCTCGTTCGAGGCGTTGAGCACGCACGGCGCGGTGCCGCCGGCGACCGCGGCCGCCCGGGCCAGACCGAGGCACGGGAACGCCTCGTGGTCCACCGGCTCGAACTGGAGCGAGCCGAGAGCGGCCATGTCCAGGCGCTCGCCGAACGCGTCGACGCGCTCCGGGAAATGGAGCGCGTAGGAAATGGGCACGCGCATGTCGTGCGCGCCAAGCAGGGCCGACACCACGCCGTCCCGGAAGTCGAGTAGCCCGTGCACGATGGACTGCGGGTGGACGACGACGTCGATCCGGTCGTACGGCCAGTCGAATAAATGGTGGGCTTCGATGACCTCGAGCCCCTTGTTCATCAGGGTCGCCGAGTCGATGGTGATCTTGCCACCCATCGCCCAGGTGGGATGGGCCAGTGCACGCTCGACGGTGGCGTTTTCGATGTCCTCGAAGCGCATGCCGCGAAATGGGCCGCCGGAGGCGGTGATGAGCAGGCGGTCAACGGCCTGCGGGCCGGTGCCCTGGAGCAATTGGTGCAGGGCCGAGTGCTCGGAGTCCACGGGAACGATGGCCGCGCCAGTCCGCGCGGCCAGTCGCATGACCAGGTCGCCGCCGACGACCAGCGATTCCTTGTTGGCCAGAGCGAGATCGACGCCGGCGCGCAGGGTGGCGATGGTGGATGCCAGACCGGCCGCGCCGACGATCGCGTTGAGCACGATGTCGGGCTCGCATGCCGAGATCAGCCGCTCCAGACCGTCCGATCCGGTGAACAGCTCGCCCTCGGGCCAGGACCGCGACGCGTGGGACGCGGCCTCGCCGCTGGTCAGGGCCACGCGCTGGACGCCGTGCTCCCGTGCCTGTCGCAGGAGCGGCTCCCAGGACCTCCCGGCCGCCAGGCCGGCGAGCGAGAGGTGGGGCGACCGCTCGATGACCTCCAACGCCTGGCGACCGATCGAGCCCGTGGCCCCCAGAACGACCACTCGACGCATGCCGGTACTGTATCTGACTCAGTAAGGGATCGCCGCACAGCAAGGTTTCCTCACAGCACGAACCCACGCAGGTCCGTCACGTTCACCCCGGCAAGGTTGTCGAGCGGAGACCCCTAACCCAGGCGCCCGCCCGCGCGTCAGCTCACCTCGACCTGGAGCCAGCGGATGCCGCGCAGGTCGAGCCACATGCGGTCGGGGGCGTGGCTGGCTCGCAGCACCGGCTCCTGGCAGTTGGGGCAGCGCAGTACCGCGCCCATGCCGTGCACGTACGCCTGGAGCGCTCCGAGCTGGTTGCTGCCGCCGCAGTTTGCGCATTCGGCCAGGCTGGTGGTCGGCTCCACGGCGAAGACCATTCCCAGCATGCCGGCCACGGCATTGCCGTCCAGTCGCAGGTCACGTTCGTCCATCGGTCAGCCTCCCGTCGGTCCGAAGCGCTCGGTCTTGACCCGGGCAGGCTCGTGGCCGAGCTCGACAAGGGTGCTCGCCACCGTCTCGACCAGCCGGGTCGGGCCGCAGACGTAGGTGAGCGGGCGGTCCGCCGGCGGCCACGCCACCTCCTGCAGCATGGCCGCGTCGATACGCCGGGCGAGGCCGTTCCAGCCGGGCGGCTGGGCGCGGGTCAGGGTGTGGGTGACCTGCAGCGCAGGGTCGGCGGCGACCAGACGCTCGAGCTCCTCCCGGTAGAGGATGTCCGCCGCTGTCCGGGACGACAGCAGCAGCCTGGTGGGCACCATGCTGCCCTCGGCGGCCCGGTGGCGCAGCATCGCCATCAGCGGCACCATCCCGGATCCGCCGCCCACCAGCTGCAGCGGCCCGCCCAGCTCTGGCTCCCACACGAAGTAGCCGCCGACCGGGCCACGCAGCTCCAGCTGGTCGCCGGGGCCGAGGTCGTCCACCAGGTACGGCGAGACCTCGCCGTCGTCGATGCGCTCGACGCTCAGCTCCACGCGCTCCATGTCCGGTGCCGACGCGATCGAGTAGCTGCGCTCCGCCTGGTAGCCGTCGTCGGCGGTGAGGCGCACGTCGACGTGCTGGCCCGGCCGGTGACCGGGCCAGTCGGGCACCTCCAGCGCCAGGGTGGTGATGATGGGCGTCTCCTGCCTGGTCCCGGTCACCCGGGCCAGGCGCCAGGTCAGTCGCCCCAGTACCGCTCCTCCCGCCATGGATCTCCCCGGTTGTGATAGCCCAGCGTCTCCCAGAAGCCGGGCTCGTCGTGGTCGAGCAGGCGCATGCCGGTCACCCACTTGGCGCTCTTCCAGAAGTACAGGTGCGGCACCAGCAGCCGGACCGGGCCGCCGTGCTCGGGTTCCAGCGGCTCGCCCTCATACTCCCACACCACCCAGGCGCGACCGTCGCGCACGTCGTCGATCGGCAGGTTGGTGGTGTAGCCGCCGTAGGAGAACGCCACCACGAAGCCGGCGTCCTCGAGCGGCTCGGCCTGGTCGAGCAGGACGTCGACCGAGACCCCGGTGAAGCTGGTGTCCAGCTTGGTCCACTTGGTCACGCAGTGGATGTCGCCGTTGAAGGTCGAGCCCGGCAGAGCCTTGAGCTCCTCCAGCGACCATTCGCGCGGGGTGCGCACCAGACCCTCGACGCGGAAGCGGTATTCAGCCGGGTCGATCCGGGGCGTCGGACCGGCGCTCAGGACCGGGAATCCGTCCTCGACGTACTGCCCTGGCGGCAGCCGGTCCCGTTCGACGCCTTCGGGCGCGCCACGGCGGTGCCCCCTGAACCCTCGTGAGACAAACCCGCCCATCGTCCTCCCCCTGTCCGAGGCTGCTGCTGTCGCTGCAAAGTCCGGACGTCCCGGCGATACGTTACAGCGGGCGGGCGACGCACGGGCCTGGCAGCTCGACGATGAACTCACAGCCGCCCGGGACGTTGCCTACTGTGATAGTGCCACCATGCGCCTCGACGAAACCGCGCGCGATCGCCAGACCGAGGCCGGCACCGCGCGAGGAGCGGGCCGGGTCGCCGCGCCAGAGCCGGTCGAACACTCTGGGCAGGTCCGTCTCGGCGATGCCGCCGCAGCCGTCGCGCACCCGCAGCAGCGCTACGGGCGGCCCTGACCCCGTCGTCGCCGGCGGCTGGCGTCCCGGTGACGTGCGCCACGTCTTCGCCTCCCCCGCGCTTGCCGCCGACCGCCTTGGCTTCCGCGCGGGGACCGGCTTCGCCGAAGGGATGGCGGGGCTCGCCACGTCCCCCCTCAGGTGAGTCGCCGCCAGCCGCGTGGCTGTGGTGCTTGGCTCAGGGGGAGCAGGACGTGGTCGACGATGTCGGCGAGGTCGTCGGGCTGGGGTGGCATGTCGTGGAAGATCGTGTGCTGGAAGACGAGCGCCGGCCCGGTGCGGGCGAGCAGCGGGGTCGGCGCATCCGGGGGGATCTCGCCACGGTCGGCGGCGCGGATGAAGGCTGCGCGGATAACGTCGAGGCGCGGCTGCAGGACCCGCTGGCGGACGGCGTCGGCAAGGGCTTTGTGTTGCGGGTTGGGTGGTTCGGCGATCAGGGATCGCACGGCACGGCCGCCGGGGCCGGCAAGGAAGGCCGCCATCTGCTCGAGGCAGGCCAGCAGGTCGGAGCGGAGGTTGCCGGTGTCGGGCAGGGCGCCGAGGTCGGGGTACGCGTGGTCGAGGGTGTCCAGGACGAGCGCCTGCTTAGTTGGCCAGCGCCGGTACAACGACATCCTGCTGGCGCCGGCGCGTGCCGCGACGTGCTCGAAGGTCAGCCGGGCGTAGCCGGTGTCGGCCAGCTCGGCGAGCGCGGCCTGGTGGATGGCGCGTTCCAGGGTTTCGCCTCGCCGCCGGCGGCGAAGGGGATGCGTGGTGGGTCGGCTCATGTCTGGTCCTCAGATCTAAGAGACACTTGTGTCTCCTGGGCTGTCAGTGTAGCGTAGCCGTCTAGGAGCCATGACTGTCTCTTATCGGGGTGGTAAAGATATCCAGCCAGCCGCGGGCCGTCGCCACCGACAATTGCCTCGAAGACCTCGAAGTCATGAACCTGGCTTGGTAGCCTGCAACCGCAACCTGTGGCAGGGGGCACGATGATCCGATTCACCAGAGCAGTACTGCTCGTCATGGTTGTCGCCACTCTCGCCCTGAGCGGCTGCGGTGGCATCGGTCTGGGCCGGACCGCCTCGGGCAGGATCGCCTCCAAGCGCCTCGACGCAGCCGGGGCGACCAGGCTGGACGTCGCCAATACATTCGACGTCCGCGTCACCCTCGGCCAGCCCGAAGCGGTCACGGTGACCTACGACGACAACCTCGCCGACCTACTCGACGTCGGCGTCCACGGCAGCACTCTCCGCATCCAGCTGAACCCCCACGCCATCATCAGGAACCGGCCCACGCTGCGGGCGGAGGTCACCATCCGCCGGCTCGAGGAGGTCAAAGTGGCTGGCACCTCCACCGTCGACGTGACCAGCGAGGTGCAGAGCGCGGATCTGCGCCTGAAAGTCTCTGGCAGCAGCCACGTCACCGCCGACCTGGGACTGGACCGGGCGGACGCCACCGTGTCCGGGGCCTCCCACCTCGCGCTCACCGGCACCGCCAGCACGCTCAGCGCGGACGGCTCTGGCGCGAGCGATCTCGAGCTGGCCGGTCTCAGCCTGCACGACCTGGACATCCAGCTCTCCGGCGCCAGCCACGCCAATGTCCGGGTAGACGGGACGATCGCGGCGCAGGTGTCTGGCGCCTCGCACCTGACCTACCAGGACAGCCCGCGGTTTACCAAGCGGGACGCGTCGGGAGCCTCCACCATCCAGCCCGCCTAACACCGCTCAGGCGTCCATTCGGGCGGTCGAACCGGCTCGCCTACCAGCGGGTGGCGAACAGCACCTGCACCGCCAGCGTCTGGAGCAGCAGCAGCGCGGCGACCACAGGCAGGCGCACGCGCCAGGCGAGCAGCTGGCGCACAGCGGGGACCAGCACCAGCACGGCCAGCGCGCTGCGCGACAGGGACGCCACCGCCCCGTCGACCGCCGCCGGGCTGGACCGGCGCCGCTTCCTGCTGACGATCGCCGCGGCCGGCGGGGTGATCCTGCTCACCACTGTCGGCTCGACCATCACGCCGCTGCGGCGGCTGGCCGTGCTCGCCCCACGTCGCCCCGACGTCGGCCCGCAGCGCTGCGACTACCCGTGCGAGCCGCGCTGATCGTCTCGGGCACGCTGGTGCTCCTCACCGTGCCGCTGCTGCTTGGCGACGGCCGCGCCACCCAGCCGGGGAACACCTCGGTCCTGCCCGGCGACTACCCCGTGAGCCTGGCCGCCGTGCTCGCCGGGGTCTGGGCGGCCGCGGTGGTCTGGGCCTATCTGGTGGGCCGCCGCGGGCGCTCCCGCTGAGCGGCAGGGCGACTGGTCTCGGTGTCGAGGTTGATGGGCGCCAGTTCGCGGTGCAGGTTGCTCATCAGCCGGTGCTGCCTCTCAGGTCGCCGATCCCCAGGGAATCGTCGGGCAGGTTGTGGGCACCGGGTGCCGGGCGGGCCTCGGCGACGGCGCCGCCGGGCGGGTCGGCAAGGTCCTCGAGGAAATCGGCGGCCGGCACGAAGAACAGCGTGCCGGTCACGGCGGTGGAGAAGTCCAGGATCCGGTCGTGGCTGGCCTGCTGATCTCCGAGGAACATCCGCTCCAGCATCCTCTCGGTGACTGTCGGGGTGCGGGCGTACCCGATGAAATAGGTGCCGAACTCCCCCCGCCCGACGCTGCCGAAGGGCATGTTGTCCCGCAGGATCTTCCGCTCGGTGCCATCAGCTTCGACGATCTTAGTCCGCGCGACATGCGAGTCGGGCGGCTGCACGGCCTCGTCCAGCTCGATGTCGGACAGCTTCGTGCGGCCGATCACCTTCTCCTGGGCCTCGACCGGCAGGGCGTTCCACGCCTGCAGGTCGTGGAGGTACTTCTGCACGATCACGTAGCTCCCGCCGGCGAACGCCGGGTCCTCGTCGCCGATCAGCACCGCCGCGCTTGCCACCGGCCCGACCGGGTTCTCGGTCCCGTCGACGAAGCCGAGCAGGTCGCGGACGTCGAAGTACTTGAATCCATGGACTTCGTCGCGGACGGTGACCGACCCGCGCAGGCGGTCCATGATCTGGCCGGCCAGCTCGAAGCACGGGTAGCGCCGCCCGGCCCGGATGTGGAAGAGCAGGTCCCCCGGCGTGGACACCGCGTGGTGCTTTGGTCCGGTCAGCTCGCGGAAGGGGTGCAGCTCGGCCGGGCGCGGGTCGCCGAACAGGCGGTCCCAGGCCTGCGAGCCGATCCCGGCGACGCAGCTCAGGCTGAGCTCCGGCACGCGGAACCCGACGGCCCGCTCCAGTGCCGGCAGGTCGCCGAGCAGGTTCCGCGCGACCTGCTCGGCGCCCGGATCGATCGTCACCACCAGGAAGATCGCCGAGGTCGTCAGGGGGCTCAGTACCGACTGCGGGACGACCTGCCGGTCCGCCTGCGCCATCGCCACGCGCTCCTCGCTCGTCGCATCCGGACAGTGGCAATCCTGCACGGGTCACGGCGACTCCCCCGGCCGCCTGCCCAGCCCCGGTCGCCTGCCCAGCCGGACGCGTCGCGTCCCAGCTGGCAAGACGAAGCGGAGCCGCAAGAAGACTACTCTCGGTTGGTGGGCGCGAGGAGGCGCCGCTCGGGAGCGCGCGCCACCGCCCTGCCGGAGCATCGCGCCGCGTCATCGCCGTCGGGCCAGACCGCCACACGGCCATGACCCCCCTCTGCCCGACGGCGATGACGCGGCGCGTGCTCGCCCGAGGCCGCGACGCCTGCCGGCACTTCTCGCCTTCTCGCTCACTACGACGATCGGGAACGCCGAAATCGACAGTGCAGGCGCCATTGAGTTCCCGCACCGGCAATCGATGGGACCGGCACTGGACCGATGAGTCTCAGGGCGCGGCCGAGTCTGACCTGGTGACGGTGTAGGGTCGAACCTCGGCCCGAGTCGAGAGAAGGGAGCGCCATGTTCGAGCACACCAGGGCATTCAGCGGATTCTCGGTGGACGACCTCGCCAAGGCCAAGCAGTTCTACGGCGAGACGCTCGGTGTCCGCGTGTCGGAGGACAACGGGCTGCTCACGCTGCACATCGCCGGCGACCGGGACACGCTGATCTACCCCAAGCAGAACCACACACCGGCCCCGTTCACGATCCTCAACTTCCCGGTCGACGACGTCGACAAGGCGGTTGACGAGCTGGCCGCGCGCGGCGTGCGCTTCGAGCGCTACGAAGGCGCCGAGCAGGACGAGAAGGGAATCTCCCGCGCCAGCGGCGGGCCTGCCATCGCCTGGTTCAAGGATCCGGCCGGCAACATCCTCTCAGTACTCCAGCAGAGCTGAGCCTCCCCGGGGGAGACCGCCGGGCCGGCCGCCCCCGACACCGGCGCTTGCCAGCCGGTCAGTCGCGGATGCCGTCGAGCAGGTCGTGCTCGCCGGAGGGCGTGCCGGTGTCGACCAGTGCGCGGCCGATGAACCACTCCGCGCCGAGCACCAGCGCGCGCAGGTCCTCGGGCAGGGCCTGGTAGAGCGAGCCGGGGCCGAGCTGCGAGGCGTGGGCCTGCAACGCCGCCCACTTCCGCTCGAGCCACGGGCGCACGTCCACCACCGTGGTGATCAGCTCGTCGGGCGTGCCCAGCGGCGGCAGGGCCGACTCCGCGCCCGTCTCGCCCGGCTCCGCGCCCGTCTCGCCCGGCTCCGCCAGGCCAGCGCGGTCGAGCAGGCCGCGGCTGGCGAGCTCACGCAGGCCGGCAGCGAGCAGGGACCGGGGCACGGTGGCCTGGTACAGCTTGCGCACCCGCCAGGGCGGCCCGGCCTCGGTGTACAGCCCGGCGGCGGCGCTGGCCTCCACGGCCAGCAACGTGGCCCGGTGCGCGCGGACGTGGTCCGGATGGCCGTATAGTAGGCCGCCTCGTCGGTGCAGACCAGCGCGTAGCCTCGCACTGCCCGCCCGTCGTCGAGCACGGCGGCGTCGCTCCAGGCGTGCCAGGGTCAGCGCCGCCCGGCCGTGGAGGCGTGCCAGCCAGCGCCATGCCGCCGGGCTGGCCACGCCAAGGTGGTAGCTGGACAGGAAGCAGGCCACGTCGGTCTGGTAGACGGCCACGGCCGGCACGCCGAGCCGGCGGGCGGCCAGCGCGCCGAGCGCGCCGAGCGCGAACGGCGACGCCAGGTGCACCACGTCCGGGGCGAAAGCGCGCAGTATCGGCTCGATCCGCGGACTCGGCAGGCCAACCGGGAACGAGCGGTAGCGCGGCAGCGGCAACGAGCGCACGCGCACCACCTCGGCTCCCGCGTACCGCTCAGGACCCCGGCCGGGGGCGATCACCAGCGCTTGGTGGCCGTGGCGCTGAAAGTGCTCCAAGACCCGCAGGACGGAGTTCGTTACTCCGTTGACCGCGGGCAGGAAGCTCTCGCTCACGACCGCGACGCGCACGCTGTCGTGGTCGCCGCTGGGGCTGTCCCGTCGACGACGACCATCTGACATCCGAACGGCGGTTTGCTGGTCATTGGTGGCCGCTCGGGAAGCGGCCGCGCTCAGCCTTGGCTCGTCAGCCCTGGCTCGCTTGAGCGGCGCGGGTGACGGCGGCCTCGAAGGCTGCGGTGCTGGTGATCACGGCGGGGTCCTGCTGCAGCCGGCCGTTGATGAAGATGGTCGGTGTGGCACTGACGCCGCGCTGCTGGGCCTGCTGGGTGATCCGGTTGACGAAGCCGATGTACTTGCCGCCGGTCACGCACTGGTCGTAGGTGGAGCCGCTGATGCCCAGCTGGTGGCCGAAGCCCACCATGAACTGGGCGGTCCAGCGGCCGGCGCCCTCGGGCTCCTGCTGGGCGAACAGCGCGTCGTGCAGCTTCCAGAAGTCGGCGGCGGAGACGTCACCCGCGCACAGGGCGGCGTTGGCCGCCTGGTAGGTGTCCTGCCCGTTCTGCAGCAGCAGGTCGAGCGGATGGTAGTTGAAGCGGATGGTGCCCTGGCGGACCAGCCGGGCGATGGTCGGACCCATGGTGGCCTGGAAGCGCTGGCAAATCGGGCAGGTGAAATCGCCGTACTCGTCCACCAGCACCGGGGCGCTCGCGCGGCCCTGCAGCACGCCGTTATCGGGGCCGTTGACCACCGCGGGGGTCACCACTGGCTGGCCGCTGCTGGACGAGCGCTGCGACTGGACCACCAGGCCGACGACCGCGGCCAGTACCAGCAGCCCCACCACGCCCCAGATCACCAGCGTGGACCGCTGGCTCCGCCGCCTTCGCGCGGCCGCTCCGCGGCCGCGGCGGTCACGGCCGGGCCGCGGGCGGGCGCCGCCGCTCCCGCCCTGCCGGTTGCGCCTGCTCGCGTTGCTCATCGGTCCTCCAGGGCGGGCTCGGCGGCCGGCTCGCGCAGCAGCGCCAGGCGGCTGGCCGGGCGCCACGCCAGCAGTCCCGTGGCCAGCAGCAGCGCCAGGTCGCGCAGGATCTCGGTGGCGTAGCGGGCGCCGCCGGCATTGGGGTCGTAGCCGCCCGCGGAGAAGCAGCCACAGTCGATCCGCAGCCCGCGCGCCCAGGCGGAGGCGATCGCCAGCGTATAGGTCGCCAGCAGCACGCCGGCGGCGAGGGCGGCGATGCGGGTGCCGATGCCGGCCAGCAGCAGGGCGGCGACGGCCAGCTCGACGAACGGCAGCCCCCAGGCGACCAGATGGACGGCGGCCGCTGGCACGAGCTGGTAGGCCCGCACCGAGACGACCGCGGCGTCCGGGTTGGCGATCTTGGGGATGGCCGCCCAGACGAGCAGGCTGGCCAGGCCCAAGCGCACCACGGTCGCCACCCACGGCGACCACAGCGACCCCGGCGACCACGGACTCGATCTCTCAGCGCGCATAGCGGCCATCGTAGTCGCGGCGCCGCGCTAAGGTGTCGCTCCAGCCGGCGGCTCGGTTCCCAGCCGGCGGCTCGGCTCGCCGCCGAGTGGCCCGGGCGGGCTTCCGGGTGATGCCGGGTCATGCCGGGTGATTCCGGGTGATGCCAGTTGCTCGGGTCGCATCAGGACCGCAGATAGCGGAGGACCGCGAGCACGCGGCGATTGTCCCCCTCCGCCGGCGGCAGCCCCAGCTTGCCGAAGATGCTGGCCACGTGTTTCTCGACCGCTCCGGGCGAGATGACGAGCGCGCTGGCGATGCCCGCGTTGGAGCGGCCCTCGGCCATCAGCGACAGCACCTCGTGCTCGCGCGGTGTGAGCCCGACCAGGCCGCTCGCGTGGCGGCTGGCGCCAAGGAGCTGGCTGACCACCTCGGGGTCGAGCGCGGTGCCGCCGGCGGCGACCCGGGCCAGCGCCTCGGCGAACTCAGCGACGTCGGCGACCCGGTCCTTGAGCAGGTAGCCGACGCCCGAGGCGTTTCCCTCCAGCAGCCGGGCCGCGTACCGGGTCTCGATGTACTGGGAGAACACCAGCAACCCCGTGCCTGGGTGGTCCCGGCGGAGCTCCAGGGCGGCGCGCAGCCCCTCGTCGGTATGCGTCGGCGGCATCCGGACGTCCACCACGGCGACGTCGGGATGGTGCTCCGCCACGGCGGCGAGCAGCGCATCGCCGTCGGCCACGGCGGCGCACACCTGGTGGCCGCGATCCTCCAGCAAGCGGATGAGGCCTTCCCGGAACAGGGCGGCGTCCTCGGCGATCACCACGCGCATGACGGGAGCGCTCTCACGCGCGCAGCGGCAGCTCGGCGGTGATCCGGGTCGGCCCGCCCGGCGGGCTGGCGATCTCCAGGCGGCCGTCCACCGTGCTCACCCGCTGCGCGAGCCCGGACAGCCCGCTGCCGCGGGCCGGGTCCGCCCCGCCGGCGCCGTCGTCGCTGACGCTGAGGCGGAGCGTCCCGTCCCGCTCGGCCGCCTGGATCTCGACCTTGCTCGCCGAGCTGTGCTTGGCGGTATTGGCCAGCAGCTCGGCGGCGCAGAAGTAGGCGATCGTCTCGATCGCGGGCGTGGGCCGGACCGGGATGTCGGTGGTCAGCTCGACCGGGATGGCGCTGCCGGCGGCGAGGGTGGCGAGCGCGTCGGCCAGGCCGTTGTCGAGCACGGGCGGGTGGATGCCCTTGGTCAGGTCGCGCAGCTCGACGAGCGCGTCCTTGGCGCCGCGGTGGGCGGCGTCGACCAGCTCCCGGGCCGCGGTGACGTCGGCTGGGTCGCCGCCGTCACCGAGCTTCTCCTTGGCCATGCCGAGGTTCATCGCCAGGGTGGCGAGCCGGATCTGCGCACCGTCGTGCAGGTCCCGCTCGACCCGGCGCAGCAGCGCGGCGGCGTCGTCGACCGCCAGCGCCCGGGTCTGCTCCAGGTCGCGGACCCGCTGCGCGAGCCCACCGGGGCCGAGGAGGGCCCGGACGAGCCAGCGGTCGGCCGAGGTGACCGCCCTGGCCACCCAGGGAGCCGCTAGCACCATCGCCGCTCCCACCGCGAAGGCGGCAAACGTGCCGGGATAGGTGTCGACGTGGAGCAGGCGGCCGGGAAATGGTGTGGTGACCGGCACCGGACGCAGGCGCACGCCCGGCGGGTGGTTGCGGAACAGCCCCCACCAGAACGGATAGGACAGGTTGATCAGCCCGGCAGCCCACAAGAAGACGGCATAGGACTCGAAGACCGCGATCGGCACCTTCAGCACCGTGTACGCCACGGCCCGCCAGCCGGGGC
>JBKPDO010000173.1:0-4734 GCA_046727955.1 bacterium | reverse complement strand
GCCAGCCCACCCCCAGCGCGGCGGTCCTGGACAGCCAGAGCGTCAAGACCACCGAAAAAGGGGGCCGCACGGCTACGACGGCGCCAAGAAGGTAGGTGGCCGCAAGCGCCACCTGCTGGTCGACACCCTGGGGCTGATCTTGTGGGTGCCAGAAAGTCGGTCGTAGGTCCTGAGCTGCGAGTTCGCTCCTTGGCCACGCGGATAGCCTCTCTCCCGGGGTCGACGCGCGCTGTGACCACCAATGCCTCGATGAGCGCGGATCTCCCAGAGTGGTGGGGCGCCCGGCACTCCGAGCGGATGGGAAACCCCGTGGGGTGCCAGAAGTCGATCGGCCCGGCATGGCTGGAATTTGGCCGCAGGGTATGGATGCGCGGTCGCGTGCTTGTGGGTGCCGAAACCCGTTCGTCTCACGCGGCGTGGGCATACTCGTGGATCAGCCCGCCGAGTCGATCCAGCCGTACGACCCGTTCGCTGGCCGCTGGATCGGGCTCGGGGACGGCTCCGACCGGTGGCGCCTGGCCGAGTGCGCGGTGCGGCCGGTGCTGGTTGTAGTGCGCCACGTAGCTCGTCAGCACTGTCTCGAGATGCCGCCGACCCACGAGCAGCATCCGGTCGAGCAGCTCACGACGTACCGTGCCGATCAAGCGTTCGGCGAACGCGTTCGCTCGCGGCACCCGCACGGGCGTCCGCAGGAGCCGGATGCCCTCGCAGGCGAAGATTGCATCGAAGGTGTCGGTGAACTTCGCGTCCCGGTCGCGGATGAGGAACTTGAACTTGACCTGCTCAGTGCGGTCTGCCAAGTCCATGAGCAGGTTGCGGGCCTGTTGGGCCACCCACGCCCCGGTCGGGTTCGCCGTCACGCCCAGGACATGAACCCGGCGGGTCGACAGCTCCATCATGAACAACACATACAGGCGCCTGAGCAGCACCGTGTCGACATGGAAGAAGTCGCACGCCACAATCCCCTCGGCCTGCGCCGACAGGAACTGTCGCCACGTCAGCCCGGCGCGGCGGGGTGCCGGGTCGATGCCGGCCCGTTGGAGAACCAGCCACACGGTACTCGGCGCGATCGTGTCCCCGAGCCGGGTGAGTTCACCCTGGATGCGCCGGTAGCCCCAGGTCGGGTTCTCCGCGGCCATCCGCAGGATCAGGCGACGGAGCTCCGGCGCCGTCGACGGTCGACCGGGCGGGCGGTGAGGCTGGGTCCAGTGGCGTCTGACCAGGTCCCGATGCCATCGCAGCAACGTCTGCGGGGCCACGAACCGATGGCGTCGGCGCTGTCTGGGGAGCAGCCGCGTCAACGCCGAGAGCACAGCCCGGTCCGGCCAGGAGGGTCGCGGCCGGGCGACCTGTCGGCGCAAGACCGCGACCTCGTGCCGTAACACGAGGATCTCGGCGTTCTTGGCTGCCTGCCCGCGGGCCAGCAGTGCGAGCCAGCCGATGAGCTGACAGAAGATCAGGTAGAGGAGTCTGAACGCCATGACGAGGATCCTCGCGGACCTCCGCCACTGATGCGAGGCCGCAGGTCAACGCCATGGACGAGATTTTCGGCACCCACACCGTCTGCGAACTGGCCGCGTCATATCCGCGCGTCCGCGAGCTGGCAGAGGCAGTGCTCGAGGACCTCTTCGCACCCGAGCGCGACGCAGTCCTCTGCCGCACGGCCGCCCGCACCTACCGGCTCGCCCGTGACCACGGTGGGCTCACAACGTGCAGCGCCGCCGCCTTCGTCGCGGCTCACGCGGAGCCGAGGGCGTCCCGGTAGTACCGCTCGAGCAGCGCGATCCCGATCGCGGCGCGGCGGACCCGCTCGCGCGCGGTGGCGACCGCGACGGCGCCGAGGTGCCCGCCGGACGGGTAGATGCCCGGCGCGTTGCGGACGGTGAACTTGAGGTGGACCGGTGCGGCTACGCGGACCAGCTCGGGGATCTCGTAGTAGCGGACCGCGCCGCCGAAGTCGTCCGCCCCCTCCACATAGAGGTCGAGCGGCACGTCCACCGCCTGCCGGATGGCGGCAATCTGCGCCAGGGAGAGGTCGATGGGCAGGTTGATGGTGGTCACGCCGAGGTCCTCGAGCACCCGCGCGGTGGCCGGGTTGGCCGCGGGGAATGAGATCGAGGCCTTGATCCCGAGGTCGTCCGGCAGCTCCCCGGAGCGCTTCATCCGCCCGAGCACCCACAGCTGCCCGATATCGGCCACAAGTATGCTCCGGACCCCCAGCTCGGTGCCGCGGCGCACGTCCTCGATCGCGTACACCAGCTGATCGGCGCCGCGCAGCGCGCCCGCGGCCACCCGTCCAGAGGACGCGGTGACCTGGATGCCGATGTCCCACGCGGCCCGTGGGCCCACGAACAGGCACACCTCGATCCTGTGCTCGTGCCCGACGGCCACCATCTCCTCGATCTCGGCATCGGTGAGCAGCATCATGCCGCTGCCCTGGCTGATGCGGTGGATCCGCAGCTCGTGCTTCTTGGCCGCCTCGAGGACGGCGCGGAACGGCTCTGGTCCCTCGACGGACGGGATCTCGATCCGGAACTGAGCGCCATCGGAGAATCGCTTGTCGGACGCTGGCAGCTCGCCCAGATCGCGCGCGGGCAGGCCGAGCAAGGCGAGGTACCGCCTCGTGGCGGACATTGGCGCGTCTGGCGCGGGAAGGTCGGCGTCCATGCGGTCTCCTCGTACGAAATATCAGATGTAGTCCGAGGATCTGGCCATCGAACGTAACCGTGGAGAACGCGCACGTCAACGACCCACGCGTCCTACTGGCCTGCCTCCGGACCGCCTCGCTGGATGACGTCGCTGTACCAGTGGGCGCTGTCCTTGAGGAGCCGCCGCTGCGTGGGGTAGTCCACGTAGACGAGGCCGAAGCGCTTCGAATAGCCCTCCGCCCACTCGAAGTTGTCCAGCAGCGACCAGACGAAATAGCCGATGAGGTCCACGCCCTGCGCCAGGGCCTGGTGGGCGGCGCGGAAGTGCTCCTGCAGGTAGCGCACGCGCTCGCCGTCGTGCACGCGCCCCTCTGGGTCGGCGTAGTCGTTGAAGGCGGCGCCGTTCTCGGTCACCGCCAGTGGGACCGGCGGGTGGAGCGGTGCAGCCACAGCAGCAGGTCCAGCAGACCGCCGGCGTCGACCGACCAGCCGTTGGCGGTGCGCGGCCCGTCCCGCGGGACGAACAGCACATCCTCGGCGGTCGGAAATTCGGGGCCCTGGCCCACTTTCCGGTACTGATGATGGGTAGGACGAGGTGTTGGTGCTCGTGATTCCTGCCGCACGCGCCCAGCGGCACGCAAGCGATGAGGGCGCGCCGGCGCAGCTCTGAGCTGACACGCGCCCGATGGAGGTGTGGATCCTGCTCACCCGACCGTTGCCCGTTCGCGACACCGTATACTCTTCGGAGTCTCGAACAAGAGGAGGTCGAACCGTGGGACGGACGGTTCCGGCAGTGGCTCGCGCCCTGGACATCCTCGAGCTGTTCCTGGACGGCACCCAGAGCATGTCCGCTCCGCAGATCATGGTGCGGACGGGTCTGCCGCGAACGACCGTGCACGAGCTGGTCACGACGCTGACGCTGCGCTCCTACCTGGCGCCTGTCCCCGAGCAGCCGCACCGCTACCGGCTCGGGGTGCGCGCCTTCCAGCTCGGCAGCGTCTACGCCGAGCGGCTCGACCTCGCCCGTGAGGGCGGCAGCGTCGCCAGGGAGGTCGCCGAGGCCTGCGACGAGACCGTCCACCTGGCGGTCCTGAACGGCGCTGAGGTCGTCTACATCGCCAAGGTCGACAGCACCCACTCGGTGCGCATGGTGTCGGCCGTCGGCCGGCGGCTGCCAGCGCACTGCACCGCCGTCGGGAAGATGCTGCTGTCCGGGCTCTCCCCCGAGGAGCTCGCCGCCTGTCTCCCCTCCGACAAGCCGCTGGCGGCGATGACTCCCAGGAGCATCATCTCGGTCGGCCAGCTCGAGCGCGAGCTGGCCGAGGTGCGCCGCCGCGGCATCGCGGCCGAGAGCTGCGAGTCCAACCCGGACGTCGCCTGCGTTGCCGCTCCAGTGCTCGACCACGGCGGCCGCATGGTGGCCGCGATGAGCATCTCGGTGCCCATCAGCCGCTGGAGCGCCGAGCGACAGGAGGCGTGGGCGAAGCTGGTTGCCGATGGCGCGGCGCGGCTGTCGACCGTGCTCGGTCACCGGCCCCGCCCGCCGGTCGGTGACTGAGCGGACCCCTCACTCCGGGTGGATCAGGACCTTGATCGCGCCGCTCTGCCGAGACGCGAGGGTGGCGAGCGCCGCGGGCATCTCGGCCAGGCTGAAGCGGTGGGTGATGAGTGGTGAGGGGACCAGTATCCCCTGGGCGTACAGCTCGACTGTCCACTGCCAGGCGGCGCGGGAGGCGGCGAAGATCCCGAGGACGCGGAGGTGGCCGAGGGCGATCGTGTCGGGGTCGATGGTCGGCCGGTCGGCGCCGGAGATCCCCAGCAGGATCGCGGTGCCGCCGCGGCGCAGCAAGGTCAGCGACGAAGCCGGGCCCTCCGGCGAGGTGGTCGTGTCCACCACGGCGTCGAAGCGGCCGCTCAGCTCGGCCATGGCCTCCTGATCGCGCGCATGGACGACCAGCGTGGCGCCGCAGTCGCGGCCGCGGGCCGCGCGCGCTGGCCGCCTGCTCACGAGCGCCAGCTCCGCGGGCGACACCGCCCGCAGCAGCAGCAGCGCCAGCAGGCCGAGCGGCCCGTCGCCCACCACGGC
>JBKPDO010000172.1:0-4593 GCA_046727955.1 bacterium | reverse complement strand
GCGCGGGCCCGGTCGGCCTCCTGCTCCTCGCGCGAGGGCAGCACGTCGCCCCGGTAGACCCAGACCTTGACGCCGATCTGCCCGAAGGTGGTGCGACCCTCGGCGAGACCGAAGTCGATGTCGGCCCGCAGGGTGTGCAGGGGCACGCGGCCCTCGCGGTAGCCCTCGCTGCGGGCCATCTCGGCGCCGCCGAGGCGGCCGGAGCACTGCACCCGGATGCCCTTGGCCCCCGCCTTCATGGCCGAGTTCACCGCCCTGCGCATCGCCCGCCGGAAGGAGACCCGGCTGGCGAGCTGCTCGGCGATGCCCTGGGCCACCAGCTGGGCGTCCATCTCGGCGCCCTTGACCTCGAGGATGTTCAGGGTGACCTGCTTGCCGGTGATCTTGTCGAGGTCGGCGCGGATGCGGTCGGCCTCGGCGCCGCGGCGGCCGATCACCACGCCGGGCCGCGCGGTGTGGATGTCGACCCGCACCCGGTCGCGCGTGCGCTCGATCTCCACCCGGGAGATGCCCGCGTGCGACAGGTTGCGCTGCAGATAACTGCGGATCTCGATGTCCTCGTGCAGGTAGCGCTTGTAGTCCTTCTCGCTGAACCAGCGCGACTTCCAGTCCGTGGTTATGCCCAGCCGGAAGCCGTACGGGTTGACCTTCTGCCCCATTACGCCTCCCTCGACTGGACGACGACGGTGATGTGGCTGGTCCGCTTGCGGATGCGATAGGCGCGGCCGAGGGCGCGCGGCCGGAACCGCGGCAGGGTCGGGCCCTCGTCCACGTACGCCTTGGTCACGTACAGGTTGTCGGCCGGGAGCTGGTGGTTGTGCTCGGCGTTGGCGATGGCCGAGTCGAGCACCTTCCTGACCGGCGTGGCGGCCGCTCGCGGGGTGAACTGCAGCACCCGCCGGGCCTCGTCCACGTGCAGGCCGCGGATGAGGTCGATGACCCGGCGCGCCTTGAACGGCGAGACCCGGACGAACCGGGCCGCGGCCCTGACCTCCCGGTTTCCTTCCTGGATCTGGGCGTCTTCTGACATTTGGTCCTCGTATCTCCTAATGCTTCCTCGTGGCGCTTCTCGATGCGGTCCTCGTTCCATGTGGGGGGAGCTCGCTCCCCCGATCCACCGGGACCCGACCCACCGGGGCACCCCCCTCGGGGCTCCCCGGACCCCTCCGGCCCTTGGGGTTCCCCGGACCCCTCCGGCGACCCCCCAAGAGCGCTTGTGCCATGGTCATCGTGATCAGGCCCCTCACTACCGCACTCCGGTCGCCCGCTCCTGGGAGCGGTGGACGCGGAAGGTCCTGGTCGGCGCGAACTCGCCGAGCTTGTGGCCGACCATCGCCTCGGTGACGTACACGGGCACGTGCTTGCGCCCGTCGTGGACTGCGATCGTGTGCCCCACCATGTCCGGGATGACCGTAGAGCGCCGTGACCAGGTCCTGATAACCCGCTTGTCACGCTTGCGGTTCAGGTCATCGATCTTCTTCAGCAAGTGGTCGTCAACGAACGGACCCTTCTTGAGTGACCTTCCCATGGTCAGCTACCCCGCCTTTCAACCAACTGCGGTCCTCGGTTCACTCGGGGGGCAAAAAGCGCCCCCCGAACCCCCCGAAGCGCCGGGGTGCCGACGCGCCGTGCCCAGTGCCCGAAAGCCATTACCTCCCCCTCCCCTTGCCGCGACGGCGGAGGATGAGCTTGTCGGAGGGCTTGTTGCGGCGGCGGGTGCGGCCCTCCGGCTTGCCCCACGGGCTCACCGGGTGGCGGCCACCCGAGCTCTTGCCCTCGCCACCGCCGAGCGGGTGGTCCACCGGGTTCATGGCGACGCCACGCGTGTGCGGCCGCTTGCCGCGGTAGCGGTTGCGACCGGCCTTGCCCCAGCTGATCAGGTCGTGCTCGGAGTTGCCGACCTCGCCGACCGTGGCCCTGCAGGTCACCTCGACCTGCCGGATCTCGCCGGAGGGCATGCGCAGGGTGGCGCGACCCCCCTCCTTGGCAAGGAGCTGGATCGCCACGCCGGCGGAGCGGCCCAGCTTGGCGCCGCCTCCCGGGCGCAGCTCCACGGCGTGCACCATCGTTCCCACCGGGATGGTGCGCAGCGGCAGCGCGTTGCCCGGCTTGATGTCCGCGCCGTCGCCCGACTCCACCAGGTCTCCGACGTTGAGCCGGTTCGGCGCGAGGATGTAGCGCTTCTCACCGTCCAGGTAGTGGAGCAGCGCGATGCGGGCGGTGCGGTTGGGGTCGTACTCGATCGCCGCGACCTTGGCCGGCACACCGTCCTTGTTGCGGCGGAAGTCGATGAGGCGGTAGCGCTGCTTGTGGCCGCCCCCGCGGTGCCGCGAGGTGGTGCGGCCGTGCACGTTCCGCCCGCCTGACGCAGGTGCCGGCGAGAGCAGCGACTTCTCCGGCCGCGACTTGGTGATCTCGCTGAAGTTGGCGCCGGAGGCGCCGCGCCGCCCGGGCGAGGTTGGCTTGTAGTTGCGAATACCCATTTATCTGGCCTCGAACAGCTCGATCTTGTCGTCCGGGTGCAGGGTGACCAGCGCCCGCTTGGTCGACTTGCGCACACCCACGACCTGCCGGGTGCGCTTGCGCTTGCCCTTGCGGTGCAGGGTGTTCACGTTGGTGACGCGGACCGAGAAGATGGCCTGCACGGCCTCCTTGATCTCGGTCTTGTTCGCGTCGGGACGGACGATGAAGGTGTAGGTGTTGCGGTCGAGCAGCGCGTAGGATTTCTCGCTCACGACCGGCTTGAGGATGACGTCGCGGGGGTTCTTCACGACGATACCTCCCCTGGAGTGCTCGGGCCGTCTTCGAGCACCAGCTCGTCGTCGGCGTCCGGCGTCGCAGCCCGGCCGAGGAAGGCGTCCAGCGAGTCGCGGGTGAAGACCACGGTGTCGCTGGCGAGCACGTCGTAGGTGTTGAGCTGGTCGAAGGTGAGCAGGTGGACGGTCGGGAGGTTGCGCAGGCTCTTGATCGCCGCCTCCTCCAGCCCGTCGACCACGAACAGGAGCTGGCGCCCCGCGAGCTCCAGCGCCTCGATCAGCTCGACCGCCCTGCGGGTCTGGGGCTCCTCGAAGTCGAGGAACTCCAGCACCACCAGGTTGCCGCCGGCGAGCCGGTCGGTGAGGGCCGAGCGCAGCGCCAGCACCTTCTCCTTCTTGTTGATGCGCAAAGAGTGGTCGCGAGGCTTGGGTCCGAAGACCACACCGCCGCCGGTCCACTGGGGCGCGCGGATCGAGCCCTGCCTGGCACGGCCGGTGCCCTTCTGGCGCCAGGGCTTCTTGCCACCGCCACGGACCTCCGAGCGGGTCTTGGTCGAGTGGGTGCCGGCCCGGGCGGCGGCGAGCTGGGCCCGCACCACCCGGTGCATGACCGGCACGTTGATCTGCACGCCGAAGACCTCGTCGGGCAGCTCGACGGTGCCGGCCTTGCCACCGCCGCTCGAGAGAACGTCGACGCTGGCCACTAGGAACGCACCTCCCTGGCCTTGATCGCGGAGCGGATCATCACCAGGCCGCCCTTCGGACCGGGCACGGCGCCGCGCACCAGCACGAGGTTGCGGTCGGGGTCGACCTTGGCCACCTCGAGGCTGAGCACGGTGATGCGCTCGTGGCCCATGTGGCCCGCCATGCGCATGCCCTTGAAGACGCGGCCAGGGGTGGCGCAGGCGCCGACCGAGCCGGGCGAGCGGTGCTTGCGCTCGGTGCCGTGCGAGGCGCTGAGGCCGCTGAAGCCGTGCCGCTTCATCACCCCGGCGAAGCCCTTGCCCTTGGACACGCCGATCACGTCGACGCGCTCGCCCTGGGAGAAGACCTCGCCTGGCTTGAGCTCCTGGCCGGGCGAGTACTCGCCGGCGTCGGCCGTGCGCAGCTCGACGAGGTGGCGGTGGGACTCGATGCCCGCCTTGGCGAAGTGGCCCTTGAGCGGCTTGTTGACCCGTCGCGGCCTCACCTCGCCATAGGCGAGCTGAACCGCGGCGTAGCCGTCCCGCTCAGGGGTCTTCACCTGCGCCACCGTGCACGGGCCCGCCTGGACGACCGTGACCGGCACGATGCGGCCGTTCGCGTCGAACACCTGGGTCATGCCGAGCTTGGTCCCCAGGAGACCCTTGAAGTTCCTCGCTACCGTGCTCATAGCTTGATCTCGATGTCGACGCCCGCCGGCAGGTCGAGCCGCATCAGGCTGTCAACGGTCTTGGGAGTCGGGTCGACGATGTCGATGAGGCGCTTGTGGGTGCGCATCTCGAAGTGCTCGCGCGAGTCCTTGTCCTTGTGCGGGCTGCGGATGACGGCGAAGATCGACTTCTCGGTCGGCAGCGGCACCGGGCCGGCCACGCGCGCACCCGTACGAGTCACCGTGTCGACGATCTTGCGCGCCGACTGGTCGATGATCTCGTGGTCGTACGCCTTCAGGCGGATCCGGATCTTCTGGTTCATTTAGGGTTCCGCGCCTTCCTACTTGAGGATCTTGATGACGCGGCCGGCGCCGACGGTGCGGCCACCCTCACGGATCGCGAACCGCAACCCCTCCGCCATCGCGATCGGGGCGATCAGCCGCACCGTCATCTCGGTGTTATCCCCCGGCATCGCCATCTCCGTC
>JBKPDO010000171.1:0-6131 GCA_046727955.1 bacterium | reverse complement strand
TGCACCACGAGGGGCCGGGATCGCACCGACCATCGGATGAGCCAGTTGTGATCAAGCCGCTTCCTTGATCCCTCCCTTCCCCCGCCGTCACCAGCGGTTTCGAGAGAACGGGTCGCACCCTGGGCCAACAACTGGGTCGTGCTCGGCGTCTTGGTCGACCTGCCGTTCATCACCCACCGCAGCGTCTGCCTGCCGGTCCTGGCCCGGCTGTGGCGACCCAAGCGCACCGGCACCCGCCTGGAGCTTGGCATCGAACTGGTCGCCGCGCTCGCCGACCGCTACCCGGACCGGGCGATCCACCTCGTCGCCGACAGCGCCTACGCCGGCAAGACCCTCGGCCAGCTCCCCGCGCACGTCACCGTGACCGTGCGGATGCGCGCTGACGCGGCGCTGTCGCCGCGCATCGTGCCCCTGGCGCCCTGGTATGTCACCAAACACGCTCCGTCGATCGCCGACATGCTTGCCAAGCTCCGCCGCGCCCTCATCGCCGCCCAGTATCGGCCACGTCACATCGACCAGCCCACCTAAGCAGAAATCCTCGACGTCCAGGCAGCCTGGGCCGCCGCCGGACTATGAACCGCGAAAGTCGGGACGAACGAGGTATGCACGGATTAACGCGGATTAATAGTTCGGCTGCTTTGCAGCATCTCTCCAATTTACTCAGACGGCATCAAAACCCACAGAATCGGATAGACTATAAGTTGGCTGCCGGGGATGATGAGTAGGATCAGGATGAACAAGATCCGCGCCGTCCACGGGGATATGCCGAAGCGGCGGCCGAGGCCCGCGCATACGCCGCCAAGGATGCGACCCTGACGGGGACGGACCAGTCCTTGCTGACGGAAGTACTCAACCATCGGTGCCTCCCGAATTCGCCTCGTTGCTCGTGTCACAGGGCCATGGCACCACCGCCGGCGGGATTCCACCATCAGGGATCTCCCCGGAGTCCCCCTGACCATCTCAGGGATCGAGCAGGGTCATCCCCGATGGTGCGAGCGCGCTGGTATCAGGAAGGTTTCCCCCATGCCCGAGATCCATGCACAGATGGGGGATGAGCGACCGTGACCGGGCTGATGGAGGGATTGCTCTCGTTGCACGGCCCGCTCGCCCTGAGCCTGATCTTTCTGCTCCCAGCGCTCGAGGCGCCCGCCTTCCTCGGGCTCGTCCTGCCGGGCGAGCTGGCGCTGGTTCTCGGGGGCGTGCTGGCGCACGAGGGACGGGTCTCGCTGCCAGCGGCGATAGCGGTGGGGGTCGCCGGCGCGATCGGCGGCGACTCGGTCGGCTACTGGATCGGGCGTCGCTGGCGCAACCTGCTCCTCTCGTCGCCGGTCGGCCGCAGGGTGAAGCCGGCGCAGCTCCGCCGGGCCGAGTCGATCCTCAACCGCCGCGGCGGCGTGGCGCTGTTCGTCGGCCGTCTCACCGCGGGTGCTCGCGTGCTCTTGCCTGGGCTGGCCGGCGCCTCGCGGATGCGCTACCGCGGCTTTCTCCTCTGGAACGCGCCCGCCGGGGCGGCCTGGGCGATTGCTCACGTGATGCTTGGCTACGTCACCGGCGAGGGCTGGCGGCGGGTCCACGACCTCGCCGGCCGTGCGGCCCTGTTCCTCCTGCTCGGCGTGGCCGTGCTGGCCGCTGTGGGCCTCGGAGGGCACCTGCTCGCCCGCCGGCGCCGGCAGCGGCCGAGGGCTGACGCCGCCTCGTCCGCCCCGCCACCTTTCGGCAACCCGACCGGCCCGGATGAGGACTCCGAGGAGCCCGCGGCGTAGCGACTTCGCGGCACCCCATAGACGGCGGAAGCGCCTCGCCCGGAGGGGCGCCCAGATGGGGCGCCGGGATGGGCGCCCGGCCGGACCCACAGGGCTCACCTCCGCGCTCCGGTGGGGAGCGGCGGCCGCGGCGGCACCCAGAGCTCGTCGGGAGCGGTGTAATCGGTGACATCCCGGACCCGCTCGAACATGGCTCTGGTGATCTGGTGGGTGAAGGAGAAGCCGGGCAGGATCTTGGGCTGCCACCGCCCGTCCGGCACGGGCACAGCCGCCTCCAGCCGGACCTGGTGCTGGAGGAGCCCCTGTAGCCGCCGGAGCGCTCCAGGGATCTCGTGCAGATCTCGGTCCAGGCTGACGACTATGGCCACGTCGAGCTTGTCGGTAAGCGCCAGCTCCACCACGTCCAGAGCGAGCGCGAGGGTGTAGAAACGACAGACCACAGGGTGCAGGGTTCTCGGCCCGGCCAGCATCTGTGCCAGGAGGTGGGGTGACAGAGTGGATGGCCGAAGGTCCGTTCGCAACTCTTGTAGAGGTTCTGGCCGTCGACGAAGACGGCCACCCGTGCCGCGGGGTCCTGGGCGAACGCTGATGTCGTGTGGGATGGCAAGAGAAAGCCCCGGTCTAACCGTCAGGAAAGCCGGGGCCCGTGAACAAGAGCAGCATAGCCGCTCTGAGGGCTCGAGGCGAGGGGATTTTTGAACTGGTGGTGAGGCCGGGTGGGTGACGTCGTCACGGTTGATATCATCCGGAACTTTCTCAGGCTCGACCCGCAAGGGCAGCGCCGAATTGGCCAGCCGAAATTGGCCGGACCAGCGCCAGGAGCTGGGCGAATATTTCGCTGCCGTCAGGGGCGATCCTGCCCTGTGGGGCACACCGGCACAAGCGGGTCCCGCCAGAATGTGGACGACCGCCGCCGCGACCGGGCGGGCGGCTCAGGTACGGCTCAGGTACGGCTCAGGTGCGGCTCAGGTGCGGCTCAGGTGCTGGGCTGGGACTCGAGGACGCGGCGGGCGATCTCGACCAGGGGGAGCTGCCGGTCCATCGCGGCCCGGCGCATGCGGGTGTAGGCCTCGTCCTCGGTCAGGCCGAACTGCTCCATCAGGCGGCCCTTGGCACGCTCGATCAGCTTGCGGTTGGCCAGCTTGGTCTCCAGGTCCTCGACCGTGTCCTGGAGCTTGCGGGTGTCGGCGGCGCGGGCGAGCGCAACCTCCACCGCGGCCAGGAGCTGCGCCGGCTGGAAGGGCTTCACCAGGTAGCCGATGCTGCCGGCATCCGCGGCCTCCTCGACCAGCTCCTTGTCGGAGAAGGCGGTGAGCACCAGCACCGCCGGGCCGTCCTGGGTGATGTGCCTGGCCGCCGCGACGCCGTCCATCTTGGGCATCTTGACGTCCATTACCACCAGATCCGGGCTCAGCTCGCGAGCGAGCTTGACCGCCTGCTCGCCGTCGCCGGCCTCGCCGACTACGGTGTGGCCACCCTCCTCCAGGGTCTCGACGACGTCCACCCGGATCAGGACCTCGTCCTCAGCCACCAGCACTCGGGCCATTCTCGCTCCTCCCCGCACCCACGCGACTCGCTAAGGTAGCAGGATCAGCAACAACGGGCGGCGTGTCCAGCGGATTCCTCCGCCCTGACCGGGTCAGGTCCCCTGGACCCGGGGACTTGGGGTCCCGGGGACCTGGGTTCCCGTGGTCTCCGGGGACCTGGGTTCCCGTGGTCCCCGCGTGGCCCGCGCCTGGTCTCCGCGGCTACGCCGTTCCCTCGTGGGCGCGCTCGATCGCCGCGACCTCGTCCCGCGGCGCCACCCGCCGGAACGAGCGCACCGCCTGCTCCCAGTCCGCCAGCAGACCCGCCGCCACCGCCGAGCCGGTCAGCTCGGCGTGCGCCACGATCAGCTCGCGCAGGTAGACCAGCTCGACGTCATCCGGCTCGCGCGCCAGCACCAGCTCCTCGTTCAACTGCTCGAGCGCGCTGCCGTCCGGGTCGTACAGGAACAGCTCGCCGCCGGTCATGCCGGCGCTGACGTTGCGCCCGACCGCTCCGAGCACCACCACCGTCCCGCCTGTCATGTACTCGCAGCAGTGGTCCCCGGTGCCCTCGATCACCGCGGTCGCCCCCGAATTCCGCACCGCGAAGCGCTCTCCCGCGCGGCCGGCGCAGAACAGCTCGCCCCTGGTCGCGCCGTACAGCACGGTGTTGCCGACCAGCACCGGCGAGCCCGCGTCGCCGTCCGGCGGGCGGATCACCATGCGGCCGCCGCCCATGCCCTTGCCGACGTAATCGTTGGCCGACCCGACCAGGCGCAGCTCCACCCCCGGGCTCAGGAACGCGCCGAAGCTCTGGCCCGCGGCCCCCTCGAACTCGATCCGGGCCCGCCCCGCAGGCGGCCGCGAGCCGAACCTCGCGCCGATCCCGACGCCGAGGCGCGCGCCCACCGCCCGGTCCGTGTTGGCGATCGGGTAGCGCAGGTTGACCAGGTCGCCCGCCTCGAGCCCCGGCAGAGCGTCGGCCGCCACCCGGTCGCCGAGCTCCGAGCGGATCAGCTGGCTCGGGTCGGGCGCCACGAAGCGCCGCGGCGAGCCCTCGTCCACCCCGAGACCCAGCTCCAGCAGCGGCGACAGGTCCAGCTTGTCCGCGCGGGGGTCACCGGCGGGCCGCTGCCGCAGCAGGTCGACCCGCCCGATGGCGTCGTCGAGGCCCCGCAGCCCCAGCGAGGCGAGCAGGCGACGCACCTCCTCGGCCACGTACTCCAGGTAGCTGACGACCATCTCGGGCGTGCCGGTGAACTTGGCCCGCAGGTCCTCCCGCTGGGTGGCGATGCCCACCGGGCAGTTGTCCTGATGGCAGGTGCGCACCATGAGGCAGCCCTCGGCGAGCAGCGCCGCCGTGCCGAAGCCGTACTCGTCGGCGCCGAGCAGGGCCGCGAGCAGGACGTCGCGACCGGTCTTGAGGCCACCGTCGACCCGCACCCGCACCCGCGCGCGCAGGCCGTTGGCGCGCAGCGCCTGCTGCGTCTCGGCCAGGCCAAGCTCCCAGGGCGCGCCGGCGTGCTTGATCGAGGAGAGCGGGCTCGCGCCGGTGCCACCGTCGGTGCCGGAGATCGTGACCACGTCCGCGAGCGACTTGACCACCCCGGCGGCCACCGTGCCCACCCCGGCCTCGGCCACCAGCTTGACGGTGACGTCGGCGCCGGCGTTGGCCTGCTTCAGGTCGAAGACGAGCTGCGCCAGGTCCTCGATCGAATAGATGTCGTGATGCGGCGGCGGCGAGATCAGCGCCACCCCCGGCTGAGTGTGGCGGAGCTTGGCGATGTAGCCGCTGACCTTGTGGCCGGGGAGCTGGCCGCCCTCGCCTGGCTTGGAGCCCTGCGCGATCTTAATCTGCAGCTCGACCGCTGAGGCCAGGTACTCCGGGGTGACGCCGAAGCGTCCGGAAGCGACCTGCTTGATGGCGGAGCTGCGCTCGCCGCCGAAGCGGGCCGGGTCCTCGCCGCCCTCGCCCGAGTTGGAGCGCCCGCCGACGCGGTTCAGGGCGATGGCCAGGGACTCGTGCGCCTCGGGCGAGAGCGAGCCGAGGCTCATGGCCGCGGTGGAGAAGCGGCGCAGGATCTCGGCGGCCGGCTCGGCCTCCTCAAGCGGCACCGGCGGCCCGGCCGGCAGCATTTCGAGCAGGTCGCGCAGGGCCGCGGGCCGGCGCTCGTTGACCAGCTTGGCGAAGTGCTGGTAGCGCTCGAAGCCGCCACCCCTGACCGCCTGCTGGAGCAGATGGGCGCCGCGCTTGGAGCCTTTCAGCTCGGCCTCGTCGCCGCGGACCGTGAAGTGGAGCGCCTGCATCACCTCTGGGTTGGTGGCGTGGTACTCGCCACCGGGACGGTGCTTGAACCAGCCTGGGTTGTCGAGGCGGGCCATCGCGGCGGTCGCCGCTCGCAGGCGGGCCAGCACGTCGTCGCCGAGCTCGTCGAAGCCGATGCCGCCGAGCGGCGAGGGGGTCCCCGCGAAGCAGGTCTCGACCACCTCGGCGTCGAGCCCGACCGCCTCGAAGATCTGCGCGCCACGGTAGGAGTCCAGGGTGGAGATGCCCATCTTGGACATGACCTTGAACACGCCTTCCTCGACCGCGTGCAGGTAGCGGGTCTGGGCGGCGGCCGCGTCGCCGTCCTTGCCGAGCCCGGCCGCGGTGGCGAGCGACAGGCGCGGGCAGACGGCGCCGGCGCCGTAGCCGAGCAGGGCGGCGGCGTGGTGCGCGTCGACCGGCTCGCCGGTGTCGGCGACCAGGCTGACCTGGGTGGCGAGACCGGCGCGGACCAGGCGGTGCTGCGCCGCGCCGACTGCGAGCAGCGCGGGGACCGGCGCCCGCTCGGGGTCGGCC
>JBKPDO010000170.1:0-67651 GCA_046727955.1 bacterium | reverse complement strand
AGCCCGGCGAGCTGGTCGCCCGCCTGCGCGCCGCCGCCTCGTCCGGCGGCAACGGCGGGGCCGCCGCGGCGGGCAACGCCCTGACTGGCCGGGCCTCCCCGGCGACCCCGCTCGACCTGCCTCTCGATCTCGAGGAGGTGTGGCGTGGCTGACGGCGCTCTGATCGTGCAGAGCGACCGGAGCATCCTGCTGGAGGTGGACCATCCCGCGGCGGAGGCCGCCCGAGCGGCGATCGCTCCCTTCGCCGAGCTGGAGAAGAGCCCGGAGCACGTCCACACCTACCGGCTCACCCCGCTGGCGCTGTGGAACGCCCGCGCCGCCGGCCTCCGGCCAGAGCAGGTGCAGGCGGCCCTGGTCGAGCACTCGCGCTACCCGGTCCCGTCCAGCCTGCTCGCGGACCTGGTCGAGACCATGGGTCGCTACGGCCGCCTGGTGCTGCGCGCCGACCCGGAGCACGCTGGCCATCTGGTGCTGGAGTCGAGCCAGGCGGCCGTGCTCGAAGAGGTCGTGCGCTCCAAGCAGGCAGGTCCGCTGCTGGCCGGGCGGCTGGACGCTGGCCGGGCGCTGGTCCCGCTCGGCGAGCGGGGGCGGCTCAAGCAGGCGCTGCTCGCGCTGGGCTGGCCCGCCGACGACCAGGCCGGCTATGTGCAGGGTGCGCCGCTCGAGCTGCGGCTGCGCGAGGCCCACGCCGCGACCGGCGAGCAGTTCGCGCTGCGCCGCTACCAGTGCGAGGCCGCGGCCGCCTTCGCGCCCGCCGGCTCCGGCGTGATCGTGCTGCCCTGTGGCGCGGGCAAGACGCTGGTCGGGCTGGGCGCGATGGCGGCGGTCCAGGCACGCACGCTGGTCCTGGTGACCTCTACACTGGCCGCCAGGCAGTGGCGCGACGAGCTGCTCGCCCGCACCACGATCGAGCCCGGGCAGGTGGGGGAGTACTCGGGCGCGCGCAAGGAGATCGCGCCGGTCACCATCGCGACCTACCAGGTGCTGGCCACCCGGCGGCGGGGTGTCTACCCGCATCTGGCCCTGCTCGGCCGCGAGGACTGGGGCCTGGTGATCTACGACGAGGTCCACCTGCTGCCGGCGCCGGTGTTCCGCATGACCGCCGAGATCCAGGCCCGGCGCCGTCTGGGGCTCACCGCCACGCTGGTGCGCGAGGACGGCCGTGAGGGCGACGTCTTCAGCCTGATCGGCCCGAAGCGCTACGACGTGCCCTGGCGCGAGCTGGAGGCGCAGGGCTGGGTCGCGGCCGCCGACTGCGTGGAGGTGCGGGTCGACCTGACCGAGCCGGAGCGCATGGACTACGCGACGGCGGAGCCGGAGGAGCGCTACCGCCGTGCCGCGACCGCCCGCTCCAAGCTGGCCGTTGTCGGCCATCTCGCCGAACGCCACCGCGACGACCGGGTACTGGTGATCGGGCAATATCTGGACCAGCTCGAGATCCTGGGCGAGTGGCTGGGCGCTCCGGTGATCACCGGCCAGACCCCGGTGCGCGATCGCGAGCATCTCTTCGCCGCGTTTCGCTGCGGCGATCTCAGGCGCGTGGTGGTGTCGAAGGTGGCCAATTTCTCACTGGACCTGCCCGAGGCGAACGTGGCCATCCAGGTCTCGGGCACGTTCGGCAGCCGCCAGGAGGAGGCGCAGCGGCTGGGCCGCATCCTGCGCCCCAAGGCGGACGGAGGCCGCGCGCGCTTCTACACGGTCGTGAGCCGGGACACCAACGACACGGAGTTCGCCCAGCGCCGCCAGCGCTTCCTGGCCGAGCAGGGCTACGCCTACCGCCTGGTCGACGCGACCGCCCTCCTCAACAACGCCAGTGACCTCGACCTGGACGTACTGCCCACAAGGTAGGTAGGCAAAGGCAGAGGCCCCGGCGGGATGCCCGGGGCCTCTTAGGGTTCGGTCGGTTGTGTCGGTGGTCGGACCTACTTGGCGTGGCGCCCGCGGATGCGGGCGGTGAACAGGGCCGCACCGCCACCCACCAGCATGACGAGCCCCACGATCAGCATCGGCAGCGTGTTGCTCGATCCCGTGCCCGGAAGCTCGGACTCGGCCTTGGCTGCCGCCGCGGTGGTGTTCGGAGCCTCGGTGCTCGGGGCCGGGGCCGGCGCCCCGACCGGCGGGGTCTGCGCCTCGGTGCTCGGGGTCGGCGTCGTCGTGGGGGTGGTCTCTTGGTTCTGGCACTTCTCCAGCGTGGCGGACGCCTCGCTCTCAGGCGTGTGCTCGCTGTCGTCGAAGAAGGTCTTGGTGTGGACCGTGATCGCCGTTTCGTCGTTCTCCGGACCCGGCACGGAGAATTCGAAGCTCAAGGACTGGTCGTCTGGACCAAAGTCCTTGTTGGGAAGGGCGGTCGTCTCCCCCCCGATCGTGTAGTCGGCCTCCACGTGGCCCGTGTGGCCCTTCTCGAAGAGCTCCAGGACGAACTCGACCTGGTTCTCGTCCGAGCCGGGTGGGCATACGGCGTGCAGGTCCGTGATGTCGGCATGCCACGCGAAGGCTGGCGCGCTGAACAGCAGGCCTGCTGCCAGCAGCGCGGACACGGCGATCGCGAGGAACCCGAGGCGGCGCCGAATCTTCATAGCCAATGGCTTTCCTTGAGGTGCGCAGGTGGTCGATGAAACTCGGCCACGAACGCCACGGACGGGGAGAGGCCGGCCGCAAGAAAGCCCCGAACGGTCGGCGATCTCCTACTGTCAAGGCACCAACCTCGGAGGCCGGGCCAAGGGGGGATCTGGGCGGACGGTGAGGCCCAGACACCTTTGCCTCCGTGGTGTCCCGCATCGCGGAATCACCGGAAGTTGCGTGGTTGGAACCTAACCCGGTTCGCGCAGTCGAGGCGTTCGATCCCGCAAAGGGAGAGGCACGGCTCGATATCGGGTTGATAAATTGGCGCTGATCGCCTCGAACCTGTCAGAGATCCCGAGAAATACCAGAAATACCAATCGTCACTGACGAGCTCGTCAGTGACGAGGCGGCACTGCTCACCGGCCCTTTGTTGCCAGCGCGACGACGGCGTGAATTGCGTCCGGGTTCGCCAGCGCGCCCTCGCTCAGGGCCCGCTCCATAGGCACGCCGGTGAGGATGCGCTTGACCGGCACCTCGAGCTTCTTGCCGCTGAGCGTCCGCGGCACCTCGGCGATCGGGTGGACCTCGTCGGGCACGTGGCGCGGGGACAGCTCGCGCCGCACCGTGTCGCGGATGCGTCGCTCCAGTTCCCCGTCCAGCTCGAGCCCTGGCCGCAGCACCACGAACAGCAGAAGCCGGCCCTCTCCGCCCGGGTCGCTCACGTCCACCACAAGGCTGTCGGTGATCTCGTCGAGTCCCTCCACCACCCGGTAGAACTCGCCGGTGCCCATGCGGACGCCGCCACGGTTCATGGTGGAGTCCGAGCGTCCGGATATCACCACGCTTCCCCGGCTGGTTATCTCGACCCAGTCGCCGTGGCGCCACACGCCCGGCCAGGTAGAGAAGTAGCTGTCGCGATAGCGGCTACCGTCCGGGTCGTTCCAGAAATAGAGCGGCATCGACGGCAGCGGCTCGGTGATCACCAGCTCGCCGACCTCATCGACCACGGAGCGCCCGTGCTCGTCGAATGCCTCCACCTTGGCGCCGAGGGCGCGGCACTGGATCTCGCCGGCGTAGACCGGCAGCCACGGGCAGGATTCGACGAATGCGGTGCACACGTCGGTGCCACCGCTGACCGACCCAACCAGGATGTCCTCGTCGACGTGCTGGTACAGCCAGGCGAAGCCCTCTGGCGGCAGGGGCGAGCCGGTCGACCCGACCGAGCGGAGTCGAGACAGGTCGGCGATGACCGCCGGCTCGACCCCGGCCTTCATGCACGACAGCACGTAGGCCGCGCTGGTCCCGAAGTAGGTCATGCCGGTGGCCTCGGCGAAGCGCCACAGCGCCTCCATGTCCGGATGGCCCGGGCTGCCGTCGTAGCAGAGCACGGTCGCGCCCAGCAGCAGGCCGCTCACCAGCAAGTTCCACATCATCCAGCCAGTGGTGGTGAACCAGGAGAAGCGGTCGGTCGGCCCGAGATCAAGATGCAGGGCGAGCGACTTCAGGTGCTCGAGCACGATCCCGCCGTGCCCCTGCACGATCGGCTTGGGCAGCCCGGTCGTGCCAGAGGAGTACAGGATCCACAGAGGGTGATCGAACGCGACCTGCTCGAAGCCGAGCCGTGGCTCGACCTCTCCCGCGAGCAGATCCGCCCAGCCGAGGACACCGCCGGCGGCGGGGGGCCCGGCGGGGGGCCGTGCCGTGCCGGCTTCCTGCCCGGGGGCTGGGACCAGCACGGTCGCCTCGAGGGTCGGGAGCTGAGCGCGGATGGCCTCGACCGCCTCGCGGCGGTCGTGCCAGCGTCCGCCATATCGGTACCCGTCCACCGCGAGGAGCACCTTGGGCTCGATCTGCTGGAAGCGGTCGACCACGCTGGAGACGCCGAACTCCGGCGCGCAGCTCGACCAGATGGCGCCGATGCTCGCGCTGGCCAGGAACGCGATCACGGTCTCGGGCACATTGGGCAGGTAGGCGACCACGCGCTCGCCCTGACGGACCCCGAGGCGCCGCAGGCCCGCCGCGGCGGCCGCGACCGACCGCGCCAGCTCCGCGTAGCTCACCGTGCGCAGCTCGCCGTCCTCGGAGCCGGCGACGACCGCCGGGTGCTCGTCGCGCCGCCGCAACGCCAGCTCGGCGTAGTTGAGCCGCGCCTGTGGGAACCACCGCGTCCCGGGCATGCGGCGCTCCACGATCGCGGGCGCCGGAGCCGGGCCCTCCCCGACCCCGAAGAAATCCCAGATCGAGCGCCAGAAGGCGTCCAGGTCTGTGACCGACCAACGCCACAGGGAGTGGTAGTCACCGAAGTGGAGCGCTCGCGCGTCGGCGAGCCAGCGCTGATAGCTGGTCAGACTGGAGCGCTCGACCCGCGCGTGCGACGGCGTCCACAGCGGCTCGGGGGCCACCGACGCGCCGCCACGCGGCAACTGGTCGGTCACCGCCACCTCCAGTGATGCTCAGCGGCCGCCCTCCGGCCTGATTTGCCAACGACGCTACCACGCGCTCCGCCGCCGCCGGCGCGCGGCGGGGAAAGGTGCAGTCCTCGGGCGGAGTGGCCGTCAGGTCAGGACGTGTCGGCGATGCGGTCGATCAGGCGGGCTTTCTGGGTGGTGGTGGCGACCAGTGCCGAGGGCAGCTCCTGCCCCGGCTCGTCCAGCACGACCTGCCAGCCGCCGCTGGACTCCACCAGGGTCACGCCGTGGAGCGCGTCCTGGCCAGCCAGGATCCGGCCGCCGGGGACGAGCAGGCGGTTGAAGCGCCGCCGCTCCTTCCAGCCCAGGCGCCGCAGGTCAACGCAGGCCGGGCAGCGCGGCACGTAGTCTGGCCCTGGGCTGGAGGAGCAGCGGCCGCAGATGAGGATCTGGCAGATGGCGCACGGCTGTGTCGACGCGACGCACAGCACGCAGGTCTCCGTGCGGCAGTAGCGACAGGTGGTGGTCGTCGCCACCAGGTGGCCCTCGCGGTCGCGGGACACCGCTGTGACCAGCATCCCGGTGGCCTCGCAGCGGACCATGCCCTCGTGCTCGCCCGGCGGCAACTCGTAACGCAGCTTGACCCAGGACGCGCGCTGCAGCCAGCTCTCCTCGACCTGCAGGCCGATGCCCACCTTGACCCTGGGGAGCTGTGGCGGGTGCTCGTCGGCCTGGCGGAGCAGCGCGTACGCCAGCTCAGCCGGGGCCGGGCCACCGTCCTCGGCCGGGTGCGTCCACTGCAGGGTGGGCGCGAAGCGGCGCAGGGCCACCTGCAGGAGCTCGTCGGATGCCACGCCGGGCTGCTCCTCCGTCGCAGGCTCGCTGACCCGCTGCTGGAGGGACGCATCGACCAGGATCGGCCCGCGGACGGTGTCGGGGTCGGTCAGCGCCACCACCTCGTAGAGGGCCGCCTCCTCGCCGAGGGCGGCTCCGAGAGCCAGCTTTGCCAGGTCGGCCGGGTTATTGCGCAAGGTGGTCCAGCGGGTGCCCTCGCTGTCCCGTAGCCCCAGCGCCAGGTGCGAGCCGACCCGCACCACGGCCGCGCCGACACCCTCGAGACTCGCGCCCAGCACGACCTCGGGCACCGGGAACCAGTCGTCCTCCACCCACGCCGGCGCCGTCTCAGCGGACCAAGGCGTGTCGACCTGGCGCGACTCGCGGCCGTCGAAGGACGTGTGGTGCAGGCCGCCGCCGTCCACCCAGGTCAGCTCGCCGGCGCGACGCGGGTCGAGCACCAGCGTGCCGCCGGGCGCCGCCAGCCGTGGCGGCTCGAGCTCGCGCAGCAACTCGGCGACCTCCTCGGGGGCGGGCTCCGGGATGCTGATCGTCTCCCACCCGGCCTCCTCGACCAGCAACGCGAGCACCGAGGTGGACGAGTCGGCACCGGACGGCTCCGGCGGCTCCTGGCTGCCGGCGACCGCTCGGCCGTCGCGGTCGAGCACCGCCCAGCGCAGCGAGTCCTCTCGCCTGCTGTCGAGCGGCAGGTGCGGACCGGGCGGCAGCGACGGCGCCAGCGCTCTGCCCTGGCGCAGCTCGACCTCGCCGCCGGCGGCCCCGGCGGCGCCGATGAGGGCGCGGAGCAGCACGGGTGCGTCCGGTGCCGCGGTCTCCCAGCGGACCATCTCGCCGTGGTGGAGCACGGCGAGCTCGCGCCGGTGCCGCCCGAGCAGCAGCGCCACGGTCCAGCCGCCCTCGGTCGAGGCGAGGACGTGGAGGCCGGCCGCCGCGAGCCCGGCGGGCAGCGTCCGCAGCTCGGACTCGCTGGCCGGACGCAGCTCGATGCAGGTCGGGCAGCGCCCGTCCGAGCCGCCGGCGAGGCAGCGCCGGCAGGCGAGCCGGCGGCACAGCCGGCATCGGACTCCGCCGACGGTGCGTCCGCAGTCACTGCACGACCGCGTCCCGCAGCGCTCGCACTGCTGGTCCTCGTCGTGCTCGAGCGGCTCCAGCCGGCACGCCTGGCAGGCGGGCTGCCCACAGGCCGGGCAGGCGTCCAGCTCGCCGTCGGGACCGCAGGCCGGGCAGCGGGCGCGCTCGCAGGCCGGGCAGATCCACTCCGCCCCGGGTTGGTGCAGGTGGCCCAGCTCGTCGACGCCGAAGTCGGCGGCCGGCTCGCCGGTGTCGTCCAGCACCGGCCATGGCTGGCTCCCGGGGAGGACCAGGTAGGAACGTCGGGCGCTGCCGCGCCCCTCCCAGCGCTCCTCCACCTCCAGGCAGAGGCCGAGCGTCACCCTCGCGTCCTCGGCCAGCGGGTCGAGCCGCCTGGCGGTCTCCAGCAGGCCGTCCGGCGCCGCCGCGGCCGGCTCCTCGACGGGGAGCAGCTCGTAGCCGACCATCTCCAGGTCTTCCGGCCCGGCGACACCGCCGTCCTCGAGACCGCGCAGCAGCCGCCACGACTCCTCGACCTCGCGCTCGGCAAGGGTCGCGCCTGTCGGGCTGGCGAAGTCCTCCTTGGCCGGAAGCCGGACCTCCCTCGGCCGCCTGATCTGGGTGCCCGGCGCGAGCCGGGCGAGTGGTACCACCGATCCCCAGGTGACCTCGCTGGCGAGGGTGACGCCGGGCGCGCCGGGCGCGAACCAGCGCCCGTACGCGCCGGGGGCGGCCGTGGTGATCAGGCAGGAAGCGTGGACGGCGTCGACGGTCGCGGTCACCGGGTCGAGCCGGGCCGCGGCCAGCGGCCGGGCGGGAGGGTCGGCCGGATGCTGGCTCGGCTCGAACGGCACCCGCTCGACCGCCACGGTCTCGACCCGGCCGCCGGGCTCGTGGCGCTCGCGGCGCCGCTCGAGCCCCTCCACGGTGACGGTGACGTTGTGGACCTCGAGGAGAGGCGTCACCTCGAGCGCACCGGCCGGCAGTGGGGGCGCCTCGGCGCGGAGGCGCGCCAGCAGCGCGGCCAGCCCCGCCTCGTCCTCGCTCACGACTGGCGGGCCCTCGGCCTGGGGCAGCGCGCCGGCGGCGTCCAGGTCGACGTCGCTGCCGCCGTCCGGGAGCCAGCGCCAGGCCACCTCTTCGCGCATCTCGAGCCAGGCGGTCGCCGGCCCCGGGACCGGGATCTCGGGCGCCGGCCCGCGCCGGCGCAGGCCGATTTCGGGGGGGAGCTGGAGCGCGGCGGCCAGCGCCCGCAGGCGCCGCCGCGCCGGGTCCTCGAGATCGGCGTCCGGGACCAGCACTCTTGGCCTTTCAGGCCCACCGACGAGCATGGCCGAGCGCTCGCCGACCAGCAGCCACCGGCCCGCGCCCAGCGCCCAGGCCCGGCCGTAGCGCTGGTCGGCGTCCGGGGCGCGGCGGGGCTTGGCGCAGTCGAGGCAGCACGACTCGAGGCCCGGCTCGGCGCTGCGGCAGTCCAGGCACACCGTCCGCTCGCACACCGTGCACGGGCGGGCTCCGACGTCGCGCTGGCAGACATCGCAAGCGTGGACACCGCAGCGGTCGCAGGCCGGGGGCACCGCGAGCCGCTTGCTCTGGTCGATTGCGAACACGCCGGGAAACCGGCGCGGGAGCTCCAGCAGCCGCCCGGCCGGGACCAGCACGCCTCGCTTCTCCAGCAGCAGCTCGAGCTGCCTGCCCGTCTGCGGGCCCTCACTGCAGAGGACTTCGTAGACGACGTGCACGTTCGGAGGAAGCGGGGTGGAGGCGAGTTGCACTGCCATACCCCTCTCAGCTCGGGCCACTCCCGGCTTGAGCGACCAGCATGCGAGCGGCGCAGCTACCGATCCTAATCGGTCGGTGGGCCAGGATGCCTCCGGAGATCTCCTTAATGTCCGTGCTGGGTCCCCCGGGGGCGCCCCGGGATGCCCTCGGCTCGGGATGCCTCGGCTCGGGATGCCTCGGCTCGGGATGCCTCGGCCTGGGATGCCCGGCTCGGGGTGCCCCGAGCCTGGGGTGCCCCGAGCCTGGGGTGCCCCCGGGTGCCGCGGTGGCGGCTCGCGGACTCCGCGCGACGGCGATCCGATCCGTTGTCCACATTCTCGCGCCGGCTGGTTGTGTGCGGGACGGACCGGCAATAGCATTCGGCCTCTCGTTGGTAGCGAGCCTCCCCCATGCCACGAGGTGGACGATGTCGTCAATCGAAGATGAACCCAGCCCTGCCGCGCGACGCGCCGCCCGCGCCCGTGCGCCCACCCTCTTGGGCGCGGCGCTGGCGCTGCTCATCGGGCTCGTCACGCTCGCGCTCCGCGCCCCCGCGGGACCCGACCACCTGGACGGCCCGAGCAGCCTCAACCGCAACGACCTGAACGGCCCCTCCCCCGCCTCTCCTCCAGCGACCGGCTCCCCCAGGTCGGCCGCCACGCCTTCCACAGGACTCGATGCCCGCGCCGGCGTCGCTGCGCGCCTGCGAGAGATCCTCGGCATCCGCGAGCAGGCATTCGCGCGGCGAGACATCCGCCTGCTCGAGACGGTCTACACCGCGGACTGCGCCTGCCTGCGGAGTGGGCGGGCGGCGATCGCCCGGCTCCTGGTGGATCGGGCGGTCTGGCGCGCTCGCGTGATCGCTGTCGAGCCGCTGAGCCTGGAGCGCCTGACCGAGCGGATGTGGATCGTGATCGCGCTGTTCAGCTCGCGAGCGTTCCGGATCGAGCGCGAGGACGGCACGCTCATCCGTGCGGTCGCGGCCGCGCGCCAGCGCTACCGATTTCTGCTGGTGCAGCCCGAGCCTGGCGGCCAGTGGCTGCTCGGCGACGCGTCGCTCCTCGAGGGAGGCGAGCCATGAGGGCGGTTCTCGTGCGCGTGGCGGGTGGTCTGCTCGCGGTTCTGATCGCCGCCGGCTCGACCGTGGCTGCGCCCAGCCCGGTCCGGGCGGTCTCGTGCCAGAGCCGCGGGGTCGAGGTCGATCTGGCCGGCTCGGGCGACGTCGGCGTGGTCTCTGGCCGCTCCGCCGCCACCTGCCAGGCGCCGCCGCGCTCGGCGCGGACCAGTGCGGCGCCCTCCTACACCGACGAGGTGATGTGCTCCGTCAACGGGGTGCCGGCGGAGGCGGGCCTATGCTCGGCGACGCCGTGCCGGGGCGCCGGGCTGCACTTCGTCCTGCGCACCCCGCGCCAGCCTGGCGGCCGCGCAGCGATGGCGCGGGCCGCCTGCATGCGCCTCGTCCAGGCCCACGCGGGGCCGGGGATCTCGGCGGCACAGGTGCTCACGGCGGTGCGCGCCGTCAAACTGCCCGGCGGCAGCATCCACGCCACGCCGACCGATCGCGGCCTGGCCAATCTCGCCGGCTATTTCCGGCGTGACGGCGTGACAACGCGAACGGTCGACCTGCCGTTGCGCGCATCGACCATCCACGCTGAGTTCCAGGTCACGGAATACCGCTGGAAATTTGGCGACGGGTCCGCCAGCTCGAGCATCGCAACCGGCCTGCCAGATTCTCTCGGCGAGGGCCATGCATACACGCGCCGCGGTCGCTACGAGATCCGCGTCGAGGTCGCCTGGTCGGCCGACGCCTTCCTGGACGGCCGTCACGTCGGTCGTGTCGACGGCCTGGTCTCGAGCGCCCTCATCAGCTATCCGGTCGCCGAAGTCCACACTGTGCTGTCCGGCTGAGCCGGCTGGCTACATGACAGCTCTGCTCGTGGCGGTCCTCGATCCACGTGGGGGAAGCTCGCTCCCCCCAGGGCGCGCGCTTCGCGCGCCGGGCAGATCGATCCATGTGGGGGGAGCGAGCTCCCCCCACGGCCCCCAAGAGCGGCCTGTGCCATGGGGAACCGTGAGGAGGCGGCTTGCCGGGACGAGCCCACCGCTAACTGGCCACGGCCCCCCAAGAGCGCCTGTGCCATCGTCATCCGGGTGCCGCTGCTCGACGTTGGTTGACGGCGTCGCACAGGTCGAGGGACCAGAACCGGAGCACCAGGGGCCCGGCCGCGGGTCACTCCGGCGCGGACTGCTCCAGCTCCAGGCCGACCGTCTCGGGCAGGCGGGCGAACAGCAGGCTGGCGACGACCGCTGGGGCGCAGACCACCGCGGCGCCGAGCGCGAAGCTGTCCAGCGCGTCGGCCAGTGTCCCGAAGGCGACCAGCCCAGCCACCGCGCCCAGTGCCAGGGCAGCGCCCAACCAGCCGGCGACGCTGGCCCGCACGCTGGTCGGGAACAGCTCGGCGGTCAGCGCGGCGGTGGCGGGACCATAGGCCGCGCTGCCAAGGATGGCCAGTAGGTAACCGCCGACCGCACCCGCCGGCGAGCCGCTGTAGGTGATCACGCCGGCCACGGCGACGAGCGCCTGCGCGACCCCCGCGGCCCGCCGCCGGCCCACGGTGTCGGCAGCCCAGCGGCCGGTGAGCAGCCCCACCAGACCGAGCGGCCCGGCCGCCAGCACCATCAGCGCGGTCGCCGACTTCGCCATGCCCAGGGCGTTCTCGGCATAAACGAACACGAAGGTGATAACCGGACCGTTCACGAAAGAGAACGTGAAGGTGAGGCTGGTGAGCACCCACAGCCGCCCCCGGAGGCCAGGGCGCAGCCGGCCCGCGACCCACAGTGCCCGCAGCCCGCCGCTCGCTCTCCCCGCACCAGTGGTCTCCCCCGTCTGGTCCTTCGCCGCCGCCGGCTCCGCGTCCGCGGCTGCGACCCCGAGCGCGGCGCCGGTGCGCAGGCGCTGGTAGCGCTCCGGCTCTCTGAGCCGGGAAGCCACGAGGGGGATGGCCGCCAGCGGCACTAGGGCGAGCGCGAACAGGCCGCGGAAGCTGAGCGCGTCGCCGAACGCCCCGCGCAGCAGGGCGGTAAGGCCGGCGCCGACGGCGTACCCGGCGGCGACCAGAGCGATCGCCTTGACCCGGTCGCGGCTCCTGGTCTCCTCGGCGGCGATCACTCCCGCGAGCGTGTTGGTCGCCGACAGCAAGGGCCGGCCGAGCGCGAAGATCACCACGAACCACCAGAACGACGGGCTCAGCGCCGCGGACGCGGTGAACGCGAGGCCCAGCGCGACGCAGCCGATCAGGGTCCAGCGCCGCCCGATACGGTCCGCGAGCCCTGCCAGCGGGAGGCTGCCGAGTGCGGCGATACGGATGATGGCGAGCCCCACGCCGAGGGTGGTGCCAGACAGGCCGACGCGGGCGGCGATGGACGCGCCTCCTTGGGACGCGCCGAAGGCCTTGGCCACGTCGCCCAGCGCTGCCGTGGAGCCAAACTGCGCGAATCCCGCGGCGAGCGCGAACCAGCCCGCGGCCAGGATGGCCGGGTCGCGCCAGCTGTAAAGGCGTAGCTGGCTGGTGGGCCGGGCGGCGCGCTCCGGCGGTGGCGACCCGCTGAAGGTCACGTCGGGATGCCTCGGTGGTCTCGGTGGTGGCAAGGTCAGACGCGAGCGAACCACGGACCGCTGCTCGCCGCCACTCTGGGGTCCGATCAGTCGCCTTGGCATCCCCGCGGAGTGCCGCCACCGGCCGCCCCGCGGGGTGCCGCCACCGGCCGCCACCGGCCGCCGATGGGGTTACGATGAAGCGAGCTTGTGAAGGAGGGCACAAGATGGCGGAGCTCTCGAAGCCGGTCGGGCTGGGGCTGGCCGCCCGGGGCAGCGTCGCCGACGCGGTCGCATGGGCGGAGCAGGCAAGGCGAGCCGGGCTGGATTCCGTGTGGGTGCACGACAGCTATTTCGAGCGCGACGCGGTCACCTACGCGGCCTTCGGGTTCCTGCTGGTGGCCGGCATCGCGATCGCGGCGGCGCTGCAGTGAGGCGTCCACGCGACGCCCTGCTCGCAACCGCCCTCGGCGCCGCGTACTCGGCGTTCGCACTCACCTTCCGCGGCCCTCGCGACGTCTTCTGGCAGCGCATGACCGCTACCGGGCTCAGCCTCGGCAGCCTCGCGCTCGCCAGCGAGCCGGAGCTGCGCCGTACCCGCGTGCGCGGCGGCGACGTGGTGACCGGGCTGGCGTCGGCGGCTGGCCTGTACGGGGTGTTTCTGCTCGGCGACCGGCTGGTGCGCCGTCTGCTCCCCAGGGGCGGTGAAGAGATCGGCAGCGTCTACCGGCTGCGGGAGCTGGGCCGCCCGGCCGAGCTGGCCGCCAGGCTGGTCCTGGTGATCGGACCGGCGGAGGAGCTGTTCTGGCGTGGCTTCGTGAACGCCCGGCTGGCCCGCCGCCTCGGCCGCTGGCCGGGGGCCGCGGCCGGCTCGGTCGCCTACGCGGGCGCGCACGTGGCCACCGGCAATTTCACGCTGTTCGGCGCGGCCGGGGTGGCTGGCGCCTACTGGTCGGCGCTCGCCGCCGCCGGCATGCCCATGAGCGCCCTGATCGTCAGCCACGCGGCCTGGGACCTGCTGACCTTCCTGGCCGCTCCGACCACGCCGACGCAAAACACCAGGTCAACGCACCCTTCCAGCTAGCTGGGCGACCGGCGGAGCCTGCTGGGTCCGCCCTGGGTCCGTCAGCGCGTGCGCGCGGGCACGGTCGAGCCTGTCCGCGACGCTCTCCAGCTCATCGGGGAACAGGTGCCCGTAGCGGTCGAGGGTGACCATGGCGCTCTTGTGGCCGAGGGTCTTCTGTACCGCCTTCACGCTTGCGCCCTCGCGGATGAGCAGGCTCGCGCACGAGTGTCGTAAGTCATGGAAGCGCAGCTTGGGGTCCAGCCCGGCCGCGGTCACTGCCGGGCGGAACTGCCGCTTGATAAAGTCGGAGTGCCGCAGCGGGCCGCCCTTTGGCGCGGCGAACACCAGCTCGGCGCGCTCGTGAGGCTGGCCGGCGAGATGGGCGCCGAGCTCCTCGCACAGGAACCGCGGCAGCCGCACCGTGCGCCGCTCATAGCTCTTGGTGGTGCCCCACGCGAGCCGGCCCTTGACCTCGGTGGCGGACTCGGCGATCTCGCAGGTGCCGCGGAGCAGATCGAGGCGGCCGACACGCAGCGCAACCAGCTCGCCAAAGCGGGCGCCCGAGTAGGCGGCCGTGTTCACCAGGACCCGGTAGCGCGGGTCGATCGCTGCAGCAAGCCGCTCGACCTCGCCCGGGTCGAGAAAGCACATCTCGGTGGGGGAGAGCTTGGGGAGGCGGACCCCACTGGCCGGGTTGGCGACCAGCAGGCCGCCGTCGACCCCGGCGGCGAACACCAGCGACAGGACCTGGAAGGCATCACGGGCCCGCGCTGCGCTCATCCCGCCGGCGAGCAGCGCGGCGAGCCACTCGCTGACCGCCAGCCGGTCCACGTGGGCGACTGGCGCGTCCCGGAAGCTCGGCAACACGTGCAGGTCGAGCAGGACCCGGTAGGCGTGGCGCGTCGAGGGCTTGAGGCCAGCGGTGGTGTTGTGCCAACGCTCGGCCAGCTCGCCGAAGCGGGTCCTGCCGAGCTTCGGGTCGACGTAGGCGCCCTTGAGCTTGGCGTGCTCGACCTCGGCGAGGTACCTGTCCGCGTCGAGCTTGCGCCGGAACGTTCGGGCGTGCTCTCTGCCGACCGGGTCGCGCCAGCGTGCCCGCCACGTCCCGCGGTCGCCTGCGGCCGCGCGCCATTGGGGGCAGGCGCAGCCGGCGACGGTGCAGGCGCCTTCGGCGCTCTTGGCGTGCTTGGTGAAGCCATGGACGCAGCTGGCCCGGGCGCATGGCTTGCGGTGGTGACGTTCGACATGGGCCATCCTCGCCTGGCCTCCTCGCTCGACTAGTCGCCATTGAAGCGCGGCTCTATGGTACTCTACCGATCACCACTAATCAGTGATCGTTAGCAGTAGTCAGCAGGCAAAGGGGATGCAGATGGAGCGGCTGCTCACGGCCGAGGAGCTGGCCGAGATGTTCAGGGTGCGGGTCGAGACCGTTCACCAGTGGCGCTACCGCGGATACGGTCCGCGCGCCATCAAGTCGGGCCGGCGGTTCCTGCGATACCGGCTCTCTGACGTGGAGGCGTGGATCGAGCAGCACACCGACCAGGCACCCCCCGCCGCCTGACCCGACCCCGGACTGTTTGTCCGGGGCGGCGCGTGAGCGAGGACACGCCCGCCCCGGCCGATCCCCCGACTGGAGCCTCGCATGACCTTAGACAACAAGAGCGGCCGGGCGCCCACACCCGGCCGCTCCACACAACCCCTAGACCAGCGAAGCATAGCACCCGGCCCTGACGGCGCCCCGCCATTCGAGCCGGACGCCAAGCAGGTCGAGGCGCAGCACGCCCGCACCCTGCTTGAGCTAGCCGGCGGCTACGTCCGCCAGGCCCTGGTGCTGCCCGAGCAGGTCGAGGTACTCCAATCCATCACCGCCAACCTGCTGTTCGAGAACGCCGCGCTGCGCTACCAGGTCGATCAGCTCCGCAGCCGCGTCGACGCGCTCGAGCGCAGGGCGGGAGGTGGTCAGTGAGCGGCTACAGCCCCTTCGTGGACCCTGGTCACGGCATCGCTGGCGCGACCGTCCCGAACGGCGACCCCCGCGGCCTCGCCACCATCCGCGCCGCCGACATGAAGCCCGAGCGCGTCCGCTGGCTATGGCCCGGCCGCGTCCCCTTCGGGAAGCTCACCGTGCTGGACGGCGACCCCAGCCTCGGCAAGTCCACGATCACGATCGACCTCACCGGGCGGGTCTCGACCGCCTCGCCGATGCCGGACGGCCACCTCCCCGACGAACCCATGAAGGTGCTGCTGCTCTCGGCCGAGGACGGCGTCGCCGACACCATCCGCCCACGCCTGGAAGTCGCCGGCGCGAACCTCGACCTGGTGGACATCGTCGACCACGTCACCGACGACGGCGGCCCCCGGCCCGTGGAGATCCCCGCCGACCTCGACCGTATCGAGGTCTACCTCACCGCCGAAGCCAGCTACGGCCTGGTGGTCGTCGACCCGCTGATGGCCTTCCTCGGCGCCGAGGTCAACAGCAACCGGGACCAGGACGTTCGGCGGGCCCTGTACCGCCTCAAGCTGCTCGCCGAGTCGACCGGCGTCGCCGTGCTGGTGGTCCGCCACCTGAACAAGATGCCTAGCGCGAACCCGCTGTACAGGGGCGGCGGCTCGATCGGGATCGTCGGCGCCGCGCGCGCCGGCCTGCTCGTCGCGCCCGACCCCGACGACGAGACCGACACCCGCCGCGTGCTGGCCGTCTCCAAGTCGAACCTGGCCGCCAAGCCGGCAAGCCTCGCCTACCGCATCGTCGGCGACGACCTCTACGACACCGCCCGGGTGGTATGGGAGGGCGCCACCAGCCACACGGCAGAGGGTCTGCTCGGCCACTCGGTCGACCGGCCCTCACCCGAGCAGGACCGCGCCGAGACGTTCCTGGCCGAGCAGCTCGCCGGCGGACCACGGCCGGCGGAGGACCTGCGTGACCTTGCCGAGGCTCGGGGGCTTGCCTGGCGGACCGTGCAGCGCGCCAGCGAGTCGCTCCAGGTCGAGGTGGAGCGGCGGCCCGCGCCGGGCAGGCGTGGGCGCGGGCCGTCCTGGTGGTCACTGCCGAACAAGCGCCCGGGAATACGCGCCGCCACTAACAGCGCACCCGATGGCGCGTATTCGAGTGGGGAGAAACCGCAGGTCAGCGAGCCGGAAGCATCGCCGAACGGAATACGCGCCACGGCGCCATCAGTGTTGAACCTTGGCGCGCAGTCGCCGGTCGGGCGGTCCGTGTGGCGCTGCGACGGCTGCGGGGTCGAGCGGACAACCGACCTGACCGGCTTCCGGCATGCCGACTGCGGCGGCCACTTCCAGCCGACAGAGGTCGAGCCGTGACCCGCGCCCGGGAGTCACTCGAGAACAAGGCCGCCCGCCTGCTCGTCGCCGGCGCGCTGACCGTGCTCGAGGTCGTGTCGTGCTCATGCCGCGATCCTCCTACCTCACCCCAAGCCCGTCACCCCACAATGCAGGACTGGTTAGAATCAGCCGTCTCGGACTGCTTGGAAGACGTTCGTCCGCAGGTATTCTTCCATTTCGCTAGTGTGGATAGGCCTTGGCAAGCGCCCACCACGATAGTCCTCATGGATTCTCTTCAGGTAACTCTGCAAGGCGCGGACATCAGCAGCTGTCTGTACGAACTCTCCAAAGTCAACGATAATATGACAATCCTCCAACATGCTGCGCAGGGTACTATCGAAGTTCGCTACCACTCGGGCGCTATTCGGTTGAACGGAATCCAGGCGAAACCCATTACGAATAGTCATGGAAAGATCATTGAAGCAAAATATGCACTCCCGCTCGTCGGCAATGATGATCTCGAAACTGTTATTGAACATTGCGATTGCCAGTTGGAACCTCTGAGCGCCACGCAACTCTTCAATGAGCCTGCATACGCCAGTGATGGCGCTCTTCTCCATGTGTGCGAGACAGTGGATCCGGATATAGAGAATTGAGGGATCGAATGCTCGCTGCTTAATAGTTGCCCAATAATCTGTTTCAACGCTTATATCCGCGGGCGAGAATCGCGTCGCAATCAGCTTCTCCTTCGCGCCATGCGTTTCGTGCGCCAATGCCTCCATTGTCTCGTCTTTCGTAGGGTAGAATTGGAGATTTCCGAGGCCTGTCATCTGCCGCCCGAATTCTCCGGACACGTCGTGCATCTCTTGGCGCATACGCCGAGTCATGATGAGGTTCGTGACAACAGCAATGAACGTGACCACGGTTCCCGCCGTTGCGATGAAAAGAAGCGGCTCTCTAGTGATGACCCGTGAGCGATAGGTTAGGACGGCCGCAATCGCGGCGGCGCTTACAAGTACTGTCAGTAGTTCATGGGAGATCGGCAGCCGGTGCGACTCGTCGCGACTGCGGTTGAATAGCCAGAGCGCCAAGATCGCTAGGCCAACTAAAGCACCAATAACCAATTCGAAAGGCGTGACGATGACGTCCACATCCCCCCCTCTCCGAAGTTATTTGGCCATCCCAGCGAGTCCGCTGTCGCCAGCGTGGATGGGTCGAGTCGGACAAGGTGTCGATAGCCGGTTCATCTCAGGTCAACTTGCCGTTGCGGATGAGTAACCATCGAAGTATCACGGACCTCCCGGGTGGCGTGCATGGGCCAATCGACGTACGTCCCGCAACGAAGTTGCAGTAATGCCCATAACGTCGTATGTCTCCTGGGGAGAGTCCATGGACGCTGCTTGCCGTGGCGTCGCTGGTGACCTCGTTCCTCGGCGGCCTGGCTCTGCAAGGCAAACCACCGACCGGGCTCGCATGGCTGGCGATCGCGTTGTTCCTGATCACCACCGCCGCTGTGCTGTACGTCCTCGCCTCACGGCCGGGCTGGCGCTTCCGGACTCGCCCGAGCGTGATCATCGGGCAGTACGTCGAGGGCAACCCGCCGGCGCCGGCCTGGCAGATGCGCAAGCAGCTCGCCGAACACCTGGAGACCGACTTCGACGCCAACGAGGAGCGCATGGGTTCGCTGTTCCGGGTGCTCCAGGTCGCCAACGACGACCCCGACGCCGAGGCGAAGCTCGACCGGCTCGCCGCCGGGCAGGCCGAGATGCCGGCCGGTTGGAACTGGCGGCAGCGATGGTCGGCCGAGGAGGTGGGCCGCTGCCGCCGCTGCCGTCGCGTCAGCCACACGGCCGGGCCGGACGGCCAGCCGTGGCATCCGTACTGCTGGGGCAACCCCAACCCGCCGCCCCGCGCGGCGCGCCGCAAGCGCCCGAGGAAAGGGCGGGGCCGGTGACCGCCGCCGCCTACGAGCCGAGCGAGCAGGGCCGCGGGAGAGCTGATGTTCGAGCAGGCTGTCCAGGCGGCAGGTTGCTGTTAGGCCTGCTGTGGTGGGCTCGCTGCGGCATCCTCGCCCGCAACAATGACTCCGGCTGCGCGCCAATCGAACCCAGCAGGCCAGACGGTACGCTCGGCCAGCGCCCCCTCCAGTACGTGGCCTCCAATCGCGCCCTCTCCAGGTGGGCGCCGTTGAGGTGGGCGCCCTCCAGGTGCGCACGCCAAAGGGTCGCCTTCTCCAGGTGGGCACTGATGAGGGCCGCCCGCTCCAAGTGGGCGCGTATCAGGATCGCTCCTTCCAGGTGGGCGAGGTAGAGGTTCGCGCGCCGCATATCGGTGTCACTCAGATCAAGTCGGTCAGCCCTATCGAGCGATCCGAAGCCGCCACGGCCAAGCACTGTTAGGCTCGCCTGCACGTCGGGGGCCCGCTCCCCCAGGGATGACACCTGGTCGATCGGCGCCGTGGCGACGTACTGGCCAGGCAGCCTCGGCGGCCACGGAGCATGACCGCGGACGAAGGCGGTCAACACCTCCCGGATCGTGGCCCGGTCAGCTGGCGAGTCACGGGCGATCCGCTCCAGCGCATAGATCCCGCCAAGCCGCACGTCAAGCTCCGCATGGCCAAGCTGGTCGACGGCCTTGGTGTAGCGGTCGGTGATCTGCCCCTCGCGGTTGACCTGTAGCTGGCGCCAGGTCAGGTAAGCGCCAAGCAGCAGTATCCCGCCAGCCAAGCCCTGCAGCAGGGTGGTCCGGGCGTCGTTTTGGAGCTTGAGCCGGTTGGTCTCCAGTTCGATGCGCTTGTCTGGGGCGACGCTGGCGAAACGCGACGCCGGCAGCGGCGGGTACAGCAGCCGCGGGACCACAAGCACGACCGCGAGCAGCACGACCACCACACCGGCGGCCACGATCACCCTATTGGTGAGGTTCTTCAGGCGCTTCATGGTCGGCGGAATCTACGACGCCTGCCCGCCCGGCTGCCAGCCGGGCCAGCATCAACCGCGTGGCCTGCTGCCTCAGCTACGCTGCACCCGCTCACCGGTCAGGGCGGTGGCGGGTAGTGACGGCCGTGCCGCTCCCACAGCACCTCGCGGCTGACGCCGAGGAGGCGGGCGATCTCGGGGTTCTTGAGGCCGGCGCGACGGGCCTGGCAGTAGGCGGACCACTCGTTGATGCGGGCCCATTCCCACTCCCGCTCGGTGGCTTGGTCGCCGAGGCGAGTGAGATGCTGGCGGCCGTCGCGGGCGAACTCGAGCTGCTGACGGGCGAGCTCGCGGCGGGACGGCGCTGCCATGGCTATTCGCAATCGGCCGGGTCGGCGAGGAGGTCAATGCCGAGGCAGCCCTCGGCGGGCTGGTCGGTGGGCTGACAGGTGCACTGGTCGGCGGGCTGCATGCACGCGCAGCACCGTGGTGGTGCGTGGCCGGTCGGTGTGCGCGGCCAGGCGAGGTAGCGACCACACTGGCAGCGCTGCTGTGTCTGCTGCCGTGTGAGGGGGGACGGGAGCATCCCGTTCAGCGTAGCCGGGCGGGCGTGGTCATTGGCATCCGCCGGATGGGTGAAATCCGATGGTCGGCTCGGGCCGGACCCGGAGTTCAAGGGCGCCGCCGACCTCCTCGAGTACGACTAGGGCCTCGTTGACGAGGTGTAGGCAGCCCTCGCCGGCCGGCGCACGAGGCCGGCCGGCAGCTGATAGGTTCGCCGCCATGAGCGAACAGCCGAACCATGAGGGCTACAAGCTCGCCCACCAGGAAGGGCTTCGCGCTATTGCGCAGCAGCAGTCCGTCCTCGACGGGCTTCGCAGTCGCGCCGGAACGCTGCTTGCCGTCGCGTCCCTGGTGACCTCGTTCCTTGGTGGCCTCGCCCTCCAGGGGCGCCGGCCATCCGGGTTCGCCTGGCTGGCGATCGCGCTGTTCGTTGTAGCGGCCGGGGCCGTGATGTATATCCTCGCGGTCCGCAGGGAGTGGTACTTCCGGACCCGGCCGAGCGTGATCATCGGCAGCTACATCGAGGATGACCCTCCGGCCCCCGTGTGGGCGATGTACAAGCAGCTCGCCGAGCACCTGGAGGCTGACTTCAAGGCCAATGAGGATAACATGCGACCGCTGTTCGGGGCGTTCCAGGTCGCCAACATCGCCCTGGCCGCCGAGGTCGTGGTCTGGCTCGTTATGCTCTGGAAGAGGTGAACCGTGCCTGATCCGAAGAAGCCCCCGTCGCAGCCCGAGAAGCCATCAGTTCCTCAGCAAACCCCGCGGCCGAACCCGAGCGCGCCGGAACGTCGGGAGCAGCTGCCGCGGCCGCGCCGGCGCCGATCCGCGAGCCCGCCCGTCAAGAAGGGATAGCTGCTCAGACTAGCCGGCGCGCGAGGTTAGCAGAGCCAGCGTCGGATCGCGCGCCTGGCCATCCTGCCGGCCTCGTAGCGGCCAAGGGCGCGAGGGCCGCGGCTGGCCGCCCGGAGGCCGAACACGGCGCCCACGAGCCCCCAGAAGGTGGAGCGCGGCGGATCATGGCTGGTCTCTCCTTCCAGGGCGGCTGCGGCTAGCTGGATGACGCGACGAGCGAGTTGAACCGGGCCGCGAACTGGCGCGCGCTCGCCTGATGCTTCGGATCGCCCTTCAGCTCGACGAGAATCGTGTAGCTGTCGTCTTTGCCGGTGATGGTGAGGAAGATCTGCCGCTCGTCCTTGTTCTTCCTGAGCAGGCGCTTCTGCAGCTCACCGACGGACTCGACGGTGGCACGCGCACCAGCGATCGGGCCGCTCTGATTGCGATGCGACACGACGCCGTCGGAGATCTTGATGCCGAAGAGGCGGCCTTGCGCTGCGAACTGTCGCTCCGCAAGCCAGTCGGTAGCCTTGCGCATGTCGATCCCTCCTCGAGGGGTCGCCCGGGCCCGGGCGAGCGCTTCTCGCGCCGGGCCATCTCATACCCAAGAGCATATGCCGGACATGCGCGGGCTACGGCTCGACGATGCCGGCCTCCAACTCCTCCATGCGGGCCAGCTTGTCGTCGAGCATGGCGTCCTCGGTCGAGTAGGGGCCGTGCTCCTCGGGCGGACGGCCCGGGATCTCGACCACGAACCACCAGCCGTCCGGCCGGCGGCCGTGGGTGATCTGGTAGGCGACGTAGATCTCCTGGCGGTCGTTGCTCACCGGTCGGGCCTCCTACTCAGTCTCGAGCTGGCGCTGTGACGGCGGCTCGGCCTCGGCCCGGTCGGCGGCCTCCTGGAGCCGGTCGGCGAGCACGCGGAGCGCGGTCGCGGTGCCGCGGAGGATGAGCTGGCCGACGGTGACCTGCCCCTCGGGGCCGATGGTGCCGAGCGGCGAGGCGGGGAGCACACCGGCTTTCATGGGGTCATGGCTGCCGATGGTGATGACGATCCGGGGCATGGTCAGTCCTTCCTGCTGTGGCCGCTGACGGCGACGGGCGGGCTCCCCCGCTGCCGGCCGCGATCAGCGTTTGCGCGTCTGCCGAGCGCCGTTGGCGGCCTTGTGGGCGGCTTTCCACTCGTCGAGGATGCGGCGGGCGTACCGCTCGTCGAGCGCGATCCCCTGAGCGGCGACGCCCACCACGACTGAGCTTCCGGTCGCCACGCCGAGCTGCTCCGCTGGCAGCCCGGAAAGGTACATTTCGACCGCCCGCCGTTTGGTCGCCTCGTCAACCTCAGCGGGTCCGATCTGAGGATTTCCGGGTCCGTTTGCGCTGGGCATCTGCCCATACGCCGGCCACCCGCCGGGCAGGCCCGGGCCGTAGCCCGGAACCGGACTTCCCGGCAGGCCGTAGGAGCCGTCCGGAAGGCGGCTCACGACGGTCTGCGGGGACATCAGATACCCGGCCTGCTGGGGGGGCGGGACGTAGGTCAGCGGCCTGCCCAGCGCCACCGCGAGGATCTTGACCAGGTAGGCGATCAGGATGGTCGCGCCGATGCTGGCCAGCGGGGGAATGGCGGTGACCGGCCGCACGGGGGCGGGGACGCGGGTGATGTTGAACCAGATGGTGACCGCGCCGGCGGCGAGCACGAACCCAAGCGGCAGCAGCCGCTCGCGGCCCAGCATGGAGGCGGCGACCAGGACCAGCTCGGCGGCGACCAGCAGCCCGTCGATGATGAGTGGGAACAGAAAGGCGAGCGGGCCCCAGCCGGCCTGGGGCTGGGCGGCGACCTCGCGCAGCGCGACGAACGACAGGGTGAACGCGCCAGCGCCGATCGCGGCGACCAGCAGCAGCGCCACGGCCAGGAGGCGGCGCAGGCTGGTGGGGAGCTCCGAGAAGTTCATCAGTGGTTCCTCCTGGTCGTGGCGGATGGGGTGGGGGAGGGGGGCGGGTCCATCGCGCGATGCCACACGCACGAGAGCCAGCTCGGAGCGTGCGCGAGGGACGGGTCGGGGCAGCGCGCCGGCGCCGCGGCGGCCGTCCCGGGCCTGGCGGGAGTGGACGGGTTCGGCTTGGGCTTGGGCTGGTGTATGGCGCCGCTGGTGGCCAGCAGCACGGCGAGCACGGCCACCAGGGCGTACTCGGCCAGGACGCGCCGCAGCCGCACGGTGCGCAGCAGCGGGCCGCCGCGGCGGTGCACGGCGAGCAGCACCACCAGCCCGGCGGCCAAGGCGAGGGTGAGCCAGGCCCGGTCGGACAGGCCGGGTCCGGGGTCGCAGACGAGGACGTAGCCGAGGACGGCCAGGAAGCCGCTGGCGAGCGGCACCAGCCACAACCACCTGGTTCGCTCGGCGAGGCCGAGCCTGGCGCGGCGGCGGTGGGGGATGGTGGGCGCATCCGTGAACGGCGTCCAGGGCGACTGTGGGCGCGTCAGCATCAGCGCTCACCGTCCGCGCTCGAGGTCGGGTCAGGCTCGGGGATCCACTGGCCGTTCGGGTCGGTGATGGGCGGGCCGGCCGGCGCCGGGGTGTAGGTAGCGCCCGCCGTGGTGGTTGTGGTGGGCGTCGCCGGCGCCGAGCTCGCGCGGCCGGCCACGAAGGCGAGCACGGCCAGGAGCACAACGACGATCGCGGCGACCGCCAGCAGCCGCAGGACGGGCCGGCGCCGGCGTGGCCGGCCCGTAGGGATGGTGAACATGTAGACCTCCTGCTCATGCGGGGTGGTGGGTGGCGACCGGGGCGCGTCCGTCCGTGATCGGGTCCGGGTTCGCGCCCCTGGTCGATGGCGGGGAAGCGCGTCAGCGCGTGGCGGCCAGGGGCGTCACCTCCCCTCGCGGATAGGGCGGGACGACCGAAACAGCGGCGTGGCGCACCGTGGGCACAGCCACACGACCCGGTCGGCCGACAGCCACCAGCCCTCGCGGTTGGTCTGGCCGCCGCGCACGTGCGTCTCGACCAGCTCGGCGAACGCGGTCGAGCGGCCGCAGGACCAGCACGGCTGGCGGTGGCGGCGCATCAGCGACCACTGGCCTGGTAGGAGCCGGCGAGGGCGAGGACCTGGTCCACGTACCACCAGGCGTGGTTGTAGGCGTGGATCGCGCCGCGCACGTCGCGGCCACCGCGGGCGCCGTTGGCGCACAGCAGCCGCGCGGCCGCGGGGATCGCGTCGCGCGGGTCGTAGACGTTGCCGCGGCCGTAGCGGTTCCACGTGCTCGGCGGGCCGTTGCGGATGTTGAACTGCATCGGCCCGGCGCAGCAGCCGAAGGCGTTGACGCCGGAATGGACGCCCGGCGCGCTCGAGCGGCCGTGGTCGGACTCGACCTTGCCGATCCCGGCCAGCACGTCCCAGGAGAGCCCCGGGCACGACCTGGCCGAGGCCCGGTACAGGGCGAGGTAGCTGCTCGGGATGTCGGCGATCCCGACCCGGCTCTGTGGCGGCGTCGGCGGGGGAGCGGGGCGGCGGGGGCCGTGCGGCTTGTGGGCGCCGTGGCGGGCGAAGTCGGCCAGCCGCTCCTGGTAGGCGGACTGGAACGCCTCCGCGTTGATAGCGAGCAGCATCACCAGCACGCCCACGAGGACCAGGAGGCGGCCGGCGCGGCTGCGCAGCAGCTCGAGGACGATCACCGCGCCGCCCTGCCGGGCCGGGCGGCGCGGTAACCGCTGCGGACCGGGACTTGGTGGATCTGCTCGCCCTGGCCGGGCGCCTCGATCATCTGGCCGGGCGCGCTGACGATCGCCACGTGCCCGATGGGGTCGCCGTAGAAGACGAGATCACTCGGGGCGGGCGGCCCGGGGATGGTGGCACCGCGCGACCGGAGCCAGGCGTACTGCGCTGCGGCGGTCATGTCGGGCCAGCCGAGCCCGGCGGCCTGCCAGGCGCGGAAGGCCAGGCCCGAGCAGTCGAACGCGCCAGGGCCGTTGGCGCCCCACATGTAGGGCTTGCCGAGCTGGCCCTTGGCGTAGGCGACCGCCGCGCGGCTCCCCCCGCTGGCGGTGGGCGGCCGAGGCTCGGGGAGCTTGGGGAGGGTGACCTTGGGGAGCCGGAGGGTGAACGGGGCGTGGCCGGTCTGGAGGTCCGCCCACGCGCGACCGGCGGCGGGGGCGAGCTTCCAGCCGTACAGGAACACCACCACGACCGCCACGAGCAGCAGCGCCCCGACTGGCGGCCCGGAACGGCCCATCGGCGGCGGCCCCCATCGGGTCGGCGGCCCCCACTGGTAGCCGTTCACGGCGCACCCCCGCCGTACGCGAGCTCCGGGAACGTCTGGTCCCACTCGGCGTCGGCGTCCCACACCTCCGGGTCAGGCACGAACCGGCGCGGCCGCGGCGGCGGGGGAGGGTCGGGCAGGTCCGGGTAGCGGCGCCACCAGCCGTCCGGGCTGCACACCGGGCACAGCGGCTTGAGGCTGCGGGCGGCGCCGGCGCGCAGCGAGCCGGCGTTGGGCTTGCGGCGCTGCTTGAGGCGCTGCTCGAGCGCGCGGGCCTGCTGGCCGTGCCAGACGCGGACCAGCTCGACCTGGCAGCCGGCGTGCAGCGCGGCGGCCAGCAGCCGCGAGCCGTTGCCGTGGTTCTTGTGGGTGGTGGGGTCGTAGCCGCCGGCCAGGTGCTCGGGCCAGCGCCGGCGCAGGTCCGTGGTGAAGCCGAGGTAATGGGAGGCGTGCTGGTAGGGGGGCCAGATCTCCGCCAGGTAGCAGCAGCGGCCACGCCGGGGCGCACAACCGGCCAGCCACACCGGCCGCAGCTTGGACCCGTCGGTGCCACAGGCCGGGCAGTCGCGGCCCCAGGGGTTGAGGCGGTAGCCCACCCAGCCGCATGCGCACTCGACTCGGTGCACCGGCTTGACCCCGGCGGCGGGGGAGAGGAGCTCGGCGGCGGTCACCGGGCACGCCCCGCGGGCTCGCGGCGAAGCCGGAGGCGCTCCCGGGCGGTCAGCCCGCCGCGGACGCCGTGGTCGTCTGCTTCCGGGACGGCGAGCGCGTCGGCCAGGCACTCGGCCTTGACGGGGCAGCGGGCACAGATCCGCTTGGCGTGCTTGCCCTGCTGGCCGGGAGCGGGGAAGAACCACTCCGGGTCGACGCCAGGTGCCGCGCAGGCCGCCCGGTCCCGCCAGCGGGCCGTGCTGAGGACGGGGGAGCGCAGCATGGCGGTCATAGGGCCTGGATCTCCCGGCCACCGCCTCGCGCGCGCCGGTGGGGAAGCGGGCCGCGGCACGGCCGCCGGGGCATCGTGGGTTGTGGTGGCGGCTCGATGCCGGCCAGGCGCTCGACGGCGACCATGAGGCGCTCCAGGACGTCGTATAGGCGCTGGTTCTCGCGCTCGAGCGCGTCGAGGCGCTCCTCGGGGCTCATGACCGGCCCCCGAGGGCGTCCCACATCTTCCGCAGGGACTGGTGGAACGCGGTGTGCTGGTCCCGGGCGGGCCGGGTGTCGAGCAACAGCGCTGCGCATTTCCGGCAGGCAACCATGCCGCCGACGATCGGTGCGTAGTCGTCAGCGGGCGCGGCCGGGGCCGGCTGGCGCTGGCTGGTGGGCCGGGCGCGGCCGTTGCGAGCGACGGTCACCAGTCCTCACCGCCCCCCGGCTCGCCGTTGTCCATGCCGGGGTCGAAGTGCTCGCGGGTCAGGCGCTCCTCGATCTGGAAGTCGTCCTGCTCGGAGCGCTCGGGGTCGACCAGGGCGCGCAGCTCGGCCTCGGTGGGCTGGTGGTCGAAGTCCACCCAGCGCTGACCGGGGCCGAGGCTGACGCGGCAGTGAGTGACGGGACCAAGCGGGCGGCCGATGGCCTCGAACCGCTGGTAGAGTGCCGGGTCCTGGCCGTTGACGGCCAGGACGCGCGGCGCAGTAGGCTGGCGCCGTACCAAGGGGCTACTCCTTGGTGCCGGCCCCGGGGTGGCGCGCGATGCCAGTCGCGTTGTTCGCCGCCGGGGCACTTCCAATTCCGACGTGCGTACGCTATCATTCGTGATCACAGAAGTCAACCCGCGATCACGAGGGAACTGCGTATGGGTCAGCAGAGTGCCGAACTGCTCACCGAGCAGGAGACGGCCGCGCTGCTTCGCTGCTCGGTGCCCACCCTGCGGCGCTGGCGCCGCCTGGAGACTGGCCCGGCCTTCATCAAGAGCGGCCGCAAGGTGCTCTATCGCCGAGCGACACTCGATGCATGGCTCTCCGAGCGGGAAGCAACCCGGCCGACCGAGTAGGCGCCACGAGGCAAGATGCTGGACTTGGATGCGCTCGCCGACGCTCACGGGCCGACGCCTCCTCCATGCAAAGGGCCCACGGGCGGTAGCGCGCACCGTGGGCCGTTCGAATCGGACAGGCGTGACCAGCGCGCTACCGCTGTTCCGGTTATGTCCGGGGGTTGGTCCAGAATCGGGGAGGCAGCGTGGACGCCGAAACTGCACCCATGGGACGATCAGAACGTCTCTGAGTCCTCAAACGTCCCGAGGCGGGAGCATGGGGAACGAACGACTCCGGGGCTGCATCGCAGCAGCTCAGCTGAGCATCGGCGATGTGGCCGGTAGGCTCAGCGTCGACCGCAAGACCGTTGAGCGCTGGATCTCAACGGGCAGGCTCCCGCACCGACGACACCGCGAGCTTGTCGCGGCGCTGCTGCGGGCTGAGGAGTCCTACCTCTGGCCCGAGGTCCTGGATGGCGTCCGGGTCAGGTCTGCCAGCGAAGCCGAGCTCGTCACCCTCTACCCCAACCGGGGCGCCGTCCCGGACACCCTCTGGCACGCCCTCATCGAAAGCGCCAGCGAGCACCTGGACGTGCTCGTGTACGCCGGGCTGTTCCTCCCGGACGGACATCCTGACCTCGCCCGGACGCTCATCGACAAGGCCCGGGATGGGGTCTGCGTGCGGTTCGCGCTTGGCGATCCAGCCTCCGACGCGGTGCGCCTGCGCGGGGAGGAGGAGGGCATCGGCGAGGGCATGGCCGGGCGCATCCGTCTCAGCCTGACCTACCTGCGGTCAGCGCTTGAGGCGGCCGATGTCGAGACACGCTTTCACGCCACGGCGCTCTACAACTCGATCTTCCGGTTCGATGACGACATGCTGGTGAACGCCCATGCTTACGGGGCGCCGGCGGCGCAGTCTCCCGTCCTACACCTGCGCCAGCTCCCGGGCGGCCGACTGTTCCGTCATTACCTCGCCTCCTTTGATCGCGTCTGGGAGCTGGCCAAGCCCGTTACCCCGTGAGGTTCGCTTATGGCTCGCATCGACTACTACAACGACCCGGCGGCGCCGCCGGCGAACAGCATCGTTCCCTCGGTCACCGCGATTGTGGTCAACGACCGCGGTGAGCTGCTCTTGGTCCACAAGACCGACAATGACCTGTGGGCGCTCCCCGGCGGCGGGATGGATTTGGGCGAGTACATGGCCGAGACGGTCGTCCGCGAGGTCCTGGAGGAGACGGGGATCAAGGTCGAGGTCACAGGCGTTGTGGGGATCTACACCAACCCCCATCACGTCATGGCCTACGACGATGGCGAGGTCCGTCAGCAGTGCTCCATCTGCTTCACCACGCGGACCATCGGAGGGGAGCTGCGCACCAGCAGCGAGACCAAGGAGGTTCGCTACGTCGCTCCGGCGGAGCTTAGCCAGCTGAACATGCACCCCTCGATGTGGCTTCGGATCCAGCACTACCTCGAGCGGCGCCCCGTGCCCTATATCGGCTGAGCGGCAAGCTGCTGGGCCGTCCGCTCGACCGCCGCAGCGAGCACCAGGCGGGACCGGCTGATCGCCCGGTGTACCGGATGGTCCGGCGGGTAGCGGCCGAGGATCTCCGCAATGCGCGCCTCGAAATCGAGCGGCTCCCCACTTGGCCCCGTGGTCATGTCGGCGTAGATCAGCGCGTCCATGACGGGCCCGTGCTCCTGGTCGAAGGCGCCGAGCTCGGCCGCGAGTCCGCGTTCCTCGGCTTCGAACCAGGCGCCCGAGTGGTGCGCGACCAGGCAGCAGAGCCGGCGATCGACTCCCAGGTCCTCCAGGTGCCGGGCGCCGTCCAGTGGGTGAAGCCCCGTGGCCGCCAGCATCGGGGCGTAGCCGATGTCATGCAACCAGGCGGCGGCGATCAGCATGTTCTGGTCGCCTTCGGGTAGCATGCCAGCGACCCGGCGGGCCCGCTCGGCGACCGCCTGGACGTGCAGCCAGCGAGCGCCGAGCGGGACCAACAGGTCCTCGGCGTGGCTGCGTGCCCACCGAACAAGCGCCATGGGGACACGATACCCGGCGGCGGGGGAGACGCGGGGCGCGTGAAGGGCCCTCAGACGGCGCGAGGGCGCCAGGTGCTCACTCAGCACGGGCTGTAGGCGATCCTAGCGATACTCCCCGATTCACGGTGGTTCACGTATGCTGATCACCGCTAACCTCCAGTGATCGACCGAGCGAGGACGGTTTGATGAGCACCGGGGATGGCCTGGAGCAGTCCCACGAGGAACTGCTCCGCTGGACGGACTTCGGCCGCTGGCTCGAGGCGGCCCGCGTCGAGCGGGGCATGACCCGAACCCGGCTCGCCGGTGAGGCCCGCATAGGCGTGCAGACGCTCGTCGCGCTCGAGAATGGCGGCTACCGCCGCACCACGGACGGGCCGTGGATCACGCCCAACCCCCGCGACGAGACGCTCGTCTCTCTGGCCCGCATCCTCGGCGTGGACGCCCGGGAGATGTTCGAGCGGGTCGGCCGCTACGACCAGCGACCGCGGACCCGGGAGAGCCTGCGCCGCGCCAGCGGCCGGCAGGCGGGCCGGGAGCGGATCGAGGACCTGGAGCGGCGCGTCGCCGAGCTCGAGGAGATGGTCCGCGAGTTCGCTGGCGACGCCGAGGAGCAGCCTGCCCGGCGCCGCCGGCGCGCCCCTTGATGCTCCTGAGGCTGTTGCGCAAACCCGAGGCTGCGGTTGTGTTGAGGATCTACGTCGCATGAGACGCCTAGGTGTGGTTGGGTCAATGAGGTGCGAGGCCACGGGTGGCGGGCCAGCGCACGAGCGACGAGCGGGAGCCCGACCGCGCTGGGCAGCAGCCAGTAGGTCAGGTGCAGACCGACCCAGCGCCAGCGATACCATCGCCACCGTCGAGGCCGGGCTCAGTCCGTAGGACGCAGCGCCACCATCTCGCGGGTGAACCCCTCACCCCAGTGCCGCAGGGCCTCGACCTGCTCAGGCAGATTGAGAAACCTCGCGGCCCGCTCGGCTGACAGCGTGAGCGCGGCAAGCACCAGATAGGTGTCATGCCAGATCCAGACGGCGGCGCCGTGCGCGTCTGGAAACCATCGCCGAGTCTTCGCTTCGCCTGGCGGTTGCACGAGGCTGCGCGTAAGGCCGAGAACCTGGCTGTGGCTGACCGCGGACAGCAGCGCATAAGGCATCCTCTGTTGCGGCCAGACCCGGCCGACCAGCGCCGCGACGCGTTCGGTGTAGCTCGGGCAAGTCTCCCCATCGCAGATCGGTCGACCCTGTGGACCCTTGTTGTACGTAAGCCCAAGGCGTGCGATCTGGTCAGCGACGTCGTCAGGGAGCTCCCCGTATTCCGAACGAACCTCCTGCAGGCCGAGACCGAGGTGGTTGATGGCGTTCAGCGTCCGCTGCGCGCTGCCCATCCGGTACGCCAGGCACCGGGCGAGGCGCTTGTCTGCGCCGATGGCAGGCTCCAGGAGCCACGCCAGCGACGAGGACTCAAGGACGGCTCGGCAGACAACGTCGGCGGTATACGAGGTAGCCTTCGGATCGAGAATCGCGCGGAACCCCTTGGCCTCCTCGACTGCGACCTGAAGCCCCCAACGCGCGATCAGCAGCGCGCCCAGCCACGATCCCCATGGGCGGCCTGGCCAGGACTCCTCCGCGACGAGCTCCTCACCCGCCTGGCTGTCCTGCCACGGCGTGTCCCAAGAGGGGCTGTCCGTGACGTCGACCACCAGGGTAATCGTCTTCGTGACGAGGATGCGCGCCTGAGTGAACATGTTCCAACCGGCCTTCCGTTGACGCCCAATCTCCCTGTTATGAAGTCCGACGCTGCCTCGGGGCTCGCCCGGTCCCGGTACGCCTTGGTCCGCTCGCTGGAACGCTACGCCCGACCGAGCCCCGAGGCGGTCGCCCGCCACATCGCCCAGCGGAACCCGGCCGCCCGGCGGCCAGCACCGGCCGCACCCGCAGCCGGATCGGCTCCCGCGCCCGTGCGGCCGGGCGGCGGATGTGGCGGTTGGCATACACGATTGCCGCCGCAGCCCCAGCCCAGGGATGATCGACAGCAGCACCGCACTGCGCACCCCGACCAGGGCGACCAGGCCGAGCGCCAGCAGTGGCCCGCCGATCGCGCCGAGGTTGTCCATCGCCCGCTAATGTGGGTTGTTCAAAGCTGTCCGCTGTTCACTGTCACCGGAGCGAGCTGTCCGTCGAGAAAGTTCCTACTCCTCGGTGAGCAATAGCACGCGGGTGACCAATTGTCGGTCAGCGGCAGGCAACGCGGTGCACAGCAGCAGCATATGGCGTGCGGCAGCGTCCGGGGCCATCCCCTGGCCGAACGCGGTGTACAGCTCGCGGACGGTGGCGGGCAGCGGGTCGGACGCCTCAACTTCGGTAGCAGCTCGGCGGGCCCCGGTGAGCAGCACCGCGAACCGGTCGGGATGGGCGTGGACGCCCAGGACTGTGGCGGTCAGCAGTCTGCCAAGCACCGTTGTCCGGTAGGGCGTCGCCACGGTGCGGGTGAGCCCTAGTGCGGCAGCCTGCAGCCACCCGGTGAGCGCCTCGTCGCCGAGCTGGCTGGCACGGCGGCATCCCTCCTGGTAGAAGTCACGGGCGATGTCAAGGTGCTGCTGCCAGATGGCGGGGCGGGTGAGGGGGTAGGCGGCGGGAACCGGCGCCCAGCCCTCCTTGACGGCGAGGGCGCGGAGCCGGGCCGGGTCGACGGGAAGGTCGACGACCCTGTAGGGGGCCAGCTCACCGATCGCCGTGCTGAGAGCATCAGTGGGAAGCCGGCCGGCGGCGACGAGAGCGCCGAGCAGCGCGACGGTCCCAAAGGTCGGGACGCCGAGATAGGTGGCCAGCCGTCGCAGGCCAAGGTCGTCGCAGTAGAGAGGCTGCTGGCGGGTCGCAGCGAGGTCGACGGCGGCCAGCCACGGCCGTGTTCGATCACCATCCAGGTCGGCGAGACGGGCGAGCCGGTCGTAGGGGACCCAGTCGAGTTCATTGGCCTGCGTGGTCATCCACGCCGCCCGCGCGGCGAGCTCAGCGACATGCTCGGGCGTGTCCTCCAGGAGCTGGAGCTTGCCGGTGGTGGGGTCGAGGCCCAGAGTGTCGGTGGTTCGCTGGGCGAGCAGGTCGCGGGTGGCGAGCAGGTCAGCGGCGGCGGGCAGGGGAAACGCGACGCTGGTGAACGCGCCGGCCAGGTCTGGCCAACGGTCTGGAACGAGCGCGGCGAGATGCAGGGTGCTGGTGTCGAGCACGACCGGTCCATCCAAGGCGGTGTGGGCGGCGGCCTCCTCTTGGGCGGCCAAGTCCGGGGCGGCTGGATGGGCGGGCAGGCAGCCGGCGCCTCGTAGGATGAGGATCTCGGCGTAGAGCCGGCCGGCGGCATTGGCGAGCAGCCCGTATGGCTGGCTCTGCTCGGTGATCATCCGGACGGCCTTGGCGGCGCGCTCGTGACGCTCGCTCAGCATGGTCCGTAGGTTGGCGACCAGCGTGTTCGGATCGGTGGCGTCGAGCTGGATCGCGTGGCCAGGGAACCGGTCCAGGATGTCGGTGACGGCCGTGCGGGCACGCGCGGCGGTTGCCTCGGGCAGCTCGAGGCTCGCGCCGCCGACCAGCACGAGCTGCATGACGGCGTGGTTGAGCGCCTCGTCGTCGGGCCATCGGGCGAGCAGGTCCACCGCACGGTCGACGATGGCGGGGGTGATGTGCCGGTGGCGGAAGTGCAGCTCCACCCAGGCTCGGGCCTGCTGGGCGTCGCTCGGCTCCAGCGGGGGCAGCTCGCGCAGCTCCTGCCATGCCTCGTCGAGCTGCTGCTGGTTGATCATGGCGCCGATGAGCAGCCACCGGTCGGCAGGCTCGGCCAGCCCCTCGGCGCGCAGTGCGTGCACCTGATCGGCCACGGCCGCCCATCGCTGATCCTGCGCAGCCCGCTTGATCAGCTCCCGGCGGATCAGCTGCCGGTCGGCGGCATCAGGCGGGAGCGTGGTCAAGGCCTCCTTGATGAGCGCCCCTGCGTCGGTCGTCTGGCCGGCGTCGTCGAGGGTGAAGGCGGCATCGATCAGGTCGCGAGGGTTGTGCGTTTGTTCGTGCAGCCGGCGCAGCACCTCGGCCGCGTCATTGGGCCGACCGGCGCGCCGGTACGCCTCGGCGAGCAGCCGTGCCGCGGGCGTGCTGCTGCGCGACCACCGCCGGAGCCGCTGGATGGCTGCTGCGTGGTCACCGCGGGCGAGGTCACTGAGCGCGGCGAGGTGGTCGGCGGCGGTCTCGTCCCGGGCGCGGACCTGGTCGAAACCGGGGAGCGGCCAGACCCCAAGACTGGCCAGGCCCTGCTGGGCAGCCAGCCGCTGGGTGTCGTCCTCGGCCAGCTCGTAGGCGCGTTCGTAGCCGGCGCGAACCTGGTCGGCGGGCTCACCGCGGGCGGCGGCGAGTTCGGCGGCTAGCCGCGCCTGGATCGACTCGTCGTGGATGCGGCCGATGACGTCCGCCGCGAGCGGCGTGTCACGGCGCACGATCGCCGCCTCCGCGACCCAGCGCAGCACCCGCTGGGAAGCGGCCTCGAGGTCGAGGGCCTCCCCCGCGGGTGGGGCCTGGGCGAGCTGGAGCACCCGGGGCCACTCGTTGAGGATCGCGCTGGCCTCGCAGGCGAGCGCCACGGCCTGGTCGCTTGGCCCTCGCCAGTTCCGGCGGGTGTCGCGGGCGTGCAGGGCGAGCTGCCGAGCACGTCGCAGGTCATGCGCCCAGCGGGAGCTGGCGTGGCCGGAGATGCGCTGCACCCGCAGCCGCGCAGCTTCGAGCGCCGCGACGCTGGCCTGCTCGTCACGATCCAGGATCATCTCGAGCTGGTCGATTGCGTCGTCCAGCCGGCCGCTCAGCCCAGCCGCGTTGGCGGCGAGCAGCTCAATCAGCCAGTGGTTCTCGTCCGCAGGGTCGGCGTCGTGGGCGGCGGCCTGGACCGCATCCCAGTCGCTGTCGAGCACCGCACGGGTGGCCCGCACGAGGGGGTGGTCGTGGTCGGTGATGCCGTCCAGCAGCGCACGGGCCTTCGCCGGGGCTTCTGCCGCGTGGGCGGCCAGCGCGGCGCGTGCCAGCCAGGCCGCCCGGGGGCTGGCACCTGCGGCCACGGCGCGTTCGAAGCCGACCGCTGCAGCCGGCTGATGGTGGTGTGCTGTGGCGAACTCTGCCACGACCATCCACGCGGCCGGCGGGGCTGCTCCCAGCCAGTCTGGTGGGCTGCCGGTCAGGTCGGCGGCGATGGTGACTGGCCGCACGGACGGATCGGTGAGCAGCTGCGCAAGCCGCCCAGCCAGCGCTTGGTCCTGCTGCGCAAGCCGACCAAGCGGGACCTTGCAGATCGGGGGCAGTTGGGGGATGCGTTCAGGGAGCGCCTGGACGCCGAGCACGGCCTGCACCTCGCCGGTCAGCTCGGCATGACGGTCGGCGGCGCGACGGTCGACCACGTCGGCGGCGGGGCCGGCGTCCTGGACGCGCAGATAGCCACGGGTGATCGCTGGCACCAACGCGGTGACCGCCGTCTGCCGGTCGGCAGCGGGGAGCGCTGGCCACCAGCGCCACCGACGCGGTGCCAGCGCACGACGGAGTCCGGCGGCCAGCTCCTCGGACGTGCCGGCCTGGCCTGGGACCGCCAGACGATCCCGGGTTGTCGGGTCGGCAAGCCACCGCCGAACTCGCCGGCGGCTGACCAGCCGAAGACGGCCAAGCGCCTTCGAGCGGGTCCCCTTGTGGGCCTCCCGCAGCAGGCGAGACTTCCAGTCCTGGCGGAACAGCCGGCGCGTCAACGAACCCAGCGGTCCCAGCACCTTCCCGGCGATCCCGGCGGTCGCCGTCCAGTCGATCGGCACGAACACCTCCAGAGTGAGGGCCTGCCGATGGTAGCGGCGCACGCGCCCTCCGGACCCCCGGCCGGGTCATGCCGAAGGGACCAATCGTTGTCAACACCGTTCCGGCCGGCAAGCGTGGAGGGGCTGGGTCAGCCCGAAGCTCAGGAGCCAGCTTCGCTGGCTGCCTGGGCGTAGGCCAGGGCGGCGCCGAGGACCGGAAGGTCTACTCCTCGGCCAGCGGGCGGGACTCGGCGAACACGATCGGCACGGCTGGGTAGCGGACCTGGATGGCGGCCACCAGCTCGGCGACTCACCCGCCGTTGACGTGCTCGAGTTTGAACAGGCCCGAGTAGCGGTCCTCCACCACGACCGCGGCCCGGGGCAGGCAGGCCAGCTCGGCTAGCACATAGGCCAGGCCGCCGTCGACCAGACTGCCGGCCAGGTCTGCCAGGGTCTTGCGTTCCACGACCCCCACCAGGTCCCAATGGAGCTCGACGGCGTAATCGCCGACGGGCAGCGCCTGGCGCTCTGGGTGCGGGCGTGCCGGTGGGCGAACCGCCAGGGGTAGCGCTCCCGCGTGTCGACCAGGATGTCCAGCTCAGCGTGGCCGCCGGCGCGGCGGCGTGGCACGCGGACGCCGGGGCGGGCCTGGCTGGTGGTGTGGGCGGTCTGCCAGAAGATCGCCTCCCGCCCTCTCTGGTCCGGCAGGCGGGTGAAAACGAACTGGGAGCGGTTCTCCCTGGGCCGTCCAGGACCAGGTCAATCGCCACGCCGCGGCGCAGGCACGAGCGCACCGGCACCTCCTCGAGCACCTCGACGTCGGCGGGCCAAGAGTCGGCGGGGTGGCAGTAGACCTTGGCGGTGCGCGGCCAGCGCGCTCGGGCCTTGAGCAGCAGCGGCTCGTCCGGCAGGGGCAGGTGCAGCAGGTAGGGCAGCGTGGAGGCGGGTTCGGGGTTGCGAGCCAGTAGGGAGGCCCGCCCGGTCGCCGTCATCGCTTGTCCCGGGTCCGCGTCGGGTCCGCAGCGGGTCCGTCCCGCCCGTAGAGTCACATAGAGTCAGGCTATACCTTGGAAAGCCCGGCGAGGGGTCGTTTTCGCAGGTCAGCGGGCAGATCCGAACGTTTTTGCAGCGTACTGGCGTTGCTCTTCTACGACGCGCCATGAAAATGCTGACCTTCCTGGTCGCTCCGACCACGCCCAACGGCAACGGCCCGGCGTGAGAATCCATGCGCCGCCTGCGAGCGCGTCGCCGTGATTGCCTCACAGCGTGAGGCCGTCGGCGTCCTCGAAAGCCACCAGGAATTTTTGGCGCTCGCCGCGCCCGGGGCCGTCGGCATTCGGCCGGCCATCGCGCACGCCGTGTCATGGTCGCGCTTGTCGGGCCTGGGCGCTACCCTTGACCTGCCGGTGAGGCGGGGGACGTGGGAACTTTACCCTTTGACCGGAGCCGTGGGGCTTCGGGTCCCGGGTTTCCGCCGATCGCCCCGCCTCACCGCGAAATGACGTGGTCCCGGGCGTCTCAGACGAGGCGCCCGCGGACCGCGACGGCGGCCTCGACCATGTTGCGCAGCGCCGGGACGACCTCGTCGTAGGCGCGTGTCTTGAGGCCGCAGTCAGGGTTGACCCATGCCTGGGCGGGCTGGAGAACACGCAGGCCGGCCTCGATCAGCTCCCGCATCTCGGCGGCGGTCGGCACCCGGGGGGAGTGGATGTCGTACACGCCCGGCCCGATCTCCTTCGGGTAGCCCGTCCCACGCAGGTCGCGCACCAGCTCCATGCGGGAGCGCGCGGCCTCGACGTAGGCCACGTCGGCGTCGAGCGCGGCGATAGCGTCGAGGACGTCGCCGAACTCCGAGTAGCACATGTGGGTGTGGAGCTGCGTCTCGTCCCGGATCCCCGCGGTCGCCAGCCAGAAGCTGCTCACCGCCCAGTCCAGGTATTCGGCGCGGCGCTCCCGCCGCAGCGGCAGCCTCTCGCGCAGCGCCGGCTCGTCGACCTGCACGATCCCGATGCCGCGCCGCTCGAGGTCGGCTACCTCGTCGCGCAGGGCGAGGGCCACCTGCCGCGCGGTCTCTGCCTCGGGCTGGTCGTCGCGCACGAACGACCAGGCGAGCATGGTGACCGGTCCGGTGAGCATGCCCTTGACCGGCCTGGTCGTGAGCGATTGGGCATAGGCGGTCCAGGCAACGGTCATCGGCCGCGCGCGCCGCACGTCGCCGTAAAGGATCGGCGGCCGCACATAGCGGGACCCGTAGGACTGCACCCAGCCGTGATCGGTCGAGGCATAGCCCTCGAGCAGCTCGCCGAAGTACTGCACCATGTCGTTGCGCTCGGGCTCTCCGTGCACCAGCACGTCCAGGCCGAGGTCCTCCTGGAGCCGGACGATCCTGGCGATCTCCTCCCTCATACGCGCCTCGTACTCGCCTGAGCCGATCTCGCCGCGGCGGGCGGCCGCCCGCGCCGCCCGCACCTCCTGGGTCTGCGGGAACGACCCGATCGTCGTGGTCGGCAGCAGCGGGAGGCCGAGCTGGGCCTGCTGCGCCTTGCGGCGCACCTCGTACGGGCTGGCACGGTGGAGCGCGTCCTCGCCCACCGCGCCGACCCGCTCGCGCACCGCCGGGTCGCGGGTCCGCTCCGACCGCCGCCGCGTCTCGAGTACCCGCCGGTTGGCCTCGAGCTCGGCGGCGATCGCGCTGGCGCCCTCGCGCAGACCCCGGGCCAGCGTGACCACTTCGACGACCTTCTGGCGCGCGAAGGCGAGCCACGGCCGCACCTCGGGATCGAGGCGGGTCTCGGCCTCGAGGTCGACCGGCACGTGCTGCAGCGAGCAGGAGGTGGACACCACCACCTCGCCGGCAAGCCCGAGCAGCATGGCGAGCGTGGCGAGCGAGCGCTCCAGGCCGCTCACCCACACGTTGCGACCGTCGACGACGCCGGCGACCAGCGTCTTGTCACCCAGCCCGCCGGTCCGCGCGAGCAGCTCGAGGTTCCTCGCGCCCGCACGGGTGAAGTCGAGCCCGATCCCGTCGACTGGCGCCTGCGCGAGCAGGCCGAGCGCCTCACCGAGGTGATCGAAATAGCTCGAGACCAGCAGCTTGGGCCGGTGCGGCTCACGGCCGAGCCGGTCGTAGGCGCGAGCCAGCGCGTCGAGCTCGGCGGAGGAGCGGTCTTGGACGAAGGCGGGCTCGTCGAGCTGCACCCACTCGGCTCCGGCCGCCTCCAGCTCGTCGAGCAGCTCGGCATACGTCTCGAGTAGGGGGTCGAGGAGCTGCAGGCGGTCGAAGCCAGCCGGCGCGCCGGACGCTGGCTTGGCCAGGAGCAGGAAGGTCACCGGGCCGAGCAGCACCGGCCGCGTGGTGATGCCGAGCGCCTTCGCCTCGGCCAGCTCACCGAGCGGCTTGCTCGCGTCGAGCTGGAACCTCGTCTTGGGACCGAGCTCTGGGACCAGGTAGTGGTAGTTGACGTCGAACCATTTGGTCATCTCCATCGGCGCGGCGCCTTGCCGACCTCGGGCCATCGCGAAGTAGCGGTCGAGCGTCCCCGCTGCCGTGCGCGGGAGCCCGTCGCGGAAGCGCTCCGGGACGGCGCCGACCATGACCACCGTGTCGAGCACATGGTCGTACAGGGAGAAGTGATTGGACGGGATCTGCTCGAGCCCCGCCTCCCGAAGGAAGGACCAGGTGTCGCGCCGGAGCTGGCGGGCGGTCCGGTCCAGCTCCCCGGCCGTCAGGCCGCCAGCCCAGTAGCTCTCGACGGCGGTCTTGAGCTCACGTCTGGGACCAATACGTGGGAAGCCGGGGATGGTCGAGCTTGTCATGGGTGCCCTCCCTCGAGGCGCCTCGGACGGTGGCCGCGCAGTTCCGCGGGCACCTGGCAGGTCTTCGGACTTGCGGGCCGTCCGGTGGTCGGGGCGCCGCGGCAGGCGTTGCCGGCCACGCTCGCCCCCGCCGTGGCCGGGGGATACCTACTGGCCATCGCTTCCCAGGGCTCATCACCCCAGTGCTCCTGATGGCGGTCGTTCCCGCTCACCGCTGCGGGGCAGTTCCGGTCTTGCACCGGATTCCCTCTTACCTCGCCAGCCTCACCAGCCGCTTGGTTTCACGGGAAACATCCGCGGATCGCCAGGCAAGCGAACCAGGTACGCCCTCAGCATGTCCGCGTCACCTCACGCCTGTCAAAGACCGTCTCAAAGACCGTCTCAAAGACCGTCCGCAACGTCGTACGCCAGCGACCGGCCACGAATGGAGGGACCTTGTCCGCAGAGGGCCGGCGTCGAGGCACCATCCGAACCCGCTTGCGGGCCGGTCCGAGGGCCACCATGCTGGATCCATGCTGATCAGGGACGCGACAACGGATGACTGGCCGGCGATCTGGGCCTTCATGCGCGGCATCGTCGCCGCCGGCGAGACCTTCTCCTGGGACCGCGACCTCGGCGAGGAGCAGGCCCGCGCGATGTGGCTCCACGAGCCCCCCGGCGGCCGGACCGTGGTCGCGGTCGACCCCGACGGAACAGTTCTCGGCACGGCCGAGACCCACCCCAACCACGGCGGGCCCGCCGCGCACATCGCCAACGCGGGCTTCATGGTCCATCCAGCGCACGCCGGGCGTGGCGTCGGCCGGGCCCTGGGCGAGCACGTCCTCGAGCAGGCGCGCGCCGACGGCTACCGCGCGATGCAGTTCAACGCCGTCGTAGAGACCAACACCCGGGCGGTCGCGCTATGGCGATCGCTCGGCTTCGAGGTGCTGGCGACCGTGCCGGAAGGCTTCCACCACCCGGTCAAGGGCTACGTCGGGCTGCACATCATGTACCGCCGCATTTGACCCGCGTCATTCCGTGAGAGGGACGGCGCAGAACTCGTCGCCTTCGGCGATTGCCTGTGAACGACCTTCTACGTCCGGCTGCTGGCTCGTGGGCGATCAGAGCACGAGCAGGAGTCGCAGGCGATCCTCGATGGCGCGCAGGACGGCAGAGGACACACTGCCGAACGGACGGGAAGCAAGTCGGTCAGCCGCTAGTGTGCGGAGCTGCTCGCACATGGCAAAGCTGACATCGCGCAACCCTCCGTCCGGCGGGCGAACCTCGATGTGAGTCGGGATGCCCCGCCTGCGCGTGGTGAGCGGGACCGCGATGATCAGCCCGGCTGGGCTCTGGTTGAACGGGTCAGCGGAGACGATGAGGACAGGGCGCTGGCCGGTCTGCTCGCGTCCGCGGGTTGGGTTCAGGTCGGCGAGCCAGACTTCACCACGGCGGATGGTCTTCACGTCTCGTCGAGGCCGTCTGCCAGCGTGCCGTCCAGCTCTGCCCGCTCGGCCAGCTCGTCCTGCCAGGCGGCCCGGTCGGCTGCGAGGCGCTCGTAGGCGGCCTGGAGGTCGGCGAAGAACCGCTCGCGACGATACTGCTCGACCGCCTCTTCGAGAACCTGCTGCAACGGCTCGCCGGTGGCCTCGGCCAGCTCGCGCAGAACTCTGTGGGTATGCTCGGTCACGCGCACGGTCGTCGATGCCATTGCGCTCTCCACCCTGTCGCGGGAATCGTCTACCGCTCAGTCTACAGCGGAAGGGCATCGGAGGTGGACTGCAAAGTTTCGCCGGTGGCGGGCGCAGAGCGTTGGCGGGTGCCGAGGATCGGCCCGGACGCCTCTGACCTCAAGTCATGTGCACGCGGTTCTTGACCGTCTTGGGCTCGGGGGCGCGGACCAGCCAGACCCGGAAGGGGCCGCCGGCAGGGTCGAGGCGGGCCTCCTCGGGGACGCGAGTGGGCTCAGGTCGGGTGCCAAAGGGCGACTCCGGAGGCGGGGTCGAAGTAGGAGAGCTGCGTCACGTCGATCGCGAGGTCGACAAGCTCGCCGCGGTGGACGGTGGCGTGGCGCGGGAAGCGCGCGAGGAGGGTGGCGCCTTCGGCGCCGCCGCTGCCGCGGCTCTCTTCCCCTGCCGTCTCGGGAGCGTCGGGGACCGTGATCGCCGGCACGTCCACGGCGCAGGCGACCAGCTGCTCCGGGCCGAGATGATCGACCCGCAAGACGGCCAGGCGCAGGCGCCGGCCCCGCGCCCCGTCCGGCGCCAGGCGGGCGTCGCCGGCGTGCTCTGGCCGCAGACCGACCACCACCCGCCGGCCCAGGTAAGAGCGCAGTGGGCCGGACGGCACGCCGGGAAAGCCGAGCCGCTGCCGACCGATGACGATCCAGTCGCCGTCGGCGTCGCGCTCCAGGCTCGCCATCAGCAGCGACATGCCCGGTGTGCCGAGGAAGCTGGCCACGAAGATGTTGGCCGGTCGCCGGTAGAGATCCCGCGAGCTGCCGGCCTGCTCGAGGCGGCCAGCGCGCAGCACCGCGATGCGGTCGCCGATCGCCATGGCCTGGGCTTGGTCGTGGGTCACGTAGATGGCGGTGACCTCGAGCCCGCGCAGTAGGCGGACCAGCTCGATGCGCAGGTGGTTGCGCTGGGCGGCGTCCAGGTGGGTGAGCGGCTCGTCGAGCAGGAACGCCGCGGGCACCCGCACGGTCGCCCGGCCCACGGCCACCCGCTGCCGCTGGCCGGCGGAGAGCGCCCTCGGCAGGCGGTTGAGCAGCCGCGCCACGCCCAGCACGCGCGACTCCGCCTGCACGCGCAGGTCGATCTCCTGCTTGGGCACGCGGCCCACTTCGAGCCCGAAGCGCAGGTTGCGGCCGGCGGTGAGATGGGGGTAGAGGGATTCGCCCTGGAAAACCATGGCGACGTTGCGCTCCTGCGGCTGCAGGTGGTTCACGACCCGGCCGCCGATGGTGATGGTGCCGGTGGTGACCGGCTCGAGGCCGGCGATCAGCCGCAGGGTGGTGCTCTTTCCAGAGCCTGACGGCCCGACCAGCGCCAGCAGCTCGCCGTTGCGAACGTGCAGGCTCAGCCCGGCGAGGGCGACGGCCCCATCCCCGTGCACCCGCGACACGTCGTCGAGAAGGACCTCCGCCATGCCGCCCTCACGACTCCGACCGAGTACCGCTGACGTGCCCATCGTACCCGGCCGGAGATGAAAGGTCCGGGGGCCGCCAGGGCGGCCCGGGCCCCGAGGCTCCGGGGTCCGGCCGGATGGACGCTCCGGCTGGCGGCACTCGAGCTTGAAGCTGGGCGGGGTGTCCCGCACACTCGAACGACGTCTCCTTCACGGTCAGGACAGGAGGTCCAGCCATGGTCAGCGTCGGCGACCACGTCCAGATCGAGTCCGAGAAGGTCGGGAGCGTGACCAGGACCGGAACGGTGACCGGAATCGACGGCAGGATGATCACGGTGCGCTGGGACACGGGCGGCGAGTCGGTGTTCGTCCCGAGCGCGGGCTGCCTGCACGTCATCGGGCACGAGCCGCCCGAGCAGCAGACCACCCTGGCGGGCGGCTGAGCTGGAGCGCCGGTCAAGTAGCCGGTATTGAGGTGATTGGGTGGCCGCCCGGGGGCGGCGCGCAGGGCTGGGAGCTGCACGTATGGTCTGGCGCTGCATGCTGCGCCGCCTACTTGACCGGCGCTCCAGAGGCACCGGCGCCCAGCCGCCGCTCAGCGGGGGCCAAGCGGCAGCTCAGCGGTTGCCTGGGCTGAGCGGCGCCTCCCATGCGAGCAGCTCTTCCCAGGTCTCGCGGCGGCGCGCCACGGTCGCCACGCCCGCTTCTACCACGACCTCGGCCGGCCGCGGGTGGCAGTTGTAGTTGGAGGCCATGACCATGCCGTAGGCGCCGGCGTCGAGGATGGCGACCAGCTCGCCCGGCTCCAGGTCGGGCAGGTCGGCGGCGCCGGCGAGCACGTCGGCCGACTCGCAGATCGGCCCGACCACCTCGGTCGGCAGGACCGGCTCCGCCGCACGCACTGGCACGATCCGGTGCACCGCCTGGTACAGCGCCGGCCTGATCAGGTGGTGCATGCCGGTGTCGACCACCAGCATGCGGCCGGCGCTGCGGTGCTTGCGGTACAGCACGCGAGCGACCAGCGCGCCGGCGCGCCCCACCAGGTAGCGACCCGGCTCCACCGCAAGCCGGATGCCGTGCCCGCCGACGACCGGCGCCAGCGCCTCGGCGAACGCCTCTGGCCCCAGCGGCGGGCGCGAGCCGCGGTAGTCGATCGGCAACCCGCCCCCCACGTCGAGCCAGTCGAGGTCGAGACCGGCGTCGCGGGCCGCCTCGATCACCTCGACGCCGACCCTGGCGGCGGTCACCATCCCGTCGGGGTCTGGAAGCTGCGAGCCCACGTGGACGTGGACGCCGACCGGGGCCAGCTCTGGGAGCTCCCCCTTGGCGGCGCGGCTCAGCAGGTCGTGGGCGACCTCCACGGGCACGCCGAACTTTGCCTCGTCGTGCCCGGTCTGGATATAGGCGTGGGTGTCGACCTCGACGTCGGGGTTGACGCGGACGGCGAAGCGCGCCTGCCGGCCGAGGTGGGCGGCGACCCGCCGCAGCGCCTCCAGCTCGTCGGCCGACTCGACGTTGACGAGCACGTCCCGGCCCGCCGCGAGCTCCAGCTCCTCACGAGTCTTGCCGACACCGGCGAAGACGGTGCGGGCCGGGTCGCCACCGGCGCGCAGCACGCGGACCAGCTCGCCGCCGCTGACCACGTCGAAGCCAGCGCCAAGGCGCGCCAGCCGGGCCAGTAGCGCCAGGTTCGAGTTGGCCTTGGCCGCGTACAGCACCTGCCCGCTGATGGGCGCGAAGGCGCGGGCGACCCGCTGCCAGGCAGCCGCCACCGCATCCAGGTCGTAGACGTAGGCGGGCGTGCCGCTGGCCTCGATCGCCTGGTCGAGGGGCAGGCCGCCGACGCACAGCACGCCGTCGCCGTAGGCGAAAGGCTGCTCGTCGGAAATCTCGGGGAGCACTATGCGGCGTCCGTATCGGTTCCCGGCCGGACTCGCACCGCTCGTCGCGCTCCTTTGCTGCTCGCCTGGCTTGCTCGGCTGCTGACTCCATCGAGCCTTGCATACCTCACCCGCTTCCCGCAACCGAATACCGCAGGAAGCGGCGCTACAACGTGCGATGCTTGCATATTATGAGGGAATGATGAATAGTTATTCTCATGAGTGGCGAGATCCGCGAGACCCGCGAGATCCATCGGACGCGCCAGGGGTCCGTCGGGGTCCTCGGCGCATCCGGCTATGCGGGCGGAGAGCTACTGCGCCTGCTGGCCCGCCATCCGGACCTCGAGGTGATCTGGGCAAGCGGAGAGTCGACGGCCCATCAGGCGGTCGCCTCGCGTTACCCGGGCCTCGCCGCCGCCTACGGCGAGCTCGCTTTCTGCTCCCTGGAGGAAGGGCTCGACAAGGGCGCCGACGTGCTGTTCATGGCCCTCCCGCACGGTCAGGCCGCCGCCCTCGCCCCGCGCGTGGCGGAGGCGGGGGCACGCCTGACCGTCGACCTCTCCGCCGACTTCCGGCTGCGCGACGCGGCCGCCTATCCGGCGTGGTACGGCGCCGAGCATGCCCATCCGGAGGAGCTGGGCGCATGGCCGTACGGGCTGCCCGAGCTGTACCGGGAGGAGCTGCGCGGCGCCACGAAGGTGGCGGTGCCCGGCTGCTACCCGACGGCCGCCCTGCTCGCGCTCGCCCCCCTGGTGGCGGCTGGTCTGGTGGAGCCGGAGGGCATCGTGGTCGACGCCAAGTCGGGGATCACCGGCGCCGGCCGCTCCCTGAAGGACGCGTACCTGTTCGCGCAGGCGAACGAGAGCGTCACCCCCTACGGCGTCGGCCGCCACCGCCACACCCCAGAGATCGAGCAGGAGCTGGGCCGGGCGGCCGGGCGGCCGGTGGCGGTCTCGTTCACGCCGCACCTGGTGCCGCTGAGCCGAGGTCTGCTGGCCACCTGCTACGCGGCGCTCGTGCCCGGGGTCGGCGACGAGGACCTCGCCGCCGGCTACGCCGCGGCCTACCGGGGCGAGCCCTTCGTGGACCTGGTCGGCCCCGGCACGCCGGCGTCCTGGCCGGCCACCCGCGCCGTCGCCACCACCAACCGCGTCCAGGTCGCCGCCGCCGCCGACCCTCGCAGCGGCAGGGCGGTGGCCGCGGCCGCCATCGACAACCTGGTCAAGGGCGCCGCGGGTCAGGCGGTGCAGTGCGCCAACCTGGCCCTCGGCCTGCCGGAGACCGCCGCCCTCGACCTGGTCCCGCCGGGCCCGTGAGCGCCGTGACCATGCGCGTCGACCGCGGTCTCGGGGTCACCGCCGCCGGGGGCTTCACCGCCGCCGGGGTGGCCTGCGGCATCAAGCCCTCCGGGGCGCCCGACCTCGCGCTGGTGGTGGGGCGGCCGGCCACGAGCGCCGCCGGGGTATTCAGCACCAACCAGGTGCTGGCCGCGCCGGTCATCTGGTCGCGTGCGCGGCTGGCCGCCTCCGCCGACGCCCGCGTGGTAGTGGTCAACTCCGGCAACGCCAATGCCTGCACCGGGCCGGCCGGGGAGCAGGCGGTGCTGGTCACGGTGCGCCGCGCCGCCGCCGAGCTGGGCTGCAGGCCGGAGCAGGTGCTTGTCTGCTCGACCGGGGTCATCGGGGTGCCGATCGAGGTCGCCAGGCTCACCGACGGGGTGGCCAAGGCCGCCCGTGACCTGGGCCGCGACGGCGCGGCCGCGGCCGCGGCGATCCGCACCACCGACACCGTCTCCAAGCAGGCGGGGGTGGTCGCGGACGGCTTCACCGTGGGCGGGATGGCCAAGGGCGCCGCCATGCTCGCGCCGGCCCTCGCCCTGCCGCACGCCACCATGATCGCGGTGCTGACCACCGATGCACTGGCCGAGCCGGCGGCGCTGCGGGCGGCGCTGAGAGAAGCCAGCGAGGTGAGCTTCAACCGCATCACCGTGGACGGCTGTCAGTCGACCAATGACACCGTGCTGCTGCTGGCCTCGGGCGCGAGCGGGGTGCGGCCGCACGCAGACGACCTCGCCGAGGTGGTGCACGCGGTCTGCCATGACCTCGCCGGGCAGATGCTCGCCGACGCCGAGGGCGGCACCAGGGTGATCAGTGTCAACGTCGGCGGGGCGGGCACGGCGGCCGCCGCAAGCACGGTGGCCCGGCGGGTGGCGGACAGCCCGCTGGTCAAGACCGCGGTCTACGGCGGTGACCCCAACTGGGGCCGGATCCTGCAGGCGGCGGGCTGCGCCGGAGTCGGCTTCGACCCCTCGCGGGTGCGCCTGGAGGTCCGCGGCGGGCCGGGCGCCGCCGGCATCGAGCCGGTCGCGGCGCCGGCGGGTCGGCCCCCGGTGGACCGGGGCGAGGCGGCGACCTGGCAGGACCCGCCCGAGCGGGTGGTGCTGGTGTGCGATGGGTCTCCCACCGGCGCGGACGCAAGCGCGGCGCTGGCGGCGCGCGAGGTCGAGGTGCGCCTGCACCTCGGCGGAGCCGGGCCGTGGGCATGCGTGCGGACGGCCGACCTCACCCCGGAGTACGTGCGCCTGAACTCGGAGTCTACGACGTGACGAAGTCACGAGTGACGGAGTCCACGAAGTGGACGGAGTACGCCACATGAGCCCCCGCGGGGCCCCGGGGAACCGCGAGGGAGGTGGAGGTCTCCAATGAGCAGGACCGGCGAGCGGGCCGAGGAGCTGCAGGCCAAGGCGGCCGTGCTGCACGAGGCACTGCCCTGGATCAAGCGCTTCGCCGGCCGCACCGTGGTGGTGAAGTACGGCGGCGCGGCGATGAGCAGCCCCGCTCATGACAGCAACGGCGAGAGCCCCAGGAATCCAGAGAACCCCGAGAGCCCCGAGAGCCCAGAGCCTGGGGGGTCCGGGGGGCTCTCCAGCGAGGCCAGGACCCAGGCACCGGGCGGCGAAGCAGAGCCGAGCGTAGCCCCCCGGTGGGACACAGGGTCCGGGGGGCTCTCCAGCGAGGCCAGGACCCAGGCACCGGGCGGCGAAGCAGAGCCGAGCGTTAGCCCCCCGGTGGATAACCTGGCGGATCTCGACTCCTTTGTTGGTGACGTGGTGCTGCTCCGCTACGTCGGCGTCGACGTGGTGGTGGTCCACGGCGGCGGACCGGAGATCAGCCGCGCCATGGAGGAGCTCGGCAGGCAGCCGGTGTTCGTCGAGGGCCAGCGGGTCACCGACGCCGACACCATCGACCTGGTCCGCATGATCCTGGTGGGGCGCATCAACAAGGGGATCGTCGGGCGGCTCAACCGCCACGGCCGCCTGGCGGTCGGCCTGTCCGGCGAGGACGGCCTGCTGATCACCGCGCGGCCGCGGCGCGATCCGGGCGGCCGAGACCTCGGCTTCGTCGGCGACGTCGAGGCGATCGACGCCACCGCGCTGCGCGCGCTCACCGCCGCTGGCCTGATCCCGGTCATCGCCACAGTGGCCGCGGGGCCGGGCGGCCATCCCTATAACGTCAACGCCGACGCGGCGGCGGGGGCGGTGGCGGCCGCGCTCGGCGCCGAGAAGCTCGTCTACCTGACCGACGTGGAGGGCCTCTACGCCGACCCGGCCGACCCAGGCTCGCTGTATTCCCGTATAGGCCTGCGCGAGGTGGAGGAGCTGCTGGCGAGCGGCCGGCTGCACAGCGGCATGGTGCCCAAGGTCAACGGCGTCGCCACCGCGCTGCGGGCGGGAGTGGGCAGCGCCCACATCCTCGACGGCCGGCGCCGCCACGCCCTGCTGCTGGAGCTGTTCACCGACCGCGGCGTCGGCACGATGGCGACCGCAGCCGCCGCGACCGCCGAACCTGGCGGTCGCAGTGAATCGCCGGCCGCCGCGACCGCCGAACCTGGCGGTCGCAGTGAATCAGCCGCCGCCGAAGGCGGCACCCCGCCTTCTCTCCGAAGGAGTCCGAAGGATTGATCGATATCGCGGCAAGAGAAGCGGCAGTCCTGTGGCCGACCTATCTGCGGCCGCAGGTCGAGTTCGTCCGCGGGGAGGGGGTCCGCCTGTGGGACGTGGGTGGGCGCGAGTACCTCGACTTCCTGGGCGGCATCGCCGTGGTCGCCGCCGGCCACGCCCACCCCAAGGTCGTGGCTGCGGTGGCCGGCCAGCTTGCGACCCTCGGTCACACCTCCAACCTGTATTTCACCGGGCCGCAGGTGGATCTGGCCGAGCGGCTGGTCGACCGCTTCGGCGGCGGGGCCAAGGTGTTCCTCTCCAACTCCGGCGCTGAGGCCAACGAGGCCGCCATCAAGGTGGCCAGGCGCTGGGCCAAGGCCAACCGTGGCGAGCGGGCGACCGGCATCGTGGCCACGGAGGGCGGTTTCCACGGCCGCACCCTGGGGGCACTCGCCGCCACCGGCAAGGCCTCGATCAGGGAGCCGTTCGAGCCGCTGCCACCCGGGTTCAGCCACGTGCCGTTCGGCGACGCCGGCGCCTTGGCGGCGGCGGTCGGCCCGGACACCGCCGCGGTGATGCTCGAGCCGATCCAGGGGGAGGCCGGCATCCGAGAGCCGCCGCCCGGCTACCTGGCGGCGGTGCGGGAGATCACCGCCGCGGCGGGGGTGCTGCTGATCGTGGACGAGATCCAGTCCGGCATGGGCCGAACCGGCGGCTTCTTCGCCCATCAGCGCGCGGGCGTGCGTCCTGACGTGGTGACCATGGCCAAGGCGCTCGGCAGCGGCTACCCGATCGGCGCCACCATCGCCGTCGACGAGGTGGCCGGCGCGATCAGGCCGGGCGACCACGGCTCGACCTTCGGCGGCAACCCGGTCGCCTGCGCCGCCGCCCTGGCCACCCTCGACGTGATCGAGCCGCTGCTCGAGGGGCACGTCGACCGGGTCGCCAGGCGTCTCGGCGACGGCCTGCTGGAGCTGCGCGACCGGATCGAGGGTCCCGGCGCGGCGGTGCGTGGCACCGGCCTGTGGTACGCGCTCGACCTCGGTGGGCAGACACCGGCCACCGCGAAGGAGGCGGCGCTCGCCGCCCTTAGCCGCGGGCTGGTGGTCAACCCTGTCACCGAGACCGCGCTGCGGCTCGCTCCGCCGCTGGTGATCGATGAGACCGACGTCGACGAGGGGCTGCTCCGGCTGACCGGAGCGCTGCGGGAGGTGGGCGCATGTCGGTGAAGGCGTCGCGGCAGCGGGCGCTTGCCGGACTGCTGCGCACTCGCCAGGTGTCGAGCCAGGCACGCCTGCTCGAGTTACTCCGCACACAGGGCTTCGACGCTACCCAGGCTACGGTCTCTCGTGACCTGGAGGAGCTGGGCGCGATGAAGGTCCGCAGCAGCGACGGCAGCCTCGTCTACGCCCTCCCGGAAGACGACGCCGTCCCGGAGGTCAGCCGCGAGCAGCTCGGCCAGACCATCGCGATGTTCCTGCTGTCGGCGGTGCCGGCGGGGAACCTGGTGGTGCTGCGGACCCCACCCGGCCACGCCCAGGCGATGGCCTCGATGATCGACCGAGCCAACCTGCCGGAGGTCGCCGGCACGGTCGCGGGGGACGACACCGTGCTGGTGGTGTGCACGGACCGCACCTCTGGCAGGGCGATGGCGAGGCAGTTCCGTGAGCTGATGAGCGGGCAGGGCGCGCCCGCGTCGGCACCCGACGGTGGCGCGCCCCGCCCGTCCCCCAGCCCGGCCGGGCTCCGACAGGCGGGAGCGGGCGGCACCGCCGGCCGCAGCCGACTCTCACCGGCTGGCGTCCACGCGATCCATCACCGAGGAGAATCCGCATGATCGACCCCGACCCGCAGCCGACGGTCCCTGGAGCCGCCGTGGTCTCCAACCCCGACCTGGTGGTTCTCGCCTACTCGGGCGGGCTGGACACCACTGTGATCGTCCACCGGCTCAGCCACGAGCAGGGCCGTCAGGTGGTCGCCCTGCTGGCCGACGTCGGCCAGGGCGAGGACCTGGCCGCGGCCGCCCAGCGCGCGCTGTCGGCCGGCGCGGTCGACGCCGTGGTGGTCGACGCACGCCAGCGCTTCGCGGCCGAGTTCCTCGCGCGCGCCGTGGCCGCCAACGCCCTGTACGAGGGTCGCTATCCGCTGGTGTCGGCGCTGTCCCGGCCGCTCATCGCCCAGCTCCTGATCGAGGAGGCGCGGCGGCGCGGCGCTGGCGCGATCGCCCACGGCTGCACCGGCAAGGGCAACGACCAGGTCCGCTTCGAGGTGAGCTGCGGCGCGCTTGCGCCGGAGCTGGAGGTGCTCGCGCCGGTGCGGGACTGGGCGATGAGCCGGCCGGAGGCGATCGCCTACGCCGAGAAGCACGGCATCGACATCGACTGGATCAGCGCGGACAAGCCCTACTCGGTGGACCAGAACCTGTGGGGCCGGACGGTCGAGGCGGGTGTGCTCGAGGACCCGTGGGAGGCGCCGCCGGAGGACGCCTTCGCCTGGACCGTGCCGCCGGCCTCCACCAGTGCGGTCCGCGAGCTGGTCGTCAGTTTCCGGGCTGGCCTGCCGGTGGCGCTGCACGCTGGCGGCGCGGGAGGGCGGGCGCCAGAGGCGAGCGGGTTCGCCGAGGTCGTCGCCGCGCTCAACCGCCACGGCGGGGCAGCCGGCTTCGGGCGCGTCGACATGATCGAGAACCGCCGCGTCGGCATCAAGAGCCGCGAGGTGTACGAGGTCCCGGGGGCGCTGGCGACCATCGCCGCCCACCGCGAGCTCGAGGACCTCACCCTCGACCGGGACGTGCTGCACGAGAAGGCCCGGCTCGAGATCCGCTACGCTGAGCTGGTGTACGACGGGCTGTGGTTCTCGCCACTGCGTGCAGCGCTCGACGCGTTCATCGTCGAGACGCAGCAGGCGGTCACTGGCGAGGTGCGGCTCGAGCTGTCGCCGGGCCGCTGCCAGGTCACCGGCCGCCGCGCCCAGCACGCGCTGTACCGGCCGGACCTCGCTACCTACGACGCCGGCGACAGCTTCGACCACGAGGCGGGGCGCGGCTTCGTCGCGCTATGGGGCCTGCCGGCCCGCACCTGGGCCAGAGTGCGCCAGGAGGCTGCCGGCCAGGGGGGCTGATGAGCGCGGAGGATCGGAGGGCCGGGCCGCTGTGGGCCGGGGGCTTCGCCGGCCCACCCGATCCCAACATGTGGGCCTATGCCTGGTCGCTGCCAATCGACCGGCGCCTGTGGCGCGAGGATTTGGCCGGCAGCCGGGCCCACGTCCGAGCGCTGGTCAGAGCGGGCGTGCTCGGCCAGGACGACGGCGGCGCCCTGCTCGACGGGCTCGCGAAGGTCGCCACGGAGCTGGCCACCGGCTCCTTCGAGTGGGTCGACAGCGACGAGGACATCCACTCCGCCGTTGAGCGTCGCCTGACCGAGCTGGTCGGCCCCGTCGGGGGCAGTCTTCACACCGCCCGCAGCCGCAACGACCAGGTCGCCACCGATCTGGCGCTGTGGCTCAAGGGCGCGCACGTGGCTGCTGTCGAGGCCTGCGCCCGGCTGATCGAGGCGCTGGTGGCCACGGCCCGCGGCCATTCGAGCGCGGTGCTGCCAGGCCTCACCCACCTGCAGCCGGCCCAGCCGGTGCTGTGGAGCTTCCAGCTCGCGGCGCACGGCTTCGCGCTGGCCCGCGACAGCGGTCGCTTCCGCGACGCGGCCCAGCGGGCGGACGTCTGCCCCCTCGGCGCCGGCGCCATCGCAGGGTCCTCGTTCCCGCTCGACCCTGCAGCCACCGCCCGGGAGCTGGGGTTCGCCGCCGCCTTTGGCAACGCCATGGACGCCACCGCGAGCCGCGACGCCCCGGCCGAGCTCGAGGCGGCGGCGGCCATCGCCATGGTCCACGTGTCCCGCCTGGCCGAGGACGTCGCGCTGTGGGCCGGCCGCGGCTGGGTGCGACTGCCGGACGCCTGGGCCACCGGCTCCAGCATGCTGCCGCAGAAGCGCAACCCCGACGTGGCCGAGCTCGCACGCGGCCGGGCCGGCACGGTCATCGGCCGGCTGACCGGGCTGCTCGCCACGCTGAAGGGCCTGCCGCTGGCCTACTCCCGCGATCTGCAGGAGGACAAGGCCGGCGTCTTCGAGGTGGTCGACACGCTGACCTCGACCATGACGGCGATGGCGGGGCTGGTGGCCGGCCTGGAGCCGGACGCCGAGCGGATGCGGGCCGCGGCGGGGGAGGGCGAGACCACCGCGGTCGACCTGGCCGAGGCGATGGTCGGCGCGGGCGTACCATTCCGCGAGGCCCACCACGCAGTCGGCGCGGCCGTGCGCCTGGCCTCGAGCCGGGGGGAGCGCCTCGCCGACCTGCCGGACGACGAGCTGCGCGGCATCCACCCGGCCCTGGCCGAGGTCGACCGCTCGGTCCTCGACGTCGACGGCAGCATCGCCGCCAAGGTCACCCCGGGCTCGACCAACCCCGCGCGGGTCGCCGAGCAGCTCGGCGCCCTGGCCGCGGCCGCCGCAACCGCACGCGGCTGGGCCGCCTCTTTCCGCCCAGATCTGGACCTGGGTTAGCCGCTGGCGGGTCGCGGGCGGTGGGTGGTGGGTGGGGTGTGGCGCCGTGGCGCCCGGACTTGCCAGCGCTAGCGCATCGAGTTGGCGAGACGGAGGGCCTGCTGCTTGGAGACCTGCCCTTCCAGGCGCAGGGTGAGCCCACCATGGGTCCAGACGAGGGTCGAGCCAGCCAGGCGAGCCGTCTCCTCCCGAATGTCGCCATTGCGATCCTCGTAGACGAACCCATGTGGCTCGCCGCTGAGCCAGTAGCCGAGCTCCTTGCCGACTGTCACCTGCTCGACTTGGGTGGCGCTCTTGGCGAACTTTTCCGTGAACGGCGTCGCCTGGAACTCTGTGATCAGTAGGCCCACGCCTGAGAAGGGCGAGGCCCGCAGGCCGGGCCGCGGCAGGTAGACGAGGTCGACCCGTCCCCCAGGCACGTCATTGCTGAGGTACACCGCGTCCGGCTGCTCGAAGCCGGGCGTGGTCGGGACCAGGAGTGGGAAGCTCACGGCGGCGCGCGCCTGCCGCAGGGTCACGTGGCGGCCGAGGCCGAGATTGGCGCCCGCGCCGGGCCGCAGAGTGCTGCTGGTCGGCGCCGGCCCACCCAGGTGGATCTCGACGCCGAGGAGGCCGAGGCGGCGGGCCACCGCCTCCCGGGCGGACGGCGTGGCGACCACGATTCCGGTGGCGATCACCAGTACGGCCAGCGCCACCACCGCCACCCGCTGCCACCCGCGGCGCGGGAGCCGCGCCCGGGGGAGCCGCGCCCGGGGGAGCCGCGCCCAGGGGAGCCGCGCCCAGGGGAGCCGCGCCCAGGGGAGCCGCGCCCCCGGAAGCGGCGTCCCCGGGAGTCGTGCCGGCGGGGTGGCCGGGGCGGGGTGCTCGGCGATCCGTGCCATCACCGCCTCGGCGAGCGGTGGCGTCGACGGCTGCTCCAGGTGGGCGCCGAGGTCGGCGAGGGCGCGCTCGAGGTCCAGCTCAGTCATGTCAATCGCCACCTCCTCCCGGCGCGGGCAGGACGAGCGCCTCGCCCTCCTGGTCGGCAAGCGCCGTCCGCAGTCGCGCGAGCGCGCGGGAGAGGCGCGACTTCACCGTGCCCCGGCGGCAGCCGAGGACCGTTGCCATCTCCGCCTCGGACAGCTCCAGGAAGAAGCGCGCCGCGATCGCCTGGCGGTCGCGCTCGGGCAGGCGGCCGACCACCGTCAGTAGTGCCTGCCGGCGCTCGTGCGCCAAGGCCGCCGCCTCGGGGGACGGGGCCGCGTCCCCCGAGGGGCGGACCTCGGCGACCCGCAGCGCCAGGTCGTCCTGCCGGCGGCCCGACCGGCGGCGGTTGCGGGCCTCGTTCGAGACGATGGTGAGCAGCCAGGGCCGGAACGGTGCCCCGGCGCGGAAGCGACCGAGCGCGTACCAGGCCTTCACCAGGCCCTCCTGCGCGGCGTCCTCGGCATCCGCCGCCCTTCCGGTGATCAGGTAGGCCGTCCGGTAGGCGAGATCCTGGTAGCGGCGCACCAGGATCTCGTAGGCGCGCACGTCTCCTCCTCGCGCGCGTTCCACGAGCTGGCTGTCGTCTTCGTCCAGTGGACGGCCCTCCACTGCGCCGGTTGCGGTAGGGGTACACCGGCACGGCCGGATACGTTCCCTTGCTGGCTGGCCATCCTACGAAGCGTCAGGGGTCAGAACGGTATGTTGATGAATGGCGAGCTGTAATCCGCCGCTCGCGAGAGGACCTTCTCGGCGTCCGCGGGATCCATCTCGCCGAGCTGCCGCTCTCCCTCGATGACGAGCGGCAGGAGCTCGACGTCGCCCGGTGTGGCGATCCCGGTGGCCTCCTCGTGGGACAGCACCCAGACGACCGCGGCGGTGACCAGCTCTTGGTCGTCGAAGGGCTCGTACCAGGTGCTGTAGCGCTGCTCGGCGCCCGGCTCCGGCCAATTGCGGCGCGACGCCGCCTTGATGATCATCAGGCCCACGTCCTGCGCCTGTGCCTCCGACACCAGCGCCTGGTAATCGCGCAGGTAGGTGGGGTCCCGGCTCAGCACGTAGTTCAGCGGGGTCAGCACCGTGTCGAACGGGAACCGCCGCAGGGCCTCGCGGTGCGTCGCCGGCGCCGCCTGTCCGTGCCCGGTGATGCCGATCGCGCGCGCCATGCCCTCGTCCCTTGCCCGGATCGCCGCCTGGAGCGAGCCGCCGCTGCCCGTTACCAGGTCGAGCTCGGCGAGGTCCCCGACCGCGTGGAGCTGGATAAGGTCGATGTGGCTGGTCTGCAGCCGCTCCAGGCTGTCGTTGATCTGTCGCCAGGAGCGCTGGTAGTCCCGCTGCTCTGTCTTGGTCGCCAGGAAGATGCGGTCCTGGATCCGTGGCATCCACGGGCCGAGCCGCAGCTCGGCGTCGCCGTAGCTGGGTGCGACGTCGAAATGGTTGATGCCGGCGTCCAGCGCCAGCTGCACCGCGCGGTCGGCGACGTCCTGATCGACCTCGCTGAGCGCGGCGGCGCCGTAGATGAGCACAGAGCTCATGTGACCGAGCCGTCCGAGCCTTCGTCGCTGCATTGGTGAGACTCCCTCCAGGCGATACGGACAACTGGGTATGGTACTGGTGACCCGGAGCCGGAGGAGGGTCACGCAAAGGAGATAGAGGATGCAGGTCGGCGACGTGGCCTGGACGGACCTCTTCGTGGGCGGCGAGCGCGAGCCCCTGCAGGTGGCGCGCGTGACCCTGGTCAACCAGGGCGCCGGCATGGTGCGGGAGCCTTTGCCGGTGACGGTGCGGGTCGAGGGCGCTGGCGTGCGGACTCCAGAGCCTGTACGGGTCGGCGACCTGGAGCCAGGTGCGGAGCGCGTCGTGGAGGTGCCGGTGGCGGTGGACCCGGCCTACGCGGAGGGCACCTCCAGGCAGGTCACCGTGATCGCCGAGAGCGAGCGGTCCCGCTACAGCGCGCCGGCCGAGATCGAGGTGGTCGCCCCCGGCTGGACGATGCTGATGGTGTCCCACTTCCACTACGACCCGGTGTGGTGGAACACGCAGGGGGCGTTCACCGAGGCCTGGTACGACATCCCCGCGGCGGAGCGCGTCCGGTACCCAGAGGTCCGGACCGCGTTCGACCTTGTGCGCGCCCACTTGAACGCGGCCAGGCGCGACCCCGACTACAAGTTCGTGCTCGCCGAGGTCGACTACCTCAAGCCGCACTGGGACGCCTTCCCGGAGGACCGGGCGGACCTCCGCCGCTTCATCGCCGAGGGCCGCGTCGAGATCGTCGGTGGCAACTACAACGAGCCCAACACCAATCTCACCAGCACCGAGAGCACCATCCGCAGCGCGGTCTACGGGATCGGCTTCCAGCGCGGCGTGGTCGGGGGCGACCCGCGGTCCGCGTGGATGCTGGACGTGTTCGGCCACGACCCCTCCTACCCGGGGCTCATGGCCGACGCCGGGCTCACCTCGAGCGCCTGGGCGCGGGGCCCGTTCCACCAGTGGGGCCCCAAGGTCAGCGTGGGGGACAACCGACGCATGCAGTTCCCGAGCGAGTTCGAGTGGATCTCGCCCAGCGGCCGCGGGCTGCTCACCAGCTACATGCCCAACCACTACACCGCCGGCTGGAGCATGGAGAGCCTCGCCACCCTGGAGGAGGCCGAGGCGGAGGCCTATCGCCTGTTCCGCGACCTCAAGGCGGTGGCCGCCACCCGCGTCACCATGCTCCCGGTCGGCTACGACCATGCGATCCCGTCCCGCTGGTGCACCGAGATCCACCGCGACTGGAACGAGCGCTACCTGTGGCCGCGGTTCCAGGTCGGCCTGCCAGGCGAGTTCTTCGCCGCGGTGCGCCTGCAGGCGGCCGAGCGCGGCATCAGGCTCACGCCGCAGTCGCGCGACATGAACCCGGTCTACACCGGCAAGGACGTCTCCTACGTCGACACCAAGCAGGCGAACCGAGCCGCGGAGGTAGCCGTCCTGGAGGGTGAGCGCCTGGCCACCCTGGCCGCCCTGGCCGGCGCCAGGTTCCCCGCCGAGGCGCTCGACAAGGCATGGCGTCAGCTGCTGTTCAACGCGCACCACGACGCCATCACCGGCACCGAGTCCGACCAGGTCTACCTCGACCTGCTCGGCGGCTGGCGGGAGGCGTACGAGCTGGGCGACGCGGTCCGCGCCGCGGCGATCGACCATCTCGCCGGGCGGGTCGACACGGCGGGCCAGGGCCAGCCGGTGCTCGTGGTGAACGCGCTTTCGCGGCCGCGCGACGGGCTCACCAGCGTCCGGCTCAGCTTCGCGGAGCCGGGGACGGCCGGCATCGAGCTGCGGGACGACCAGGGAGCGGTGGTCCCGTCGCTCGCGGAGGGCGCGCGCCACCGCCCCGACGGCTCGCTCGCCGAGGTCACCCTCACGTTCCTGGCGGGCGAGGTGCCAGCGCTGGGCTATCGGACCTACCGTGCCGTGCCCGGTCCGTCCGCGCTTGAAGGCGGCTGGGCGGTGGAGGCGGGAGCCACGGTCGAGAACGAGGCGTTCCGCGTCGAGGCGGACCCCGCGCGCGGCGGCGTGCTCGCCAGCATCCTCGACAAGCGCGCGGGCAAGGAGCTGCTGCGCTCAGGGGCGGCCGGCAACGAGCTGGTCGTCTACGACGAGTACGAGTCGCACCCGAAGTGGTCGGAAGGCCCGTGGCACCTGCTGCCGAAGGGCCCGCGGCGCGGGTCGGCGGGCGTGCGGTCGGCGCTGCGGGTCGAGCGCTGCCCGATCGGCAGCCGGCTGCTGGCGACCTGGATACTCGACGAGCTGCGGGTCAGCCAGGAGGTGCTGCTCTGGGACGGCGTGGAGCGCATCGACTTCCGCACTCACGTGGACGGCTCGATCGGCCGGGACCGGCTCCTGCGGGTCCGCTTCCCGCTCGACGTCGCGGGGGCCCTGCCCGTCTACGAGGTGGGCAATGCCGTGGTCGGGCGGCCGTTCGGCTTCCCTGGCTCCGACGCCGCCGAGCACCCCTGGACGCTGGACAATCCCGCCTCGAGCTGGTTCGGGCTGGGCTCGACCGCCCGCGTCGCACTGGTCGACGAGTCCGGTGCGCCGCCGCGGAGCGTGCTGGCGGTCGGTGTTGCGGAGGTGGTGGCGCCCGAGGGCGCCCACGAGGCCGTGCGCGACCTCGTCGCCCGGCTGGCCGGCAGAGGCGTGACTGCCACCTGCACGCGGCCAGAGGGGCCGCGGTACGGATCGCTCGACCTGGACTCCAACCTGCCGGACGTGCGGATCGCCCTTGGCGGCCCTGAGCGCAACGCCTTCGTCGCGCAAGTGCTGGAGGACGCCGACCCGGCGTACGCGGAGGAGTTGCGCAAGCAGCTCGAACGCCGCGGTAGCAGCCGGGTCTGGGTGCCGGCGGCCAGGCCGCGCGAGCAGGCGTGGGTGCCGAGCGCCGACCTGCGCGGACCGCGCGACCTGCCGGTGCTGATCGTGGCGGCGGACGAGCTCGCCGCGGCGATCGGCGAGCTCGCCGCCGTGGACTCGGAGTGGCTGTGCCCGGTCGTCCAGCCGTCGCGGCTGGATGGCACCTCCGCGCCGCTCGAGGACTACTCGGTTGCCCTGCTCAACCGCGGCACGCCGTCCTCGGTCGCCGAGGCGGACGGGACCCTCTCGATCTCGCTGATGCGCTCCTGCAGCGGCTGGCCGTCGGGGACGTGGCTCGACGCGCCGCGCCGCACCGCGCCGGACGGGTCCAGCTTCGCCTGGCAGCACTGGAGCCATACGTTCGACTACTCGCTGGTGGCCGGGGCCGGCGACTGGCGGCGGGCCGGGTTCGTGGCGGCCGGTCAGGCCTATAACCATGACCTTCGTGCTCGAGTCGCCAGCGTGCACCCCGGTGAGCTGCCGGCCTCCGCGAGTCTGCTCGAGGTGCAGCCGGCCGAGATCGTGCTCACGGCTTTCAAGCCGCGCGGCAACCCGCTGGCCTCCGGCCGCTCCGGTGAGGTGGACGTGGCCACGACGGGCCTGACCGTCCGCTGCTACGAGTCGACCGGCCGGCCAGCGCGGGTGGGGGTCCGCTGCTTCACCGGCCTCGCCGGCGCCACCATCACCGACCTGCTGGAAAAGGAGGGCCGAGGCGCAGCCGCCGTGGAGGAGGACGGCGCCGGCGGCATTGCCTTCGGGATCGGCCCGGCCGACACCGTCACTGTCGTGGCGCGGCCGCTGACCGTGCCTGGCGGCCCGGGCGTGAGCCCGCTCGGCCCGGGCGCGGAGCCAGCGCAGCCCGTATTCAGCCGCTACTGGCTGCACAACAAGGGAGCGGCGCCAGTCGGCTACGTGCCAGTCAGCGTGCACGTATCGCCGGCCAGGCTGGTCCTGCCCGCGACGCTTCGGGTCACGGTGGCGGCGGGGGTCAGGGCCGCCGCCGGCGCGGTCGAGCTGCTGGTCCCTCCCGAGCTGGTCGCCGACCCGGGGGAGTCCGGGACACGCAAGAGCCTCAGCTACGAGCTCGCGCCCGGTGGGCACGCCGCCTTCGACGTGGCCGTGCGGGCGCGGCCGGGCGCGGCCCCTGGCCACTACTTCCTGGCCGCGCGGATCGGCGACGAGCTTGGCCAGACCCTCGAGGACGTGGCAACGGTCACGGTCGGCCAGGCCGGCAAGGATCCGGAGCGGTCGGAGCCGCTCGCGGTGGCGCTGGAGACCTCCGCGATCAGCCTGGCCCCGGGCGAGGGCGGCGAGATCCTGGTCTGGCTCGAGAACCGGGCGCGCTCGGAGATCCGCGGGGAGGCCCAGCTCATCAGCCCGTTCGGCACCTGGGAGGCGATCACCCCGTGGACGCGAGGCTTCACGGTTCAGCCGGCGGCGCCGGCGACGCTGCGGTACGCGGTGCGGGCGCCGGCCACCGCGCGGCCCGGCAGCCACTGGTGGGCCCTCGTCAAGGTGATGTACTTCGGCCGCGTCGCCTACACCGAGGCCGTGCCGGTCACGGTTCTCTCCGGCTGACCGCCCCGCGCTCCGGCAAGTGGATGACCTGGCCGTTGCTCATGACCAGACCGTCGTCGCAGCGAGCCTCCACGGTCCCACCGCCGAACTGCTCGTCGAACAGGCTGCGGTACAGGCCACTCCCGCGCACCAATTCGGCATGGCTGCCCCGCTCGACCAGCCGCCCGCGGTCCAGCACGAAGATCACGTCCGCGGCCAGGATGGTCGACAGCCGGTGGGCGATGGCGATGGTGGTCCGGCCATGCATGAGCGGCTGCAGGGCCGCCTGCACGATGCGCTCGCTGGCGGTGTCCAGCGCGCTGGTGGCCTCGTCCAGGATCAGCACGCGCGGGTCCTTGAGGACCACCCGCGCGATGGCCAGGCGCTGCTTCTCTCCGCCGGACAGGCGATAGCCGCGCTCGCCGACGACCGTGTCGTAGCCGTCGTCCAGCTCCATGATCCGCTCGTGGATGTAGGCCGCCCGCGCCGCCGCCACGAGCTCGTCGTCGCTGGCACCGGGCCGCGCGTAGGCGAGGTTTTGCCGCACAGAGGCGTGGAAGAGATAGGTCTCCTGAGTGACCATGCCGATCGCGTCGGCCAGGCTGGCGAGGGTGAGCTCGCGCACGTCGTTGTCGTCCAGCAGCACCCGGCCGCGGGTGGTGTCGTACAGCCGCGGTATCAGGTAGGAGATCGTCGTCTTGCCGGCCCCGCTCGGGCCCACGATCGCCGCCAGCGTGCCTGGCTCCACCCGCAGGTCCACGTCCCGCAGCGCCCACCGCCGCGAGCCGTCCCTGGCCGCGGTCCCGTCGCCGTCCCCGGCGGGCACCGTGCCTGCGGCGGCCCCGTTCCCGTCCTCGGCCAGCCCTGTGCCTGCGGCGGCCCTGTCGCCGTCCTCGGCCAGCCCTGTGCCTGCGGCGGCCCTGTCGCCGTCTCCGGCCGCGCCGGGCTCGTAGGCGAACCAGACGTGGTCGAGCCTGACCTCGCCATGCACCCGTGACGGGGGCACAGCGCGCGCGTCCGGCCGGTCGACGATGTCGGGGTGCAGGTCGAGGTAGTCGAAGATGCGCGCGAACAGCGCTAGCGAGCTGGTCACCTCGGTGGAGATCTGCAGCACCTGCCCGATGGGGAAGAACAGCCGCGCCTGCAGGGTGGTGAACGCCACCAGCGTGCCGGGGCTGAGCTGGCCGCCGTTGCGGTAGGTGAGCCCGGCGACCAGGTAGACCAGCGCCGGCGTGATGGAGAAGAACGTGGACACCAGCGCGAAGAACGAGCGGCCGATCATCTGCTGGCGCACCTGCAGCGTGGCGAGGCGCTCGTTCTGGTCGGCGTAGCGCTCGGTCTCGGCCCGCTGGCGGCCGAACACCTTGGCGAGCAGCACGCCGGAGACCGACAGCGTCTCCTCGGTGATCGCGCTCATCTCGGCCAGCGCCCCCTGCGTCTGCGCGGTCACCTGCCGGCGCGCCTGGCCCACCCTGCGGGTCAGGTAGGCGAACAGCGGCAGCAGGAACAGCGACAGCACGGTCAGCTGCCAGCTCAGCACCACCATCGCCACCAGCGTGGAGAGCAGGATCACCACGTTGGAGAGCACGTTGGAGGCGGTGTCGGTGATCACGGTCTGCAGGCCGCCGACGTCGTTGGCCAGGCGCGACTGGATCTCGCCGGTGCGCGTCCCGGTGAAGAACCGCAGCGACATGCTCTGCAGGTGGGTGTAGAGGGTCGCGCGCAGGTCACGCATGACCCGCTGGCCGACCGAGTTGGTGAGGTACGTCTGGTACACGCCGACCAGGCTGGAGACCACCGGGATAGCAATCATGGAGCCGACCAGCGCGGCCAGCAGTCCGATCCTGGGCCCGCCAGGGACGAACAGCGCCCGGTCGAAGACCACCTTGACCAGCAGCGGGCTGGCCACGCCGAGGCCGGCGGTCAGCAGGATCGCCAGCGTGACGATCAGCACCTGCCGCCGGTAGGGACGGAACAGGCGGGCGGCGCGGCGCAGCAGGCGACGATCGCTGACCGTCGCCCGCAGGCTCCGGTCGGTCGGTTCCTGCACGCCTGCCCGGCGTCCCACGCCGAACCCTCCACCTATCGCCAATGCCTGCTCCTCGCCTGCCGGATAGCGCGCTGGATAGCGCGACCACTTCCAGTGTTGCCTGGCCGCGCGGACCTCGCCAGAGCCGCCCCGAGGATCCCGAGGATCGCGTCAGTCGTCCGACCGGCGCGGCAGCAGCAGCTCACCGGCGAGCGCGGCGGCCGCAATGACCAGGCTCACACTCACCTGCAGCCTCCTCCCCCGGCGCTAGACCGACCGCAGCGCCTGGGTGGGCGCCAGGCGGGCGGCGCGCACGGCCGGGTCCAGCCCGGCGACCGCGCCGATCCCCAGCGCGGCACCCAGGCCGGCGGCGACCGAGCTGGCGGGGATGACGACCTGCCAGCCGCGGCTGGCGGCGTACCCGGTGGTCACCGCGGCGCCGATCGCGACCCCGCCGATGCCGCCAAGCACCGCCAGCAGCAGCGACTCGGTGAGGAACTGGGTGCGGACGTGCGCCTTGGTCGCGCCGAGGGCGCGGCGCAGGCCGATCTCGCTGCGCCGCTCGAGCACCGAGATGACCATGACGTTGGCGATGCCGACCCCGCCGACCAGCAGCGCGACCGCGCCCAGGCCCAACAGCAGCGAGTTGAACGCGCGCTTGGCGGCCGCGCGGGCGGTCAGCGCGTCAGAGGGCTGGCTGACCTGGACCTCCTCCGCAAGGTCCACGGTGGCCACACGGGTGGTGGACGAGATGGCGGTCACCGGCGCCCCCGGGTTGACCTGGTCGCCGACGCCCGCCTGGTGCTTGCCGACGCGCACCGCGTAGCCCACGAACACGACCTGGGTGGCGTCGACCCTGCCGGTCTGCTCGAGGCCGCGGTCGGCCTGCCACGTCTTCACCGCGTCGGTGGTCTCAGACGAAAAGTGGTCGTCGACGGTGAGGTTGTCGCCGTAGCCGAGCGCGTCCAGGTTCTCCTCGAGCTGCTTGACGTCGGGGCCGTCGTCGACCCCGGCCGCGAGCGGGCGGTACAGCGGCAACGTGCCGTACACCAGCGTCACCGGCGTGTCGTCCACCTGGTACAGGGTCTGGCCCCGGCGGATGGTGGCGCTCTCGTCGGGCAGGGCGGTCAGCACGCCGCGCACGCCAGAGCGGAGCGTCCGCTGGTCGTCGTAGCCCAGCGAGCCGTCGTCCTGCTCGGTGTCGACGAGGTTCGCGCGGCTGACCGCGGCCGTAGTGACGGCCTTGGCGGCGCTGGCGGCGCTGGAGCCCGACGACCGGTCGACCACCAGGGCGTAGCCCCCGACCCCGGCCCCGCCCAGCACCAGCACTAGCACACCGGCCACAAGGGCCCGGCGACGCCGCGGGCGGGGTGCGGGCAGGTCAGCCGAGCCCGCCGGCGGCCCTGCCGGCGGGGCCGCCCGCTCCGGCGCTGTGACCGGCGCCTGCTCGCCGTCCGACGAAGGGACCGGAGCGGCGTCCTCGGACCCCACGGCCAGCTCACCCGGACGGGGCTCACGGTGACGGCTCATGATCCTCCTCCTCCGCCGCCGAACAACCCGGAGAGGTACTGCTGGCAGGCTGCGTTGGCCTTCTTGAAGGTGGGGTCGTTCTGGGTGCGCTCGTCGAAGAAGCGGCCGAACGGGTTGGCGCCACTGGAGAAGTTCGGGTCGGGCATGTCGTAGCCGTTCTTGCGCATGCACTGCGCGTACTTCAGCAGCGAGTCGCGGAACTGCGCCTGGTTCTGCGCGGTGAAGCCCTGCGTGACGCCTTGGAGGTACTTCTGGCAGGCGCTGCGGGCCGCATTGAGCGTGGCCTGGCTCGGCTGGTCGCCGCCACTGGGCGGCTGCAGCCGCACGTTGCCTTTGGCGTCCACGGTCGGGTCGGCCATGTTGACGCCGTGCTCGCGCATGCACTTGGTGAAGTCGAGCAGCTGCTGCTCCTGGCTGGCCTTTGGGGCCGTCGTGGCGCTGGCCTGGCCGCCACTGCCGCTCACCGAGGCGACACCTGACGAGTCGCTCTTGGAGCCGCCACAGCCAGCGACCAGCAGCGCGACGACGGCCAGCACGGCCACCAACGTCACCGGGCCGGCGCGGCCTCGGGGTGGGCGGAGGAGGTTCCGGACGGACATGCGGTCTCCCTGTGCTCGAAGGTGACGCCGGGCCGGCGGTCGCCGACCCGACTGGTGCGCCACCACCGTCGCCGCTGAGCCTGAACGGAGCGAGCACGGGCTGCCGCGGTGATCGTGGACACGTCGGCGCTGATCGCGATCCTGCGCGACGAGACCGAGGCTCCGGTCATGGCGCGTGCGATCGAGGAGGCGACAGAGCGACAGATCTCCGCGGCGAACTGGCTGGAGGCGGCCGCGGTCATCGATGGCAGCCGAGACCCGGTCGCCAGCCGCCAGTTCGACCAGCTCGTCGACGTGGCGAGGATCGTGGTCGCCCCGGTGACCGAGCAGCAGGCGCGGATCGCCCGCGCGCATACCGCGACTTCGGCAAGGGCAGTGGTCATCCCGCAGGGCTCGACTTCGGTGACTGCTTCGCCTGTGCGCTCGCCAAGGATACGGGCGAGCCGCTGCTGTTCAAGGGGCGCGACTTCGTGCACACCGACGTCGTTCCGGCTCTGCAGCCGTCCGACCCTGCCTAATGCTACGTTCCTCAAAAGCGGTACACATGCTCTACCTCAGATCGTTGCTGGTCAGAGCACCATCCGCCGGGTTACGAGGGCAGCAGAACCCGTCTTTCTGCACCGGACTTAACGAACGCAGCAATAATAAGAGGTTCCAGTGAGGGGACAGGCGTGCTTGCGTCCTGGCGCAATCAACACCTCACTGTCAGCAGGTGTAACGGAACGCCAGTCCCAGGCGCTCAGTCAGAAGACCCGCGGTGCGATGCGCGCGACAAAGACGTCGAGCGCAATCGAGGAAGAGGAGCCGTCATGGGACAGCGGTGCTGGTTCGTCCGGTTAATCGTTCTTGTCACGGCTGCGACAGCCATGCTCGCTGCCTCTGTCGGGCCAGCAGCAGCGGCGACTTTCGCATTGATTCCGCCCCTCAACGACTCGCAGGCGCTTGCGACGTACATCCGCTACGAAGACTTCCCCTATCGGGCATACAATGACACAAGAGGAGCAACTGCCGAACCGGGCGATCCCACCTGCGCTGGTAGCGACGCCAACGTCTGGTACGTCGTTACCGGCACCGGCACCCCGGTGACGATCGACACCTATGGTAGCAACTATGACACAACGCTTTCGGTCTACTTGAGCAGTGCGGCCCTCGCGTGCAACGACGACGCCGGCGGCACTTCGCAGTCCGAGCTAACGATCGACACGGTGGCCGGTTACGAGTATCACGTGATGGTTGGCACGAAGGCTGGCGAGCCAGGTGGACTGCTGCTGTTCACTGCGCTGATGCCAGGGCAGACGCCGCCCGACGTCGTGCCACCGCCGCCCAACGACCAGATCTACGACGCGACCGAGATCGCCGCGCTGCCATTCACGGACCAGGAGGACACGAGGGGCGCCTTCGAATCCGGGTACGAGAGTGGCTACTGCGGCGTCTGGAAGTCGGTCTGGTACCACTACCGGCCCGACACCGGTGCCCACGTGTTCTTCGACACATTCGGCAGCGACTACAACACGGAACTCTCGGTCTACCGGTATACCGATGCCGACGGGCTGCAGCAGATCGCCTGCAATGACGATTCCGGAGTCGGCGACAATTATCAGCAGTCGCGGGTGGAACTGGACGTCGCGGCCGGCACCGACTACTACGTCCTCGTCACGGAGCCCTACCAGTACTCCACGCCGCAGGGCGGCATCCTGCAGTTCCACGCCGGCACCATTGTGCCGTTCGCTATCACCGTGCAGATCGATCCGACAGCGCGCTTTTCCCGCAAACACATCACGGCCGCAGTGACCGGAAGCACGACCTGCACCCGTCCGGCCACCGTCACGGTCGAAGTCACCCTCACCCAGACCGTCAACGGTGTGACGACGTCGGGCCACGATTTCAGCTCCGTCGCGTGTGACCCAGCGCAGGCGGCGCCGTGGCGGGTGAATGTGTTCCCCGACGCCGGACGATGGCGGGCGGGCACGGCTCACGTGGTGGCCGATGCGCAATCGGACAGCCTCGGGGAAACCAGCTACGCACATGCGGAACGTGATGTGACGCTGCGCCCTGGGCCTTGACGCGCACAGCACTGGCGAGCAAATCCTGGTGTCTCCCGGCCGTAGGGGGAGGGGTCGAACCTGCGGCCTTGATCCCGGCAGGCATGGCCGGAGGCTTACCGGTGGGCATGCAGATCGTCGGCCGGCGCTACGCGGACTCCGAGGTACTGGCCGGGAGCGCGTTCTTACCGGCCCGAACGCAGCTGTTCGGCCAGGGAATCTTCCCAGGCTCGGTGGCAGACAGCCGTTCAAGGGCCAGGCTGGCGCCGGCGCGGACTGCGCGGGCGGCCTCACCGGGGAGCCTGACTGGCATGATCAGCCGCCCGTCGGTGATGGGCTGGACTGAGCGCCATCGTGCGGTGTTTGAGCGAACGCCCGCTCCTCGACTATGCCGGCCTCGCGGGGCCGTCCTGCTCGGCCAGGCGGCGCAGGAGCGCGTTGAGGTCGGCCTTGCCGAACCGCCAGTCGAAGGGGACCGCGGTCTGCTGGTAGCGGCGCTGGAAGCCGAGCAGCCGCCGCTCGAGTTCGCCCAGGTCGGTGGAGTCGTTGGGGTCAGTACCTTGCGCTGCACCACGGAGAAGTACATCTCGAGACCTGGTTCAACCAGACGGCATGCACCGGCAGGTGGACCAGGCGCAGGTTGGGCCATGCGCCCTGGAGCCGGTCCACCGACGCCTACGCCGTCCTCGGCAACCTGGCCGACCTGTAGGACCAGGTCAACCGGAATCGGCGCTGCTGCTGGTCGCAATCTCGCGTTCGCGGAACACCGTCGGCGGCGCGCAGAACGTCGTCACCCGGTGGTCCCCGAGCAGCCGCAGCAGCAGGTCGTAGTCGGGCTTGCCGCGCAGGTCCCACAGGAAGTTGGCCGCGCCCAGCGCCCACTGCCCGAACAGCTTGCCCCAGGCGGCCTTGGCCCAGCCGAAGTCCGACAGCGTCCAGTGCAGGTCGGTCGGCTTGAGGTCCTGTGCGACGTCCGACCCATGCCGCGAGGTTATCGGGATGAAAGGATGGGACAACGAGCACCCAGGACGCCGCGATGTCACCAGGGGGGGAGGAGGGTGGGGATGTCGGTACTAGATCGACTGCTGCGGCGGCTGCTCGCCCGTCCGGTCGGGGACCTGATCCGCCAGGCGCTCGACGACGAGCTGTACCGGTACCGGGTCCACGGCGACCCGGGCCGGCTCCACGTCGACCCGACCGCCGTGGTCAACAACGCCCTGTTCAACGTCTCTGCGGGCGAGATCACGGTCGGGCCGTACGCCTTCTTCGGCCACAACGTGTCGGTGCTCACCGGCAACCACGACATCAACAAGTTCGGGCGCGAGCGGCAGACCGCGATCCAGCGGAGCGGACGCGACGTGGTGGTGGGCGAGGGGGCGTGGCTGGCCAGCCACGTGCTCGTGCTGGGGCCATGCCGGATCGGCGAGCACGCGGTCGTGGCTGCCGGGTCGCTGGTCACCCGCGACGTCGCTGCCTACACCGTGGTTGCCGGCCGCCCGGCGACGCTGGTCCGGAGGATCGAGCACAGGGAAACAGGCGCGTGAGGCTCGAGATCGGCGCCGGCGAGCGCCCGGATCCCGACTACGAGATCCACACCGACGTCCTCCCGCTCCCAGGGATCCAGTTAGTCTGCCGGCTGGACCGGCTTCCGTTCGCGGACGCCACCATCAGCGCGCTGCGCGCCAACCACGTGCTGGAGCACCAGAGCTGGCAGCTGGTCGAGCCGACGTTGCGCGAGTGGGCGCGGGTGCTGCGGCCCGGCGCGACGGTCGACATCGGCGTGCCCGACGCCCGCTACATCGCCGCGCAGTGGCTGGAGGGGGCCTACGGGACCTTGGAGGCCAACCACTGGCTCCTCGGGGGCCACACCGAGCGCGCCGCCCACCGCGGCACCGACGAGCGGGGCGTCCCCCGCTGGATCTGGAACGCCCACCATGCTCTGTTGGACGCCGACTGGCTGGCCGAGCTGCTCACGGCCACCGGCTTCGTCGAGATCCAGATCTCCTGCTACGAGGTCAGGAACCTCCGCTGCCACTGTCGGCGAGCCTGCGTGCGGTGACCGGAGGATCGCGGCATGGTCGCCGGCAGCCAGCACCGCGTCGCTGCTCGCCGGGCGCTTCTTCCCCCCGCTCGGCCGCGCCCAGGTCTTGCGGATGGTCGTCGCCTGGCGGGCTGTGCCCGCTGACCGGCTGCCGATCATCGGCCCCATGCCGGGCCTGGAGTCGCTCTACCTGGCGGTCACGCCCAGCGGGGTGACCTCGCGCCGAT
>JBKPDO010000169.1:0-18113 GCA_046727955.1 bacterium | reverse complement strand
CCTGGCTGCGCTGCGGGAGGCCCGGCGACAGGCCGCTGACCTGCACGGATGCTGGCGCCTAGATACACGCGCCTTCACTACATGGTCATCCGTTCTCCCAGCTCAACGCCAGGATTCGTGGACTATGAAGCCTGCGAGCTGCGGAACCCGGGCGTCGAGGAAGGCGACATAACAGTAGCGGCGCGCCTGCCAGTGGTTGCGGGCCAGCTCGCGGTGCAGCACGCGGCCGCCCAGCCACCAGCCCACGCTAACCAGCAACGCCAAGCCGCCGAGCACGAACGTCAGGATCCCGACCGCGACCGTCACCGGCGGGTCGTTTTCCTCGCCCGCGATAGTCGCCCGCGCCGGGGCGTCGGGGTCGTAGAGGACCTCGACGTGGCCACCGACCTGGTAGGACGGGCTATCGTCGTTCAGGCGCACGACCGCGCGGCGGGGCGCCGGCTCCTGCTCGACCCGGTAGGCGACCACCACACTGCCGGAGTCAAACAGCCGCCACCAGGACGGGCCGCGGATCTCGACGACCCCGCCGCTGGTGCGCCGCCCGGTCGCGGCCAGCCGCTCGCCGCGGGATTGGTCCCAAGCGATGACCAGCACAAACACGGTCAGCAAAAGCAGCGAGACGCCGAATAGGGCGTACGGGATGAGCTGGCGTCGCCGGAAGGCGGCACGGGTCGCCGGGTGCCGGATCGCGCGCCCGGCAGGCGGCTGCGGCTGGGGCGCGGCGGCGGCCACTTCCTCGGCCCCTAATCTCCCGGGCACCGTCACCTTCTTGTCCACTCCTGTAGCCAACGTCTCGTCGCGGAAGGTCGGCTCTGGGTCGAGCAGGTGACAAGCAGACGAACCCTAGGTGACGGTCCAGACCGCCGAGGGCCGAGACGCCGTATCGTCCGGTCCGAATCGGTCAACGTTGTGGAGGAGTCGACAGCTGATGATCGCGCGCATCTGGAAGGGCGCCGTCCGCCGCGAGGACGGCGACGCGTACGCCGAGTACATGCAGGCCACCGGCATCGCGGGATACACGCGCACGCCAGGCAACCGGGCCGCGCTCATGCTGCGCCGCGATGTTGGGGATCGCTGCCAGTTCGTCATGTTCACGCTGTGGGACTCGATGGACGCGGTCGCCGCGTTCGCTGGGGAGCAGCCTGAGAAGGCCGTTTTCTACCCGGAGGATGACCGCTATCTCATCGAGCGCGATCTGACCGTCGACCACTACGAGGTCCACACGGCCGTGGGCCTCGGCGTCAGCGCGCCAGGACCACGGGAAGCCGGCTGACAAGCGAGGTGCGCACGTCACCCACCGACCGTGGGCTCAGCCTGAAGCGTCGCTGGAAAGGACAGGATGATCCTCCGCCGGACCCTCCGCGGCAGTTGCGGCGGTGGCCTCGGCCGGCGGGCCCTCGGGCGGGTGGCCCTCGAGGATCCGGCAAGCGGCATTGAAGGCCGGGTCGCGGAAGTAGTTGGAGTGCCCGAAGGCCCGCGGCCAGGCGCGGTCTCCCACCGCCGGATCGATCGCCGGGTCCATGAGCTGCCAGTCGACATCGCCGTTGTCCCGCGCGCTGATCGCGTACGCGTAGAAGACCGGTCCGCCGATCGGATCGCTGGGGCGGTACAGGTTTCGCCACGACCAGTTCGCCCCGGTCGCCGCGGTGCCGTCCGGATGGTCGGTGAGCCGTAGCGCGGGCAGTACCTGGCCGACCCTTCGCAGCACCAGGGGCTCGAAATATGCCGGGAAATAGCGGGCGAACACGCGCCGCAGGGGGCTGCCATAGGTGAGCAGCCGGACGCGCCGGCGCTGCTCCGGCTCGAGTTGGAGCACCAGCGCCGCCGCGATGACGGTGCCCTGGCTGTGCGCGGAGAGGATCACGATGTCGTCGTCTCCCGGAGCCAGCCATCGGACGCGGTCCAGCAGGTCGGGGATGACCCGCTCGGTGTAGCAGGGAGGGGCCAGCGGGTGGACGGCCCGCGGCCAGAACGTGCCCACGTCCCACAGGATCCCGACCGTGCGGCGCAGACCGGGGCTGCGGTAGGCATTGCGGCCCATCGCGATCAGCCACAGGGTCAGCGCACCCACCGCGAAACTGCCGGCCGTAGTCAGCCAGTTCAGGTTCTTCGGCAGCCAGGTGGACCCAAGCCAGCCGTAGACGACACAGGCGGCGACCACGAGCGCCGCGATGACGATGAGCAGCGAACCGACTACCGGGCCGGCCTCGTCGGTCAGTCGCGCGCGCGCCCAGTTCCCCGCGATGCTCAGCAGCCGAGCCTTGCGCGCCCGCTCCTCGGAACTGACGGACTCCGGCGCCGTCGAGCCGCCCCACTGCCCGTCGCGCAGCGACTGCATTGCCTGGCGGCGAAAAGCCAGCCAGCGCGGGACCAGCCATAGCACGGCCACCAGCGCGGCCGCGAGCGCGACCAGGCTGAGCGCGGCCATCCAGAAGTACGGGGCGGGCACGACCAGCGCGCTGCTCCGCTGCCCGGGCTGGACAGCGGTGGCGGTTGGCGTGCCCAGGAAGCCGGCGGCACGGATCGTCAGGCCGGCGCCGAACCCGCCGGCCAGCAGCCATGCGAGCATGGCGACCACGGGCGTCCCGAGTCCTGCCAGACCCCATCCGACCGGCAGTGGCTTGCCGCTACGACCAGGAGCCGGGTTCCATTGCTCCCGCGGCCGCGCTTGCTCGTGATCGCGCTCGCGGCGGCGCGTCGAGCTGCCGATGAGCGCAGTCAGCGCCAGCAGCACCACCAGCAGCCCGGCCTGCACGAGGAGAGTCCATTCGACCGTTGCCGTGAACCAGGGCAGCGCGCCGGACGCACGCCGCGCGGGGTCGGGCTGGACGAGGAACACCAGCAGGAAGGTGAGCAGGTACAGCGCGGCGCCCGTCGCCGCCACGAGGTCGACCGGCCACGTGCGCTGCTTCTTGGACGGCTCCGCCTCGGCCTGCTCGGACCGCTCCGCGTCCCGTGACGGCTCGGACGGCTCGTCGCGCTGCGCGAGCCTGGACCCCGCGGTCACGATCGCGGTCACGGCCGCGACCACCACCAGCTGCACGATCAGCAGGCCTCGAGCCAGCCAGCCATCATTGGCGAGCGGCGCCAGCAGCAACACGCCCACGACACTGAACGCCGCCACGACGTGGGCAGCCCGGAGCCGTCCGACCGGCCCACCGCCGTTCCAGGTACGGCGGTCCTCCAGCAGCACCGCGCCGGTCCCGGTGCCCGACTTGGATCTGCGGCCTGGAATCCGAGTCAGCTCGTGCTGGATCCAGGTCGAGCGGCCGAGATACCACAGCAGTCCGATGACCGCCGCTGGCAGCAACGAAGTCACCGCGAGCTGGCGGCTCGGTGAGTCCAGCCAGTGCCAGCCGAGGAACGACAGCCAACCATGCCGGCTGGTGCAGCCGGAGCTCAACCGGCCGCACTGCCAGCCGACCAGGTCCATCGCGACCCCGATGGCACTCAGCACCAAGCTGCCCGTGAAGGTCAGCGCGAGCAGCCGCTGGGCACCGGCGCTGGCGCGACGCAACCGGCTTCCGTTGTCTTGCACAGGTGGCCGCGGCGTCATGTAGAAGGCGAAGTTGAGCAGCATGAACGGCAGCAGCAGCAGCCACAGCGCCCGCGACGCTGCCCCCGACGTCAGCCCACCCCACGAGTACGCCTCCCGGCGGCGCTGGTCGTTGACGTCGCGGTCCTCGCCGGTCGGGGGTCCGCCCGGCCACCAGCGCCGGTAGAACCCTGCCACGCCGTCCCCGGCGACCTGCTGCGGATGCGGGTGGCACAACATATCCGCTGGCGGTGTCCCCGAGACCCCGTGGATCCGCAGCTCGGTCCGCCCACCGCGGCTGACATCGAGAAAGCCGTCCATCCCTGCCCCCCGTCCGAGGCGCCATCGATGCAGCGACGCTCGCACAGGAGCCCACCGCCGTCTACATTTCTGAGCCCGATGCCCGTGAGATTGATACAACGCCGCCGCCGCAGGGCATGTGGGATACCCGTGCTACACGAGGTGCGCCTCGCTGATCTCCATTCCGCCGAGCGGCTGGCGAATGGTACTGCTGGACCATGCAGCGTCAGTACGTCGCCGCCTCAGCCTCCTGCAGGACCCAGGCCTGTCCGGCACCCGACCGGTCCCACACTTGCTGGAACGCCGGCTCGTTGAGGAAGCTCTTCGCCTGGCCGGCGGAAGGGAATTCCAAGCTCAGCATGAGGTGGTTGGGATCGTCGGCGTCCCGGTAAAGCCAGTGGCGGGTCACCCCGTGCGGACCGCGTCCCATCGGGTCTCGATCGAAGACAGCCTTCCAGCCGTCGAAGTCCACGACCCGGTATTCGATGAGGAGAATCGCCATGCTCCACCCTCCTCGCTGTTGGCCGAGACGCCCTTCGTCTCGGCACTGGGCCAGGGGCGATGCCTGCTGGCGACGGTGGCCGGGCCCGGGGACCCGCGGTGGTCTCGACTCGACCCACTGCTCAAAGGCCGCAAGCGCAGCTTGCCAGAACCGGGCCATTGCCCGGCCGCGAGATCCGTTGGGGCCCGGCCATAGTGCCACCTAGGTGCTCTTCACCAGCCCCACAACGTTTCCCTGCGGGTCGGCGAACTGGGCAAAGGTGACCATGTCAGGGATCTCGGTCACCGGCACCACCGTCTTCCCACCGGCCTGCTGGATGCGGTCGAGATAGGCCTGGGGGTCATCCACCTCGATGTAGAAGATCACCTGGTTGGGGCCCTGGGCCTCGCCAATGCCCCCGCCGATGGCGCCTTCCGTCCCCGTGTCCACCAGGGCGTAGTTGCTCTCCTCGAGCACCTGCGGGCTCCATCCGAAGATCTCTGCGTAGAACTCGCGCACCGCCTTCGGCTTGCTGGTATTGATCTCGAACCACGTCACTGGAGCGCCCATTCGCCCCACCTCCCTGTATGTCCGGTGGCCTGAAGCGGCCCCGAGCTGCTGGCTTGCTCTCCGCGGTCCCTCCTCCCTTCTCTTCACAGCCCGCCTGAGATCTGCTATCGTCAGCAGAAGCTAACGGTAAGCCTGAACGCACGGTTAGTCAAGGCGCACCAATGACGGATCTGCAAGAGGCGGTATTGGAGGCCCTTGGGGATCGGACCCGCCGGGCGATCCTGGAGCGCCTGCGCGAGGGGCCCCAGCCGGTGGTGGAGATCGCTCGGGGGCTACCCGTCGGGCGGCCGGCCGTCTCCCAGCACCTCAAGGTGCTCAAGGACGCCGGGCTCGTAGTGGACCACGCCGCTGGAACCCGTCGCGTCTACGAGATCAACCCGGCGGGTCTGGAGGAGCTCCAGGACTACGCACGGTCGTTCTGGTCCGCGGCGCTCACACGCTATCAGCGGGCCGCTCGGCGGGCGGCCGAGACAGCCCCGGCATCGCGGACGAGCACTGGAGCGTGACGTCGGATGCCAAGAGACCCGCGGGCGACTGAGCAGGGCGAGGTGGTGGTTCGGGAGTCGGTGCACGTCGAGCTGCCCCCAGAAGAGGCGTTCCGGCTGTTCACCGACGGGATCAACGAGTGGTGGCCGCTCGAGGAGGGCTACTCCTACGGAGGTCATCGAGCGCGGGAGATCTTTCTCGAGCCAGCCGAGGGCGGTCGCTTCTACGAGCGGTTCACGGACGGCGACGAGCTCCAGGTCGGCACGGTCAGGGTCTGCTCGCCCCCCGACCGCATCCTCTTCACCTGGAGGAGCCCGGACTGGCAGGCGGAGACAGAGGTCGACGTCCGCTTCGTCGCTGAAGGCCAGGGCACCACTGTCCAACTGGAGCACAGGGGATTCGAAAGGCTCGGCTCCGAGGGTGAGTCGATCGGACGGAGATGGGGCCGAGGGTGGCCACGCGTCGTCCAAGCCTTCGCCGCCCGCGCCGCTACCCGCTGGTCGCCATGAGCGACGCCGCGCTGCTGAAGGAAGCGATCAAGCTCGCTGCCGGCCCGCGCCAGGAAGAAGGACCACCAGGCGCGTAGTCGGCGGGCCCGTGCGCCGGCGGTCAGCACCACGAGGCAAATCCAGCCCGGATGAGGCACGCGTACGGATCTTGCACGATGACGGGCACTGGCTGGTCTGCATATGGTCATTCGGCTTATTGAGCTGGGTTGCCCAAGCGAAGGGTGGCCACCGAAAGAGGGAGCGTCATGAGACGACTGATCGTGCTGGTGTCCCTGATCGCCACGCTAGCCTTGGCGGCCGTCGCCTGGACCGCCCTGCCGGCCGGCGCGTACGGCGGCGGCGCCAACCACGACATGTGGCAGGTCGGGCTGTCGTTCAACTGCAACAACCCGTCGATCTGCAACACCCCGGACTTCGGCGGGACCGGTGGCTTCTGGGGCTGGGCCGAGTTCGACCGCTCCGCCGACGGCACCCAGACCTGGGGCGATGCGGAGTTCGCGTTCTGCTTCCACACCGTCGGTGGTGGCGGCGCTGGTGCCGGGCACACCTCGATCGAGATCGAGAGCTGGACGATCGAGCCTGGGTCTGCAGGGCCGCATACCTTCTTCGCCAGCGGCGAGGAAACCGACTCCTTCCGCGGCACTACGCAGACCTTCGACTTCAGCCACGAGGACACCGGGATTTCGGCGGTTCCGGGGCACTACAGCACCAGCGACCTCTTCGGCTTCACCGCACCCGGTGTCGCCGCCCAGATCCAGGTCGCGTTCCGGCCCGCCAAGTAGCGCCGACGTTCGATTCGCGCTGCGTTGGGCTGGCCCCAAGCCCAGCCCGAGGGGACCGGCGCCGCACAAGTCATCGGCTACCGGGAGGGGAGCTTACCGCCCCCCTCCCGGTAGCCGTGCCCGGCCAGCTAATGCGCTAGGGCAGGGTGACGTACTGGCCGATGAACTCCCGCGCGGACGGCGTGTCCAGCCGGTAGGTCCTGTCGGTCGCGCGGCAGTCCACGTAGGACTGCTGACCTGCGTCTTCGCGCCGATTAGTTTCGATGGGCGCACGGTCCATACCGATGATGGTGACGAACCGATGATGGTGACGACCAAGGAGGGAAGACCGATGACGAAGGTGGCCGCAGGAATCACCTCGCCGTTCGCGACGCACATCACCTATCGCGTCGTGCGTTGACCGATCGAAGAGGGATGAGCCCACGCCCGGAAGTACTTCTCGCTGTCGGAGAAATACGCGGCGTGGGCCGGCGAAGCGCGGCGGGTGACCGGACGATCGACGCTTTACTGTGTCCGGTCGTCGAGCGGCAGCTCGGCGATCAGCGTCGTGCCTTTCCCGCGTGGACTTTGAAGCGAGAGCGTGCCGCCGATCGCCTCGGCGCGGTCCTTCAGGCCGAGCAGCCCCGAGCCGCGGGCGGGGTCGGCGCCGCCGACGCCGTCGTCGCGGACGGCGATCCAAAGCAAGCGGCCACCGGCCTCGACGGCAACGCGGACGACCGACGCACGCGCGTACTTGGCCGCGTTGGTCAACGCCTCAGAGACCACGTAGTAGGCGGCCACCTCGATGGGTTCCGGCAGCCGCGCCTCGGCTTGTACGTCGAGCTCGACCGGGACCGGCGAGCGGCGCGCCAGCGTCTTCAGCGCCACCCCCAGCCCCCCCTCGGCCAGGATCGCCGGGTGGATCCCCAGCGCGATCTCCCGCAGCCCCTCCAGCACGCCGGTCAGCCCGTCGACCACGCGGGACAGCTCGGCGCGGTGCCCGCCGAGCTCGGGCGGCACCGCCGCCTGCGCCGCGCGCAGCTCCAGCGCCAGCGCGACCAGCTGCTGCTGGGCGCCGTCGTGCAGGTCGCGCTCGATCCGCCGCCGGGTCGCGTCGGCGGTGGCCACGATCCGCGCCCGCGAGGCGGCAGCTCCCAGCGACTCTCGGCATTCGCGATCGCCGTCGCCACCAGCTCGGTGAACTGCGCGAGACGATCCTCGACCCCATCGGGGAGCGGCGACTCAGGCGACGACGTCGAGATCAGTCCCCAGACCCGGCCGTCGACGATGATCGGGGCACCCGCGGTCCTGTCGAGCCCGGCCTCACGAGTTCCGGCGGCGAGGGAGCCCGGAAGGTCCGTGTAATTCTCGACCCTGGCCGGGCGACCCGTGCGGAGAATCTCGGCGGACATCGACGGGCCGTCGAGCGGCCAGCGCGTACCCGGTTGGAAGCGGTGCGGACGATCGTCCCAGGTAGCGAGGATCGTTATTGCCGCGCCTTCGTCGTCATAGCGGCAGACCGCGGCATTCGGGAGGTGCATGACCTGAGCGACCTCCTGGGCGACGGCCGCGAACACGTCGGCCGACGACGCCCCGCGCGCAACGAGCGTCGCCACCCGCCGGAGCGCCGCCTGCTCCTCCGCAAGCCGCCCCAGCTCACCGGGATCCTTCGCGCGCGCCGGCTCTAGCTGGCCGGACGTCCCCATCGCGTCACGGTACCCCATAATCGCCGGTGTGCCGACGATCCGAACGTGGGTGGTGCTGGCGGGCGACGCTCGTCGCGCGCGGGACGTCGCTGGACATCCATCACGAGAAGCGCACTGTTGGCGGCATCCCGCCAGCGAGGGAATTCGCGCTCACAACGGGACTCGCACACTGGTGCGATAATCGCCGCCGCTCCCGGCGCCATGGACGCCGCGGGGCCGCATCGTTGACGCCCCGATCGGCGTCCATCTGGATGCTGGCGAGGACTCGAGACAGTGGGAGGCAACTATGGGGAACTTCTTCGCGCTTGTGGCCGCCGGCCCGGCCTTCTTCCTCAGCTCATGGCTGCTAATGATCTTCGCCGGCATCGTCGCCCCGGACACCGGCATCCAGCCGTTCGGGTATGTCACGTCGATGGTGGTGACCATCGGGCTGTGGCTGACGCTGACTCCGGCCATCGGCGCCGTCGCCCGCGCGACCAGGCGGGGCTGAGGGCAACCGGCCGGGGGGTTAGTCGGGGCATACCGCCCTCGTCCATCAGTACCGCGATGGGCTGGTGGTAAGCGAGACGGCCTACTACTGGGCGGCCCCGTTCGAGGCGCCGGCCTGGCGGGCCAGGTGGGTCGAGCCAGCACCGAGCTCCGTGTCGAATTGACCACAGGCAAGGATGGATACGCAGGATCACACCGAAGCTGATGAGCGTCCTTCAGTCGCGCCTGACCCTGGCTGGGTCGGTTCCCGCTGGTGTGCTGAGCGAGCGCAGCAGCAGGCCGCCAGCGCCGGGCAGGCCGATCAGCAGGGCCGTTGCGAGCACGGCCACGCGCAGGCCGGGGCCAGTGAGCAGCGCGGACGCGGCCAGGCCGCCAAGCGGCGGGGCTGCCTGCATGCTGGTCCGCAGCAGCCCGAAGACGCGGCCGCGCAGGTGGGCGGGGATCAGCCGCACCCGCAGTGTCTGCGCCCAGACGGTGAGCGGGCCGGTGCAAAACGCCGACAGCGCCAGGAAGGCCACCGCGCCGGGCAGCTGCGGGAGCGCGACCAGCCCCAGGAGGAACGCCCCGGCGGCGAGCTGGGACAAGGCGATGGCGCGGCCGAGCGGCCAGCGTGATGTGACCATGCCGGCGGCGGCGGCGCCGGCCAGCTCGCCGCCGGCAAGCGCGCTCGACAGCAGCCCGAAGCCGGCCGCGCCAGCGCCACCGGCGAGCACCGTTTGGGCGTAGACCGGCAGGAGCACCAGGATGATCCCGAAGCCGACGTTGAACAGCATGAACATGACGGTGGTCGCGACGATGGCCGGCTGGCCGATGACGAACCGCGCGGTGCGGCTGAAGCCCGGAGTGCTCCGCGCGCTCCTGGACCCGCACCCCGACCCGCTCAGCGCACTGCTCGCCGAGCAGCCGCTTCCCGACCTGGCAGGCCTCCCACTCATCCCGGAGGTCCAGCTCACCGGGCGCCGGCTCGCCGCCGAGACCCAAGCGTGGTTGCCTGGCCGCCGGCTGCGGCTCGACTGCCTGGTCGTCGACCTGCTGGTGGGGCTGCACCGTGCGGCCGGCCGCCTGGCCGCGACCTCGCCGGCCGTGCGGCCGTGGCAGCGCGAGGCGGTCGAGGCCGTCCGGCGCCATATGGACGCCCACCTCGGCGAGGACCTCGACCTGGCGACGCTGGCCGCGCTTGGCCACACCAGCCCGTTCCACTTCGCCCGCATGTTCCGCGCGGTCACCGGACTGCCCCCGCACCGCTACCTGCGCCGTGCCCGGCTCGAGCATGCCGAGCGGCTCTTGACGGGCGGCGACGCCACCGTCACCGCGATCGCGCACCAGGTCGGGTTCTCCAGTGTCAGCCACTTCATCGCCGCGTTCAGGCGCCACACCGGCATGACCCCGGGGCAGTACCGCGCCACCCTCCAGACGACGTCGGACCACGCGTGAACGCGGGTGCGGTCACGATCCAGGCCGAACGGCAGTTACTCCTAGAGTGGCCATCGACCGCACCCAGGATGCGGAACGTCGCGGGCGCCCGTAGCGTTGGGGGGGTGACGGGACCAACTGTAATGAGCACCCAACTGCAATGAGCACCGACTGCAAGGAGCGCCGAGATGCTGTTCAGCCAGCGCAAGACCCGCCTGCCCACTGCCGAGGAGGCCCTGCCCGGCCGGCCTGACCCGGCGTTCACCGTGCCCGAGCGGCACGCCGTCCTCGGCACCCCGCTGGCCCCACCGTTCCCTGACCACCTGGAGCAGGCACTGTTCGCCATGGGCTGCTTCTGGGGCGAGGAGCGCCGCTTCTGGCAGATCCCCGGGGTGTGGACCACCGCGGTCGGCTACGCCGGCGGCTTCACTCCTAACCCGACCTACGAGGAGGTCTGTACCGGCCGCACCGGCCACGCCGAGGTCGTCCTGGTGGTGTTCGACCCCGCCAAGGTCACCTACGAGGAGCTGCTGAAGGTGTTCTGGGAGGGTCACGACCCGACCCAGGGGATGCGCCAGGGCAACGACGTCGGCACCCAGTACCGCTCGGCCGTCTACACGTTCTCCGAGGCTCAGCGCAAGTCCGCCGAGGCGTCCCGCGACGCCTACCAGCAGGTGCTCACCAGCGCCGGCTACGGGCCGATCACCACCGAGATCGCCGACGCGCCAGCGTTCTACTACGCCGAGGGCTACCACCAGCAGTACCTTGAGAAGAATCCATCAGGGTATTGCGGACTCGGCGGGACCGGGCTCGCCTGCCCAGTCGGTCTGCCAGGGATACAGCAGCCCCAGACGACAGCGGATTAGCCCAAGGAGCGCGTGAACCCGCCCAGGCGCTGAGCCGAAAGGCGCCGGCGGAGCCGGGTGAGGTGGAGGCCGCCCTCCTCTGGGCAGCACCAAGAAGGTCTTGAACCGCCCGATCGTCCGCGTGGCCGGTCCGCGGGATCAGCCGCGGCGGAAGGGGTAGACGGGGTCGCCGATGCCGCGGATCCAGACGCTGTCGATGACGCAGGGGTGGAAGACGTAGCCGTCCGCGTCCGAGGGGATGTCGAACCACTGGCAGGCCTTGACGATGGCTTCAGTGGATGGGCAACCGGGGCATAAGGTTCTGGACGAGGGTGTGCCCGCGATGATCACTTTGGCGCTGCGGTCCTGCTTGAACCCCCAACGGTCGCCGCAGCGCCTTCAACCTCATCGAAGACCCTGGTGAATTTGCCGTCCGGTCGCCGCGTGGGTGGTCCAGCAGCGCCGCGGCAGGGGGGCGTGACCGCCGGCCGTCCGGCTATCGCCCGTCGGTCTCGCGGGAGCGCCGAGGCCGTGCTCCTGCCATCCGTGCACTCCCGCGGCGCAGCCGTTCGTCGAGGGCCGTGTAGCGGCGTCCCGCCCCGGTCGTGCGGACCGCCTTGGCGAGCGCACGCCTCGAGCCGACGAGCACGACCATACGCCTGGCCCTGGTGACGGCCGTGTAGAGCAGGTTGCGCTGGAGCATGAGCCAGAAGTTGAGCGTCAGCGGGACGACCACGTAGGGATACTCGCTGCCCTGGGAGCGGTGCACAGTCACGGCGTAGGCATGGACCAGCTCGTCCAGCTCGTCGAACCCGTAGCGGACCTCCTCGTCCTCGTCGATCAGGACGCGTAGCTCCTGGTCGTCGAGCGACAGCTCGGTCACGACCCCGACCGACCCGTTGAACACACCCTTGTCGTAGTCGTTGCGGATCTGCATGACCTTGTCGCCGACCCGGTAGGCGCGGCCGGCGAAGCGGCGTTCTGGGAGCCCGGGAGATCCTGGTGTCAGCGCCTGCTGGAGGCGCTCGTTGAGCGCCACCGCCCCGGCCGGCCCCCGGTGCATGGGGCACAGCACCTGCACGTCGCGCCGCGGGTCCAGGCCGTAGCGTCGCGGCAGGCGGCTGGTGACGATATCGACCACGAGGTCGGCGACCCGCTCCGGGTCCTCCTCGGGAAACAGGAAGAAGTCCGGCAGGCCCCGGGTCACGGGCGGCTGCCCGGTGTTGATGCGGTGAGCGTTGGTGACAACCCCACTCTCCTGGGCCTGCCGGAAGACGCGCGTCAGGCGGACGCGGGGGATCACGTCGACGGCCCGGCCCCGCCGGGCCGGGAGGTCGCTGGCGGGGGCCTCGGTCCCGCGAGCATCCAGCAGATCGCGCAGCACCTCCCCGGGGCCGACGCTGGGCAGCTGGTCGACGTCGCCGACCAGCAGCAGGTGCGCGCCGGAGGGGATCGCCTTGACGAGCTTGTTGGCCAGCAGCACGTCCAGCATGGAGGCCTCGTCGACGACGATCAGGTCGGCGTCGAGCGGACGGTCCTGGTCGAAGGCCGTCTCCCCACTGGGACGCAGCTCGAGCAGCCGGTGGAGCGTCTGGGCCTCCATGCCGGCCAGCTCGGCGAGCCGCTTGGCGGCCCGGCCCGTGGGCGCGGCCAGGATCACCTTGGCCCTCTTGGCGCGGGCGAGGCTGACGACGGCGTGCATGGTATAGCTCTTGCCGCAGCCCGGGCCGCCGGTCAGCACCGCCACCCGCTCGGTGAGCGCCAGGCGCACCGCGGCGGCCTGCTCGGGGGTGAGCTGGTGGCCGGTGGACCGGTCCAGCCACTCCAACGCCACCGTCCAGTCCACTGTCCTGAACCATGGCAGCCGATCGGTCCGCTCAGAGGCGTGCAGCAGGCGCAGCAGCCCGGCGGACAGCGACACCTCGGCGCGGTGGAACGGGATCAGGTAGATGGCTGGCACGTTGTCGTCGAAGCCGGGGATCGGGACCAGGTCGCGGATCACCCCCTGCTCGCGCACCAGCTCCTCCAGGCACACCTCGACCAGCGCCGGCCGTACGCCGAGGATCTCGGACGCCTTGGCGATCAGCTCGGTCTCGGGCAGGTGACAGTGGCCGGCTTCGCTCGCCTCCGAGAGGGTGTGCCGCAGCCCGGCCTTGACCCGCTCCGCGCTGTCGTAGGCGATGCCGAGGTTCTGGGCGATCTTGTCGGCGGTCTTGAAGCCGATCCCCCAGATGTCCGCGGCGAGACGGTAGGGCTCCTCGGCGACGACCTTGACGGCCTCATCGCCGTAGGTCTTGTAGATGCGCACGGCCAGCGAGGTGGACACGCCGACGCCCTGGAGGAAGACCATCACCTCCTTGATGGCCTTCTGCTCCTCCCATGCCTGCTCGATGCGCGTGGTGCGCTTGGGGCCGAGCCCGGGTACCTCGTGCAGGCGCTCCGGCGCCTCCTCCAGGACGCGGAGCGTGTCTGCCCCGAAGCGATCGACGATCCGCTCGGCCATCTTGGGGCCGATCCCTTTGATCAGCCCAGAGCCGAGGTAGCGGCGGATGCCCTGGACGGTGGCTGGCAGCAGGGTGGTGTAGCTGCGCACCTCGAACTGGCGGCCGTACATCGGGTGGCTCCGCCAGCGCCCTTCCATGCGCAGGCGCTCGCCTGGGTGCGCGCCGGTCAATGGGCCGACCACGGTCAGCAGATCGCCGTCCCGATCGGTGGCGACCCGGGCGATGGTGTAGCCGGTCTCCTCGTTGCTGTAGGTGACGCGCTCCAGCACCGCCGTCAGGATGGCTGGGGAGCCGGTTGGTTGCGGTGGCGTGGAGATCGGGGGGGACAGGGTCATACAGCTTCCTCGGTTCGCGGGCCGCGCCGTCGCCCGAGTGGCTGCTCGGACCGTGCGTCCCTGGGCGGACAGGTGGCGTTCGCCAGGAGGGGAGGCGTCGGTCAGAACGGCACCTCGTCGAAGTCAGGGCTCGACGGCGCCGAACGCCGAGTGTCCTGGCGGGCGTCGCCGTCCTCGGCCGGGGCTTCCTCTCCACCCCGCCGGTCGAGCGCGACCGGCGCAAACCGCAAGCTCGCCGCCACCTCGTCGGCCTCGATCTCCACGAGCGAGCGCCGCTGGCCCTCGGGGGTCTCCCACGAGCGGGTCTTGAGGCGGCCGACGACCACGCAGCGAGCGCCCTTGCCCAGGCTCTTGCTAGCGTGCTCGGCCTGGTCGCGCCAGACGTTGATCCTGAAGAACGACGGCTCCCCCGCTTTCCAGCCGTCGGTGTCCCATACCCGCTGGTCGACGGCCAGACGGAAGTGGGTCACCGCCACGCCGCTCGGCGTGTAGCGCAGCTCCGGATCGTCAGTCAGGTTGCCAACGAGCGTGACCTGGTTGTCGCTCATCTTGGGTTCCTTCCTTTAGTTCAGCATCAGGCGATCTTACCCATAGTAGAACACCAGTTCGAGACGATCGCCACCGGTCTTCTTCGAGTCGTTGGGAACTTGTGCCCTTAGCCTTGGGTGGGTACTCCTCTACGCAGAAAAGCGTATCCCGCACCTGTGACAACCAGCCGGAACGCCAGCCAGAGAGTCAGTGCTCCGGGCAGGGCGGTCGACGGCGTCAGCCGCTCTCTGGCCGGCGGGGCCGGCCGGGGAGGCGGCGGCCGGAGGCCCGGATCTCGTCGTCGGTCAGGCCACTCCGCCAGGCGACGCCCGGCCGGGCAGCGACCCACGCCTGGGCCTGAGTGCGAGCCCACAGCCAGACCGTCTGGTGGTTGCCGACCACCTGGATAGGCGGCGGAACCCGCTTGGGCGTATTGAGCTTGTAGTTCTTGATCGTCCGATGCCGCAGGGGAGGCTCCATGAGCCCGCCCAGCTCCCACTCATCAATGCTGTCGACAATGGCCTCCTGCTGTCGCTCGAGGCGCTCGGCCAAATGGATGTCGCCGCCGCGCACCGCCGTCACGAGGGCGTGGGCGTGCATAGAGAGGATCGGACCGCGCAGCACCTGGATGCCATTGAGGGTCTCCAGCGTGGCCGCGGCGAGGACGTCGACGAGCTCCACCTCGATCGGGCCGCCCCGCCCCGCCCACCGCCATGGCTGTCCCTGAGCAAGCTCGAACCGGAGGCCAGGGGCGACCCGGTCCTTGATCGAGACGTGCGCCGCGTAGTAGCACGGCTCCCCATTGCCGAGCGCCAGGCGAAACGGCACGTCCAGGAATGCCATGGCGGGACACTATCTCAATCAGGGACCTGCCAGCCGGACCTTCACTATCAACCTCCACGTGAAGTATCCATACTGGATGGGACAATCCAGCTAACGCCGGGCTCGATGGCGCCATCTGAGGTCGCCTTGCAACGGCGGGCCGGAAAGGCGGCGGCGCCCGAGCCGAGTGGCTCAGCCGACGCGGCGGCGGACCTGCCAGACCGCCACGGCGAGCAGGATCGCGGCCAGGGTGGCGAACAGTGCGGCCTCGATGAGCCGCAGCCAGGTCTCAGCCGACAGTCTCGCGGCTCGAAGACAGTACCCTCGAAGACAGTACCGTGGACGCAACAGCGCCCGGCGACCAGCCGCCGGCGAGGGGTGACATAGGGCTGCCGGTCGACGAGCATGTCTACCGGACGATCGGTCAGGAAATCGATGGGGAGCCGGCGATATGGCATTGCGCAGCTATGTGAGCGGCAGCTGGACGAGCCCGGCGGACGAGGGGCAGCCACTGTTGGACGCGGTGACCGGTGTGGAGGTCGCGAAGGTGTCCACGGTCGGCATCGACATGAATGCCGTGCTGGAGCACGGGCGCGCGGTCGGCGGACCGGCCTTGCGCGAGCTGACCTTTCACCAGCGCGCGGCGCTGCTGAAGTCGCTCGGATCCTACCTCCGCGAGCAGCGCGACGAGCTGTACGCGTTGTCGGCCCGCACCGGTGCCACGCTGAACGACTCGAAGTTCGATATCGACGGCGGGATCGGTGTCCTGTTCAGTTACGCGAGCAGGGGCCGACGAGAGCTTCCAGACGACCGAGTCTTCGTCGAAGGCGAGGTCGAGCAGCTCGGCAAGGCTGGGCAGTTCGTCGGCCAGCACATCCTGTCCCCGCTGCGCGGCGTGGCCGTCCAGATCAACGCGTTCAACTTCCCGGTCTGGGGACCGCTGGAAAAGCTCGCGCCCGCCTTCCTCGCGGGAGTCCCCAGCGTCGTCAAGCCCGCCAGCGCCACCGCATACCTGACACACCGGCTCGTCGAGCTGATCGTGGCCTCCGGGCTGCTGCCCGAGGGGGCACTGCAGCTCATCGCCGGCGGCGCCGGGAGCCTGTTCGACCACCTCACCGACCAGGACCTGGTGTCGTTCACCGGTTCCGCAGCCACCGCGACGCGCCTGCGCACGAACCCCACCGTGGTGGCCCGTTCGGTCCGGTTCAACGCCGAGGCCGACTCCCTCAACTGCTCGGTCCTCGGCCCCGACGCACAACCTGGCACCCCGGAATTCGACTTGTTCATCAAGCAACTGGTCACCGAGATGACGGTCAAGGCCGGCCAGAAGTGCACGGCCATCCGCCGGGCGATCGTCCCCGAGCCACTGCTGGAAGCGGTGGGCGAGGCGGCGTCCCAGCGCCTGGCCAGGGTCGTTGTGGGTAACCCCTCGAACCCGTCGGTGCGCATGGGCGCGCTCGCCAGCCTCGAACAGCGCGAGGAGGTCCGCCGCTCGCTCAAGGGCCTGTCCGCCGCCGCTGAGGTGGTCTTCGGCGACCCGGAGCGCGTCGAGGTCATCGACGCCGACCCCGAGCGCGGCGCATTCATCTCACCGATCCTGCTGCGAGCCGCCGCGGATCGCGCCGAGCCACATGAAGTCGAAGCCTTCGGCCCGGTCAGCACCCTGATCGGCTACCGTGACACCCAGCATGCGATTGCCCTTGCTGCCCGCGGTCTTGGCAGTCTCGTAGGCTCGGTCGTCACCTACGACGCCGATTTTGCCTGCGAGGTCGTGCTGGGTGTCGCCCCCTGGCACGGCCGGCTGCTGGTGCTCGACCGCGACGACGCGCCGGAGTCCACCGGACACGGGTCCCCGTTGCCGATGCTCGTGCACGGCGGGCCAGGACGCGCCGGTGGTGGCGAGGAGTTGGGCGGTATCCGGGCGATCACGCACCACATGCAGCGCACCGCAGTACAGGCCAGCCCGCGGGTGCTCGCGGCAGTCACCAACCGCTGGGTGCCGGGAGCTTCGCGGACCACCCAAGGCCCGCACCCCTTCCGGAAGCCGCTGAACAAGCTGCGACCCGGCGACTCGGTCGCGGCCGGCCCGCGACTGGTCACCGCCGACGACATCGCGCGGTTCGCCGAGCTCACCGGCGACACGTTCTACGCACATACCGATGCCCAAGCCGCCGCCGCCAACCCGTTCTTCGACGGCATCGTCGCGCACGGCTACCTGGTCGTCTCTCTTGCTGCGGGCCTATTCGTCGACCCGGCGCCAGGCCCGGTGCTTGCCAACTACGGCATCGACAACCTGCGGTTCCTGACCCCGGTCTATCCCGGCGACGAACTGACCGTGACTTTGACCTGCAAGCAGATCAGCCCGCGCGGAACCAGCGAGCACGGTGAGGTCCGCTGGGACGCCGATGTCACCAAGCAGGACGGCTCATCGGTGGCCAAGTACGACGTGCTCACGATGGTCGCCAAGGAGTGGCCGCCACGCGTTTCTGCTCGCTAGCCGCCTTCAGGTCATCAGCCAGAGCAGGGATTGCGAGGCTACGCCGCTGCGTGGGTGTCTTCGAGCATCTGCGACTGCGCGAAGCCGAGCCGGGCGCTTGGCTGCGATCGCCAGGTCGTCCACTACTCCACGAATTTTCGAAGAACTCCATATGAACTGCGTATGCGCAAGTGTGGCATCGTGCTATATTTTTACCTCGGCAAGCAAATAGTGTGGTTCACTGGGTGGCGGCATAGCACGTATCCGGATGCGCGAAGAACCGAGCGACCACCTCCGGCTGCCGCTGCCGACGACGCACCTGCGCGCGCAACTCACCCGTCAACTCCACCACC
>JBKPDO010000168.1:0-9087 GCA_046727955.1 bacterium | reverse complement strand
CCCCCCCCGCGGGGTGGGGGGGGGGGGGGGGCCCCCCCCCCCCCCCACATTGTAACCCCGGCCCGGGGGGCGCCCCCCCCGCGCCGTGGGGGGAGCGAGCTCCCCCCACATGGATCGGGGCCTGCGGGTTACGCAGCCCGCTCGCCAGCCCGTGACGTAGAGACGCGAGGAGGGAGGAATCCTGTCGGAGCGCGAACTTTCCCAGCCGCTGCCCGAGGTGGAGACCGGGCAGTTCTTCGGTGTCGACATCCGCAGCGCTGTCGTCACCGAGGTGCACGACTTCCCGGAGGCGCGCCGGCCCGCCTACCGGCTGCGGCTCGATCTCGGCCCGCTCGGCGAGCGCGTCTCCAGCGCGCAGATCACTCGCTACTCGAAGGACGAGCTGCTCGGCTCGACGGTCGTCTGCGTCGTCAACTTTCCTCCCAAGCGCGTGGCGGGGCTCAAGTCCGAGGTGCTCGTGCTCGGCGTGTACGACCCGGACGGCAACGTCGTCCTGCTGCGCCCCGACCGCCCGGTGCCGCCCGGCCAGCCCGTGGGCTGACGCCCGCCGGGGCCGGCGCACCATCCTGAGCTCCTGAGCGAACGCGGCGATCGGCCGGCGATCAGCCATGGTGAGCCAGACTTCGCCGAACGCTTGACCCGAACGAGTGTTCGCCATATTGTCACCCGACAAAGGGCAGGAATGGGCGGGTAGAGGCAGCTTCCCCCGACGGAGGTCCACGAGCGTGCGAGCAGCCCAGCACTCCCTGGATAACCTCGGTGCGCATCTCATCGACGTCGAGTTCGCCGTCCTCGATCTGGAGACCACCGGCGGCTCGCCGGCCAGCGACCGCATCACGGAAGTCGGCGTCGTCAAAGTCCGCGGCGGGGAGGTTACGGGCACCTTCCACACACTGGTCAACCCTCGGATGCCGATCCCGCCGATGATCACCGCGCTCACCGGCATCTCCGACGCGATGGTCGCCAACCAGGAGCCGATCGAGGTCGTGCTGCCATGCCTGCTTGAGTTCCTCGGCGACGCGGTGCTGGTCGCGCACAACGCCTCGTTCGACGTGCGGTTCCTGCAGGCCGCCCTCCAGGCGCACGCCTACCCGCGGCTGGAATCGAGGGTGGTCTGCACCGCGCGGCTGGCCCGGGTTCTCCTACCTCGCGACGAGGTGCCCAACGTCAAGCTCGCCACCCTGGCCCGCTACCTGCGCGCCAGCACCCAGCCGTGCCATCGCGCCTTCACTGACGCCAAGGCCACCGTGGAAGTTCTGCACGCGCTGCTGGAGCGAGCCGCCGGCTTTGGTGTCCTCGTGCTGAGCAACCTGCTGACCTTCCCGACCATCCGCACCCAGCAGCGGCACAGCTACCGGAAGATCCACCTGGCCGACGAGCTGCCTCGTGCGCCAGGCGTCTACCTCTTCCGCGGCCGCCACAACGAAGTGCTCTATGTGGGCAAGGCAGGCAAGGACTTGCGCGGTCGGGTGCGCTCGTACTTCTCCGGGGACGGGCGCGCCAAGGTAGAGGAGCTGCTCGACGCGCTGGTGACGATCGACCACGTCGTCTGCGCCAACGACCTGGAGGCAAGCGTCCGCGAGGTGCGCCTCATCCAGCGGTTCCGGCCCCACTACAACCGGCGCGGCCGCGATCCGGAGCGCTATTACTGCTACCTCAAGCTCACGCGCGAGCGCTGGCCGCGGCTCTCGATCGTCCGCAAGCTGCTCGACGACGGCGCCCACTACCTCGGCCCGTTCACCAGCACCTCCCGGGCGGAGCTGGTCAAGGACGCGATCGAAGAGGCGGTGCCGCTGCGGCGCTGCACGCAGGCCATCGGCCCTCGCAAGCGCGCCTCCGCCTGCGTGCTGCTGCAGTTGCGGCGCTGCTCCGGCCCGTGCACGGGCGAGGCCGATGCCGACCACTACGCGGGCCACGTCGCGACGCTCGCGCGCTGCCTGGGTGGCGGCGACCCGGAGCTGCTGCTGGCACCTCTCCTCGAGAAGATGCGCCGCTACGCCGCGGAGCAACGCTACGAGCAGGCGGCGGTGACGCGCGACCGGCTGGAAGCGTTGCGCCGCGCCCTGGACGACCGGCGACGCATCGCCACGATCTGTGCCGCCGGCGAGCTGGTCCTGGCCAAGCCGGACCCCGCCGGGCGCGAGGTCACCGTGCTGCGCCACGGCCAACTCGTCTCGGTCACGATCGTGCCGGCGGACGGCGCGATCCAAGCGGCGGCCAACGCCCCGGAGCATGGCCCCGAGCCGGTAACCAGCCCTCCGCCTCGGCATCTCGTTGACGAGATACGGCTGGTGGCGCAGTGGCTCGACCAGGTCGCGGGCAAGGCGGAGGTGGTTGCTGTCAGCGGTACCTTCGCCAGCCCGGCAATCGGTGGCGCCGCGCTCCGAGTCCGCTACAGCCCTGGAAGGCAACGCCACCCCGTGCCTGGCGAGACACTGGGTCGGCCGATGCTGCGACCTCGGGCGCTTCCCGGGCGCGCATCCAGGGTGCCCCGCGTCTGATCGATCGTTCAGGTCAGATACCGCGAGCGAAGCTGTGGACGGAGCGCGGCTCGGCTGGTGGGCTGAGGGTGGCGGCTCAGCCGTACCAGACCAGGATCCAGGCGGCCGTGGTGGCGACCATCCAGACCAGCCCCGTGACGGCAGAGGCGGGGCGCCCGTCGGTGTGGTCGGCCCAGATGCCGACGCCGCCGAGCGCGAGCAGCGAGCCGATGCCCGCCTCGGCGACCGCCTGAACCGGCGCGGCGAGGGCGAGCACCATGAGCCCGAGCAGCACCCCCAGGTGGACCGGCGGCGGGAGCGCGCGCACCAGCACGCCGCCCAGATCCGGGGCGGGCAGGCCGCCGCGCCGCATCAGCCGCCTGGCGACCAGCGCCTCCGGCAGCCAGCCGTGGGTGGCCGCCTCCACCACCAGCCGCCGCCAGAACGGCGACGGCCCGCTCGCGTGCCTGACCCGCCGGAGCAGCCGCCGCAGCCCCACGCGGTCGTCCTGGCGCAGCTTTGCGATCGCGCCGATGGCGGCCGCCGCGTCCCCGTCGCTGGCGCTGGCCCTGCTGGCAAGCTCGTCTGCGAACGCCGGGTCACCGGCGGTCAGCGCGACCATGGCGCAGCGGGTCAGGTGCTCGCGGCCGGCCTTGGGGTGGCGCGCCGCCCGGTGCGCGTGGGCGAGCGCAAGCTCGGGCGCGCAGGCCCCGGGTAGCAGATAGGCCGCCGCGAGCAGGCTGAGCGCCTCGGCGCCCTGCTCGGGATCGTCGGCGGCGCGGGTGAAGCAGGCCATCGCCTGGCCGACCTGGCCTCTCGCGACGTGCCGTCGACCGGCCTCGACCAGCTCGTACGCCTGCACAGCTGCGTCCTCCTGTGGCTGCTCCTCTGTCCAGCTCCGACAAAGACGGGGGGTCGAATGGTATGCGATTTAGGCTTGTCGAAGCGACAGCGAAACGACGCGACGATCCCGATTCACCTTGACAATTACTGATGTCATTTCGATGATGCTTCGTCGCGTTGGAGGGGTTCGCGTGGGTACAAGTCTGCGGCCGATGGTCCCCGTGGAGGGAATTGCAAGTTCAGGCGCGGACCGCGACTGCGAGCGCGCGGACCTCTTCCGGCGTCGACGCGATCGCCACGATGGCGCGGGGATCGATCCGCTGGATCAGGCCCTCGAGCACCTTGCCCGGGCCGAGCTCGACGTAGCGGGTGGTGCCGAGCGAGCGCAGCCGCTCCACGCAGGCGGTCCAGTCGACCGGGCTGGTGAGCTGCCTGGCGAGCAGCCGGCTGGCGCGGCGGCCGCTGTGCACCACCTTTGCCTTGGCGTTGGAGACCAGCGGCACCTCGAGCCGCCGGCGGGGGATGCGGTCCAGCGCATCGCGGAAGGGCTTGCGGGCCGCCCGCATCAGCGGAGTGTGGAAGCCGCCGCCGATCGGCAGATTGAGGACCCGCTTGGCGCCGGCGGCCAGGGCTCGCCGGCCGGCCTCCTCCACGGCCGCGGACTCTCCCGAGATCACCACCTGGCCGGGAGCATTGGAGTTCGCCAGGAAGACCTTGCCGACCTGCCGGCGCACCTTGCGGCACAGCTCGCCGACGGTCTTGTCCGGCAGGCCCAGGATCACCTGCATCATGCCGCTGCCGCCGGCCTGGTGCGCCAGCTCCGCACGGCGGACGACCAGCTCGATGCCCTCCTCGAAGCTGATCCCGCCGGCCGCGAGCATCGCCGCGAACTCGCCCAGCGAGTGGCCGGCCACCAGGTCGGGCCGCAGGCCCTCCTCCTTGGCCAGCAGGAAGCACGCGGCCGAATGCGTGTAGATGGCGGGCTGCGCCTTGCGGGTGTCGCTCAGGACCTTGTTGCCGGCGTCCAGGGCCTCGAGCACGTCCCAGCCAAGCAGCTCAGAGGCCCGCTTGAAGGGCCAGCCGGCCGGGTCGTCGACCCACGGGGCGCCGGTGCCGCTGGCGATTCGCCCCTGACCAGGGAAGGTGAACGCGATCTTCTCCACAGTGGCTGCATGGTACCCGGAGCTGGAACGCTCGAAAACACAGCGGATTGGCAATTTTCTTCGCGAGCGCGCCGTCCGAACCACCGGCAGCCCATGGTCCGCGGACCGAGATTACCCTTGAAAGAGCCCCGAACGTCTGCCGGAGGAGGACGCTTGCCCAGCTTCGACGTGATCCGCGCGCGGCATACCGCCGCGTTCTGGCACTGCTCGCCGGCGGTACGGACCGAGACAGCGGACCGGTGAGCGACCCTATGGCAGCGCCCGAGCGTGCCCCGGAGGAGCAGGAGCCCGAGCGTGCCCCGGAGGAGCAGGAGGCCGATCGCGCCCCGGAGGGCACGGCGCCGGCCGCGCCGGCGACCCTGCGGGACTTGCCGGAGCCGCTCCTCGACGGCTACATGGACGCCGCGCTCGCGGCCCTCCGCGCCGCCAGTCCGGCCGACCTGCCCGGGCCGCTGCGCCAGTACCAGACCTGGACGCCGCGCCGCCTGAAGCACCCCCGCGTGCTCGCGCTGGTGCGGCGAATGATCGATTTCGACCCGAAGTTCAGAGCCGCCGTGGACGAGCGGGTGCTGGAGGAGGAGGAATCGCTTGCCCGGCTGATCCGGGCGGGCCGCCATGGCGAGGCGCTCGCGAGCGGCGAGTCGCCGGAGGTCGTCGCCCGTGTCGGCATCGCGCTCGGGCCCGAGGGCCAAGCCGCAGTCCAGGCTGCCGTCGACGCCGCGGCCTCCAGGCGCGCCCAGGCCGATGCGGCCGCCGCCCGCTCTGCCCTGGCAGGGGCGGAGAGCGAGCTGGAGCAGGCCCGCGCCCGTGCTGAGCAGGAGGCCGCCGCCGCGCGGGCGGCGCGCGACGCGCTCCGCACCGCGCAACAGGAGCTGCGCCGCGCCGAGCGCGAGATCCATACGCTGAGCCAGCGCGCCCGCGGCCTGGAGCGGGAGGTGGCCAGCGCGGAGTCCGCCCTCCAGGCCGCCCGCTCCGAGGCGGCGGACGGGCAGCGCCGGCTCGGCGGCCGCATCGCCGAGCTGCAGGCGGTTCTCTCCGAGACCCAGCGGCAGTACCGGACGCTGCGTCGCTCGACGACCCAGGTCGACCCAATGGTCGCCGAGGCGGTCGGAGCGCTCGATCGCGACCTGGCGGCTCTGCGCCGCGCCACTGGCCTGGCCGTGGAGGGAGCGAAGGCGAGCGCTGGTGGGGCGGTGCAGGCACAGCCGGAGCGGCGCGAGCCGCTGCCGGTCCCCGCGGGCCGCGGCGCCGACGATCCCGAGACCCTGGCGGTATGGCTCGCCGCCCCGGACGTGCTCGTGCTGGTCGACGGCTACAACGTGAGCAAGCACGAGCGCGGCTTCCCCGACCGGACCCTCGAGGACCAGCGCACCCTGCTGCTCGACCTGTGCCGGCGGGTGGCGCGTCGCTGGGGCGCCGAGATCACCGTGGTCTTCGACGGCGACAGCGTGGCGCCGGTGCCGACCAGGCTCCCGCTCGGCCCGGTGGGCGTGGTCTTCACCGACGCCGGCCGCACCGCGGATGACGAGATCGTGGCCCGCGTCAACGCGGCGCCGCCCGTGCGCCCCGTCGTGGTGGTCTCCTCCGACAACGAGCTGCGCGAGCGCTCGGCCGCGCTCGGCGCCAGCGTCACGCGCGCCCCCGCCCTCCTCGGCCTCGCCATCGGCTTCCGGCGCGCCTGAGACCCAGCAGCCGCCCACGGTGCGACACCGGGCGCCGGGACCGCTGCCGGCGGCGAGGCCGGGACGGCCGGCTCACGAGGCCCGCGACACGCCCCGGCGGTTCGGGCGCACCGCGAGCACCATGGGCTCCAGCCCCGCCGCGGCCAGGGTGCCGAGCGCCCGCTGCAGCTCAGCATCGAGGGGGCGCCGAGACTTGGGCCTGGACCGCGCACTCTCGTCGCCGTCCAGCCGCACCACCCGGGCATCCCGCTCGGCCGTGAAGAACTCCACCAGGCAATCGTCGCAGCCGCCGGGGCAGCCGTCACAACTGATCCGCAGTGGCTCGTGATCCGCCATCTCGTCCGCGCCCTCCTGGGTGCCGTTGGGTCCGGCCTGGACGTGGACAACCGTATCTGGGGGGTGTGACAAGGGTTTCCGCGACGGTGGACGGGCTCCTCCGATTTGCAGTTGGGCTCGCCTCCCGGCTACGGTTCCGCACCAGCAGCACGCCGCGCCGACCTCGCCTTTCCCCAGGCAGCCGGCTCCCCAGCGCCACCGTGTCGGATCAATTCGTCGAAGGAGAGCAGAGCAGGTGCCCGTCCCCCCGCGGGCTCGGAAGTCACGGCGGATCCTCGGACCCGTGATGGTCGTCGCGGCGATTGCCCTCGGCGCCGGCCTGATCACCGTGCTTCCCGCCGCCACCGCCGCCCCCCACGCCACTCCTGCCGACCTGGAGCGCCTCGGCACGCAGATCTCCGAGCTGGACGAGCAGCTCAACCAGGCGAAGATCGTGGTCGACCGGCTCAACAAGCAGCTCGTCGACGCCCGGCACGCCGCCGGGGTCCAGTACGGCCAGCTGGCCGGCATCCAGCGCCGCATCGCCGTGCAGGCCGCGGCCGAGTACAAGGGCAGCGCCATCGGATCGGTCGCCGCGCTGCTGGCCGGTGAGGACACCGCCACGCTGGTGCAGAAGGTGGAGACGCTGAACCTGCTCGCCCAGCACGACGACGACCTGCTCGCCGCCGCCATGGCGCAGCAGCAGCTCTACCGGGCCGCGGTGCGCCAGGTCGAGCTGGCCAGGGCCGCCCAGGCCAGGGAGGTCGCCGGGATCGCCAAGCGCAAGGGCCAGATCGAGCGCAAGCTCAACGAGATCGAGCGCGTCCGCTCCCAGGTCGGTGACCCGCTCTCGGTGCCGCTGCCGGCGAACCTGCCGTCGCCGACGGGCGCCGCCTCGGTCGCCGTCCACACGGCGCTCGCCCAACTCGGCAAGCCCTACGTGTGGGGAGCGGCCGGCCCGAACTCGTTCGACTGCTCGGGCCTCACCATGTACGCGTGGGGGGCCGCCGGGGTGAGCCTGCCGCACTCCGCGGCGGCGCAGTACGACGCGCTCCCGCACGTCTCCCAGAGCAACCTGCGACCGGGCGACCTGGTGTTCTTCGGCAGCTATATCCACCACGTGGGCATGTACATCGGCAAGGGCGTCATGGTCGCCGCGCCCTCCAGCGGCCGGGTCGTCCAGGTCCAGAAGGCCATCCGCAGCGACTACGCCGGCGCCGCGCGGCCCTGAGCGCCTCCCGTCCCCCTCAGCCGGCGGCTCCCCTCAGCCGGCGGCTCCCCTCAGCCGGCGGCTCCCCTCAGCCGGCGGCTCCCCTCAGCCGGCGGCTCCCCTCAGCCGGCGGCGTGGGCGGCGTGACCTCGCAGACCTGGTCCTGGTCGTATGACGACCTCTTCGCTGGTGAGCGGCTCGCATTCCACGCCTTCGTCCGCAGCCAGTTCCCGATGCCCTGACTCACCTGGCAGCCGACCCTCCCGCGCGTGGCACACCTTGCCGCGGGTGGTACCTGTCCTTGCCGCTTGAGTGGTACCTGTCCTTGCCGCGTGGAGCGCGCCTCGCCGCGCGGGTGGCACCTCACTTTGCCGCGCCCGTTGTACCTTGCCGCGCAGGTGGCCGGTCAGAGTACCCATGTCGGGCACCAGAGCAACCACCTGCGCGGCAAGTCTCTGGTCTCCCCTTTGGGGAGGCCCGTTCACGGGGGAAAATAGGCCAATCTCCCCAATCCATGACTACTTTCGGATCAGGCGCGCTCCACGCGGCAAGGACAGGTTCTATGGATGGACTAAAGGGTCCAAGGATACCCCACCGTGGTCGCCGCGCCGCTGCGTCAAGGTTCTTGAGCACGCCATCCAGTGCTTACTGGATGGCAGGAACTCTCCCTCCACTTTGTCAACGGTGCTGGGATCATAGGAGAGAAGCATCGGAGCATGGCGGTTGATCAGGAATGCTGTTCGAACGCGCAGATGCGCATCCGTAGGGTCGAGTGATCCGCCGGGGCCGGCAGCGTGGCGAAGACATGGTGCTCGCCCGTATGCGCAAACGGTGCCGACGGCGCATGCCGACGGCGCATTAGGATTTCAGGTGATGGACGCAACCGAGCACGAGGCACACCCGTCCTCCGGCGAGAATCCGCAGTCTCCGCCACACGCGGAGACGGAGTGGCTGTGGCCGGCATATCCCGAGGATCTCGAGGCTCGCGGCGCCCCGCGCGAGACGCCGCTAGAGCGGCCCGATCCGGCTCCTGACTCCGCCGAGCCGGAGATCGAGACGGCGGCGTCCGAGGACAGAGCGGTACCTGCAGGGGAGGTGGCGGCGTCCGAGGTTGATGCGTCTGAACCCCATTCCCCAGCGGAAGCGGCCCAGGGGACGGCTACTGAGTCGGTTGAGCCGGAGCCGGGGACGGAGGAGGAGCCGGCGGCGGCTCCCACCGAGCCCGTGGCCGCGGAGGATGCGACCGTTCCGATTCCGGTCGTGGCGCCAGCCTGGCCCGTCGTAACTCCGCCAGCCCTGCCCCCGCCCCCGCCCCCGCCGCCGGCCCTGCCGGGCCGAGTGGGGTGGGGGTCACCGCCTGGCCAGGGCGCGCCGCCCGCTTGGGGCCTGCCGCC
>JBKPDO010000167.1:0-2665 GCA_046727955.1 bacterium | reverse complement strand
GGCTGGGCGAACGCGGGCGCTCCGACCAGCAGGACGCCCATGGCGAGCAGACCGAGCAGCAAGCGACGTAGCATGCAATCCCCCCTCAACCCTCAATGCGATCTGCGCCGGGCACGGTCGGTAATAGTCCTTCGGGGCTGCCCCGGTCAATACGGCACTGTCCGTAGCGAAGCAGTAGCCTCGGATGCGGCAAGGTCGACGAGGAGGGTCTAGTCCGTATGGATGCCCAGGGTCGGGCGGCGCTGCGCAGGTCGCCCGGTTGAGATGCGCGTCGGCAGGTAGCGAAACAAGAGCATCTCTTGCCAGAGATTTGCCAGAAACCGTACCGCACAGGGCCGCCCGAGCCCCTACGACGCCTCGTCTGGCAGCACCTCTTGCCTGCCGGGATGTGGTGCGGTGCCGAGTGCCGCGAGGTTCAGTATGGTGGCCGCCCTGGGTTCACACGGCAGAGGTCACAGGTTCGATACCTGTCGCGCCCACCCACAAACCCCCCGGTCAGATGGCCTACCAGCGCCGTCCGCCAGCCGCTCGGCTCCCAGGCATCCACTCCCTATCCAATCCGATGCGCCGCGGGGTACGCTAACCATTGTCAGTTGGCAACGATTGGTAGCCAGGAGGAGCACGCGCGATGGCGAGCACGTCCTACGACCACCGGCAAGCGACCGCTCGGCGTAAGGTCAGCGTGACGCGCCTGTACGAGGTTGAGTGCTCCCAATGCTGCGGCGTCATCGACTCCAGGCGTCGGCGTTCGGATGCCGAGCAGGCAGCCCGCGAGCATCGGCGACTCCACCGCGAGCACCCGGAGCGGTTCGGGACACAGTCGTCGGACCTGCGACAGGGCGGGGAGCCGTTCCTGTTTCGCCGCCGATGACCGGTTACATGCGGCACCTGCACAAGGGGCCCTGTCCCCCGAGGTGCCGCGACCCGGCCAAGTGGGAGGTCCGCGTCTATCTCGGCGTCGACCCGGCCTCGGGCAAGAAGCGCTACCTGTCCCGGACCGCGCCATCCAAGCGGGCGGCCGAGCGGCTGCGCGCCGAGCTCGTCGCCCAGCACAGCGGCCACGCTGGCGGCCGGCGCTTGGCCCCGGCGGACGCGACCGTCGAGGCGTTGCTGTGGCGCTGGCTGGACCACGCCCGCCCGGAGATGTCCCCGTCCAGCGTGGACGCCGCCGAGACCCACATCCGCCTGTACCTGGCCCCGCTGCTCGGCCGCGTGAAGGTCGACCGGCTCTCAGGCGAGCAGATCAGCGCCTGCTATGACCATCTGCGCCGCCACGGCGGCATGTGCCAGCCGTGCCGGCGCCGCGCCCGGGCTGGCCAGCCACCGCTCGGCCCCGGCGTCGAGGTGCGGCTGTGGCGCCGCACGGTCGTCCGCTCGACCGACTGCGCTGCTGGCCTGCCGCTCTCGCCCACCTATGTGCGCCGCATCCACGCGACCCTGCACGCGGCGCTCACCTACGCCCGGGTGACGCTCAAGTGGGTCGGCGCCAACCCCGCCGACGACCTCGAGCGCGCCAGGCGGCAGACCCGCCGCCGGCGGATCACGCCGCCGACCGCCGAGGAGGTCGCCCGGCTGCTCGCCGCGGCGGCCGAGGGCGACTTCGAGTTCTTCTGTTGGCTGCTGTTGGACGCGGTGACCGGCGCGCGGCGCGGCGAGGTCGTCGCGGTCCGCGCGAGCCGGGTGGACTGGGCGCGTGGCACGGTGCTGTTCTCCCACGCGATCGTGCACGGCCGCGACCCCATCTCGGGCGCCCGGTGCCTGCAAGAGAAGCAGACCAAACAGGATCGGCCGAAGGAGCTGGCGGTCGACCCGCTCACCCTCAAGCTGCTGACGCAGGTGCGGGGCCGCCAGCAGGAGCGGGCGCTTGCGGCGGGCGTGTCGTGGCCGCACGACGCCTACCTGTTCTCCCCGGATCTGGCGGGCCGGGTGCCGTACCGGCCGGACGGGATGACCAAGCGGTTCATGCGGCTGCGCGCCCGGCTCGGCCTGGAGCGGGTGCGCCTGCACGACCTGCGCCACCATGCCGCCAGCGCGATGCTCCGCGGCGGGATCGACGTGGTCCGCGCCGCCGCGCGGACCGGGCACGACCCGGCGACGATGCTGCGCCACTACGGCCACTACGTCGGCGGCGACGCCGAGGCGGCGACGCTCTTGGCAAACCTGTTCAGCATCGAGCGGCTGCCGGCCGTGAGCGGAGAGGGCTGATGAGTGGACGTGACGAACTCCTGCCGTACCTGGCGCCGATCTCCGGACTGATGGACGGCGACGGCTGCGAGTGGGACTGCCGCGACCCGCTGGATCGCGGGACCTGCTCAGCCACGAGGAACGCGAGGCGCTGCGGCGTCAGTTGAAGGAGATCGCCGACTGCCGGGACCGAGCAATGTTCAGCGCCCGATTCACCTAACATCGGCTGAGCACGCGGTTAGCCTCAATGCCATTCGGTTAGCCGGATCGGTGAGTACAAACTCCCTGGTCAGCATGCTGAAACCGGGCGAGAAGGGGCCTTAACCGAATGGCATTGCGGTTAGCGATCCTTGGTCGCTGGCTTCTGGACGTTTGAGTCAAGTTCTCATGCGGCGCTGCCGAGCCGGGCGTGGGTGGTGTAGTCGTCGACGTAGCGGTCGAGCGCTGCCAGGGCGGCTCGAAGCTCGGGTGGAGCTTGGGG
>JBKPDO010000166.1:0-69446 GCA_046727955.1 bacterium | reverse complement strand
CCGGCGCCGCTACGACGCCGCCCAGACGATTCAGGCGTTCAGCGCGCGGCTGCGCCAGCAGCTCGACCTGGACACCCTGACCGGCGAGCTGCTGAGGGTGGTCGAGCAGACCATGCAGCCGACCCAGGCGTCGCTGTGGCTGCGAGCTTCCGTCGGCACGTCCCCCGACCGTCGCGACGGGGAGATCGGGCGACCTGGGACGCGGCGAGCTGAGGCCGCAGCGGTCAGCGGCGCTCCACCCGGTGGGTGATCTGCTTGGCGGCGGCGAGAAGGTGGGGGAGGAACTCGTCGCTGAGCTGGGGAGCGGTGACGCGGCCAGCGTGGCCGCAGATGGTGAGGGCGGCGAAAACGTCGCCGTCGCGGTCGTAGACCGGCGCGGCGATCGAGCAGAGGCCGTCCTCCAGCTTCTGATCGACCACCGACCAGCCCTGCTCCCGCACCTGCGCGACGATCTCCCGCAGCTTGGCCTCGTCCGTAACGGTGCGCGGGGTGAGCGCCGCCAGCTTGGACGGAGGCGAAATAGCGGTCGAGCATCTCCGGCCCGAGGCCGGTGAGCAGCACCCGGCCCATCGAGGTCGGGTAGGCGGGGACCCGCGCGCCGACGCTGAGGTTGACCGCCATGACCCGCCGGCTGGCCACCCGGGCGACGTACACCACGTCGGTGCCGTCCAGGGTGGCGGCGGAGCACGACTCCTGGGTCAGATCGGCCAGTTCGGCCAGGAAGGGGTGCGCGGCCTGCCACACGTCCATCGACGATACGTACGCGTAGCCGATGGCGAGCACCCGCGGCGTCGGCGCGAAGCGTCGGCCCTCCGCGCGCACATAACCGAGCTGCTCGAGCGTGAACAGGATCCGGCGGGCGGTCGCCCGCGTCAGTCCCGTGAGCGCCGCCGCCTCGCTGATGGTCAGCGCCGGGCGCTCGCGCGAGAATAGCTGTAGAACGGCCAGACCGCGACCGAGCGACTGAGGGAGTGATTGCGCTTGTCTCGCTTCACGACCAGGTTCGGGTCCCTGGACCACTACGAGAAGGGCCACGTCGAGATCATCGACGACGACCCCAGGCACTACGCCTTCTCGAACATCTTCGACGCGGCCTCTCGCTCCCAGCCCTACGAGAAGGTAGCCGTCGGCAAGAACCGCCAGTACGTCCTCGAGGCGATCCGCGCGGAGGGAACCTCGCCGTGGCGCACCTGCTCGCACGACGAGTTCGCGCTGGTGATGGACGGCGAGGTCACGGTCGAGCTGGCCAAGCTCGGCGACGGCCAGCAGCCCGACCCTGAGGTCGGGGGCTCGGTCGCGCTGGAGGGCGAGCCCGCCGGCCCGCGCATGGGCGAGGTCGTCGCCCGCCGCGGCCATATGACCCTCCTGCCCGTCGGCGCCGCCTACCGCTTCCACGCCGCCCGCCCCGGCGTGATCCTCCTGCAGACCATCGCAGGCCGAGATACCGTTTATAGGTGGGAGGAGATCTGTCAGACGACGCCATAGCGCCCACAGATTCGGTCCATGTGGGGGGAGCGGGCTCCCCCCACGGCGCGCGCTTCGCGCGCCGTGGCAGATCTATCCATGTGGGGGGAGCTCGCTCCCCCCACGCCCCCCAAGACCCGGCCCACTTGCTACTTTGGTGATCTGACCGCTTAAGGACAACCCCGTACCACCCGTACCACCCCGTAGCACGTCCGTAGAACTCGGAGGTACTCGATCATGGCAACCATCGAGGCTGAGCCGAGCATCCAGTCGAGCGAGCCGAACGCGCAGGGCTATCGCGGCTTCCAGCTCGGCGAGTTCAAATTCCGGCGCGACGACTATTTCGTCTATATCGACTGGCCGACCGGCAGCCACGTGATGAGCGCCGACGCCTTTCTGAAGGCGCTGCAGCGCGACGTCGCCTGGGACTTCTTCTACGGCATCGTCAATTTCGACGGAGTCATCGGCACCGTGAACCACTACGGCACCGTCGACCTGTTCGCCGGCCGCTACAACGACGGCTACCGCAAGGCCGAGCTGGACCACCTCGAGAACCTGCCCACGCCGGTGATCCGCGAGACCTTCAAGGCGATGCTCGACGACTGGACCAACGAGGGCTTCGACCCCTTCGCCAGCCCGGACGAGACCGGCTCGGCATTCGGTCCCAAGCACGGCGACAACCGCAAGGCGATCACCAGGCACCGCGTCACCGCCAAGCGCATGGTCAGCGTGCCCGGCGACGAGGGGCTGCGCTCCGACGAGAGCGGCTTCCCCGTCAACCGCCAGTTCCACGACGTGCCGCAGGACGAGCCCGAGCTGAGGCCGGAGCAGGGCTTCGAGGACGAGGTGTGCTCCTTCAACCTCTTCAGGTACCTGTCGCGCTCGGACGTGACCTGGAACCCGTCAGTCGTTTCCGCATGCAAGGACAGCCTGTTCTGCCCCACCACCGAGGAGTACATCCTGCCGATCATCCACGGCAATGACCGGGTGGAGTGGTTCGTGCAGCTGTCCGACGAGATCTACTGGGAGGTCGAAGACCGCGACACCGGCCAGATCCGCTCAAAGGTCCTGATGAAGCCCGGCGACGTCGCGGCGATGCCGGCCGACATCCGCCACCAGGGCTACGCTCCCAAGCGGTCGATGCTGCTGGTGTGGGAGAACGCCGACGCCGAGCTGCCCGGGCTGATCTCGTCGGGGAAGCTGCCCACCAACCCGATCGACTTCTAGCCCGGCCGGCGGATCCGCCGGTCGGAGTGGGTCAACCGTCCGCCGGAGGCGGACACCGAGGTGTGCTTGCAGGTGCAGACAAAGCTGTTCATCGGCGGCGAGTTCGTCGACGGCGCCCAGGGCGCCACCTTCGCGGTTCACAACCCGCATGACGGCAGCAAGCTGGCCGAGGTGGCGGAGGCCAGTGCAGAGGACGTGGACCGAGCCGTCACCGCGGCCCGCTCCGCCTTCGCCGCCTGGAGCGAGACGCCCGCCGCCGACCGCGGCCGCCTGCTGCTGCGCCTGGCCGGCGCCATCGAGGCCGAAGCGGACCAGCTCGCCAGGCTCGAGACGACCGACACGGGCCATCCGGTCCGTGACGCTCGCGCACTCGACGTCCCGAGGACCGCCGCGACCTTCCGCTACTTCGGCGGCATGGCCGACAAGTACGAGGGCAGCCTGATCCCGGCCGAGCACGGGTTCCTCAACTACCTTCTGCGCCAGCCGCTCGGGGTGGTGGGCCAGATCGTGCCGTGGAACTTCCCGCTGATGTTCACCAGCTGGAAACTCGGCCCGGCGCTGGCCGCCGGCAACACCGTCGTGCTGAAGCCCGCGGAGCTCACCCCGCTGTCCACCCTGCGGGTCGCCGAGCTGATCGCCGAGGCCGGCTTCCCGCCCGGCGTCGTCAACGTGATTCCCGGCTTCGGCCCCGTCGCCGGCGCCCACCTCGCCGCCCACCACGGGGTCCAGAAGGTCAGCTTCACCGGTTCCACCGAGGTCGGCCGCCAGATCGTGCGCGCCTCCGCCGGCAACCTCAAGCGGCTCCAGCTCGAGCTCGGCGGCAAGGGCGCCAACATCGTGTTCGCCGACGCCGACCTGGACGCGGCGGTCAACGGCTCGGCCTTCGCGATCTTCCATAACCAGGGTCAGGCCTGCATCGCCGGCTCGCGGCTGCTGCTCGAGGCGCCGATCGCCGATGAGTTCGTCGAGCGCTTCGTGGCGCTGGCGCGGTCGATCCGCGTCGGCGACCCGCTCGACCCGCTGACCGAGATGGGGCCGCTCACCTCGCCGGAGCATCGCGACCGGGTGCTGTCCTACGTCAAGGTCGCGGTCGACCAGGGCGGAGAGGTGCTCTGTGGCGGTAGCGCGCCCGCCGACCCGGCGCTCGCCGCCGGCTGCTACGTCGAGCCCACCGTGGTGCGGGCGCGGCCGGGCGACCGGGTCAACCGCGAGGAGGTCTTCGGTCCCTTCGTGACCGTGACGACGTTCGAGGACGAAGCCGAGGCGCTGCGGATCGCCAACAGCGTCGACTACGGCCTCGGCGGCGGGCTGTGGACGCGCGACCTGTCGAGGGCACACCGCGTCGCCCACGCGATCCGCAGCGGCATGGTCTGGGTCAACAGCTACAAGCGGGTCAGCCCCGCGTCCCCGTTCGGGGGCGTCGGCGACTCCGGCTACGGCAGCGAGATGGGGTTCGAGGCCATGCACGGCTACACCGAGCCCAAGGCGGTGTGGGTGAACGTGGACGCGGACCTGCCGCCCTGGTACCGGCGGGTTCCCGAGGCCGGCGCGGGGGAGGGCTGACGGCGTCCGTGCGCAGGTTCGCCAGCGTCGACGAAGCGGCTGAGCGGCTCTCCTCGGTCGGATACCTGACGGACCGGATGATCGCCAGCGTGGCGTTCCTGGCCGACCGGCTGGAGAAGCCGATCCTGGCGGAGGGGCCCGCCGGGGTCGGCAAGACCGAGCTGGCCAAGGCGCTCGCCGCCGCCACCGGCGCGCGGCTCATCCGCCTGCAGTGCTACGAGGGGCTCGACGAGTCCAAGGCGCTCTACGAGTGGAACTACAAGAAGCAGCTCCTGCGCATCCAGGTGGACCGGGACCACGACGCGACCTGGGCCGACGTCGAGGCGGACATCTTTTCGGAGCCGTTCCTGCTGACGCGGCCGCTGCTCGAGGCGATCCGCGCGACCGAGCCGGTGGTGCTGCTGATCGACGAGGTCGACCGGGTCGAGGTCGAGACCGAGGCCCTGCTGCTCGAGGTGCTGTCGGATTTCCAGGTGTCCATCCCTGAGCTGGGCACGGTGGTCGGCACGCAGCGGCCGCTGATCGTGCTCACTTCCAACGCGACCCGAGAGCTGTCCGAGGCGCTGCGGCGTCGCTGCTTGTACCTCCACGTCGATTACCCGTCGGTGGAGCGCGAGCGCGAGATCGTGCGCGTCCGCGTCCCCGAGATCGACGTCACACTGGCCGAGCAGATCGCGCAGATGGTGCGGACGATCCGCCAGCTCGACCTGAAGAAGGCGCCGTCCATCTCGGAGACGATCGACTGGGCACGCACCCTGCTGCACCTGGGCGTGGGCGCGCTGGACCGCGAGACCGTCGACGACACTTTGCACCTGCTGCTCAAGCACGAGCGCGACATCCAGCGGGCACGCATGGAGCTGGGCCGCCGCTGACGGGAGGCATCGCCAGCTGCGCCGGTCAGGCCTCGGCGGGCTCGCCCTGCGTTCCGGGAGGGCGCCAGGGCTGGTCGAAGCGGAAGACCCTGAACGCCTCGCCATAGCGGAACGGCTCCTTCTCCGCGACCCACTCGGCCAGGCCGTACACGAATCCAACGTCATCAGCTGACGCGTGGTCGCCGATCTGCGTGACGTGGCAGCGCAGGCTCTTGAGCTTCCGGTCGATGAAGTCGGTGATGTCGACGACCACGTTCGGCTCGGCGCCCATCATCAGCCACACGCCCGTCAGCTTGACCGGCTCCAGCCCCTCGTCGAGCAGCTCCGGGTAGGCCAGCCGCGTGTCGGACCCGGGGATCACCGCGGCCAGCGCCGCCTCGCCGGCCGCGCGGTGGTCGGGGTGGTTGATGTAGCTGTCGCCGAAGTAGCGGGTGGTCGGGTCGGTGGTGACGACCACCTCGGGCCGCACCCGGCGGATCAGGCGCACGACTTCTTCGCGGACCTCCAGCGTTGGCTCCAGCAGCCCGTCCTCGTAGCCGAGGAACTCGACCCGGTCGACGCCGAGGACCTTGGCGGCGGCGCGCTGCTCGGCCTCGCGCAGCCCGGCGAGCCGCCCGCGGGTCATCTCCGGGTCGCTGGACCCGGCCGCACCATTGGTGAGCAGCGCGTAGCTGACGCGGGCGCCCTCCTCCACCCATCGCGCCACCGTGCCAGCGCAGCCGAACTCGATGTCGTCCGGGTGCGCCGCGATCACCAGCGCGCTGCCAGGCGTCCAGTACTCCATCGCTGACTCCATGAGGCTCGATAAGGCTCTGTCGATCCACTAGCAACAGCGTACCGGCTGACCCGACCTGGCCGGCCATGGGCTCGCCAGAGCCCGGCCTCCCGGGCACTTTTAGTCGGACACGTCATCGGGTACAAACTAGAACACATCTACCACCAGCGCATTGGCGACCATCGCGGTGGCACGGTAGGTTCCGCGCCGCCCTCGCCCTAGAGAGGAATCATGACGGCATTCCCCACACCGGCCACCGTCGTGGCCGACGCGCCCGTCCCGCCGGCGCTCGTCGTCGAGCGCATCCTGCGCCGCGGGCGGCTGAGCGTCGCCTTCCGGCTGCTGCTCGCCCTGCCCCAGGTCATCGTCCTCAACGTCCTTGGCCTGGCGGCCGCTGTCGTCGTCTTCATAGGCTGGTTCGCCGCGCTGATCCTCGGACGCCTGCCTGAGCCGTTCGCACGCTATCCGTGCCACTTCACCCGGTACGCCGCGAGGGTCTACGCCTACATCGGGCTCCTCACCGACCGCTATCCGCCCTTCCGGCTCACGGCTCCGGACTACCCCGTGCAGCTGGATCTGTGGCCTGGCCGGCTCAACCGCTTTGCCGTGCTGTTCCGGCTGATCCTCGCCATCCCGGCGTCGATCCTCGCCAACTTCGTGCTCGCCGGCTTGCAGGCGCTGGCCTTTTTCATCTGGCTGATCGTCCTGGTGATCGGTCGGGTCCCGGGCGCACTGTTCGACGCCATCACCGCGGTCCTCCGCTATTACCTGCGGCTCGGCGCGTACAGCTTCCTGATCACCGCGGCCTATCCATGGGGCCTCTTCGGCGACCAGCCTCCTCCCGCCGCCTTCCTCCCGGCACCGGCCGGCTACCCCACCATGGCAGCCGCGCCCGGTGAGGCGCTCGCCGCGCCTGGCGATCAATACGCGGCGGCTACGGAGGCGTTCACGGCGCCTATGGAGGCGTTCGCGACGCCGGCGGAGACAGCGCCCGCGGAGGAGCCGTCCGCTACGGCCACGCCGTCCGCTACGGCCACGCCGTCCGGCGCCGGCGCCGGCCCGGAACCGCCCGCGCCTAGAGCGCCTCGCGGGCTGCTGGTCCTCTCAGGGGGAGCGAAGGCGCTGCTGGCCGTCTTCATCGTGCTGGGCCTGGCGTCGAACGCGACGGCCGGTGCCGTCCAGGCCGTCAACGGCGGCACGGTGAGCCGGGTCCAGGCTCTCGCGAAAGTGACGGCGGCGCACAATACGCTGGTCGACCGGACTCAGCAGTTCCAGCAGAAGGTCAACGCCTGCACCACGACCGGGGACAGGCTGAGCTGCGTCCAGGCGGCCGACCGCGACCTGGCCGATGCGTTCGAGGCGTTCGCCGTCCGGGTGGACGGGCTCGACTTCCCTGAATCGGCCCAGGCCGAGGCGGCGGAGGTGGTGCGGCTCGGCCACCGTTTCGCCGGGGCCATGCGCGAGCTGGTCGCCGCCCCCTCGGTAGAGGAGTACACCAGGCTGGCCTCCGGCACCGACCAGATCGGCGCCTCCTTCGACCAGGGGTACCAGGCTCTGATCGACAAGCTCACCAGGCCCTGAGCCAGCCGGACGTCGTGGGCGCCGATGGCCGCAGGCTCGGACCCCAGCCCGAAGGGCCCGACCTTTGCCGCGTGGTTGGCCCCTGCCGCGCGTGGTTGCTCTGGTGTCCGATATGGGTGCTATGGTTGGGACGGTTGAGACGAGCGGCGGTCGCGGAGCGCCCAGGCGAGCCAGCCGACCGGGATGAGGAGCCAGAAGCTGATCGCCCGGTAGATGAGCACGGCGGCGGTCGTCGTCACCGGGTTGCCGCCGTAGGCGACCAGGGTCAGGACCAGCCCCCCCTCCACGATCCCGACGCCTCCCGGCGTGATCGGCAGCTCCGCCAGCAGCCGCGCGCCCGCGTAGGCCAGCAGCATCCCGCGCCACGGCACCGAGCCGCCGACGGCCAGGAAGGCCGCGATCAGGCAGCCGCAGTCGCCCAGCCAGTTGAGGGTGGCGAAGCCGCCGGCACTGGTCCAGGTCAGCGCCGACGGGTGCAGCGACCGCATCGCCTCGACCGAGCGCTCCGCCCGCGCCAGCGCCGGTCGTACCTTCTCCGGCACGACCCTGCGGCCACGCACCAGCAGCCAGGTGAGCCAGCGAGACAGCTCGCGCGGCACGCCGAACAGCAGCGCCGCCGCGCTCGCGCCCGCGAAGACCACCACAGCCAGCACCCGCAGGGCCCAGGTCGGCCCCTGCGAGCCGGCGATCAGCAGGCCGGCCACGACCAGGCCCGCGAGCGAGGCGACCGACCAGGCCCCGGCCGACAGCTCGGCCCATGCGGCCAGCGAGCCGTCGGCACCCTTGCGGCGATACTGCTGGAAGGCGAACCCCTCGGATACCGCCACCCCCGCTGGCAGCGACAGCGCGATGGCGTTGCTTGCCAGGGTGATGCGCACCATGCTCCACAGCGTGGGACGGACCCCGCCGATCCCGAGGAGCCAGTTCTGCAGCGCCGCCAAGGCGACCACCGAGGCGAGCTCCCCGCCGATCGCGACCGCCACCCAGGCCCAGCGGAGGTGGCCGAGCTGGTCGCCCAGCCCGGCCAGGCTGGCCCGCTGGCGGGTCAGCAACAGGATGGCGAGCCCCACGACCAGGACCTCGACCGCCACACGAATGATCGCGCCGCGGTGCCGCCTGGCCCAGGTCCCCTCCACAGTCACCGCGGAGTCAGCCCCAGCTTGCGCCATCCCCGCAGTCTAACGAACGTCCGCTATGCGCCGCCGCGCGGATCGTGCGGGCGCTCCGGGTCCATGGCGTCACTGCTCGCCGGTCGCGGCCCAGGTGTCGAGGTCGTGCACCATGGCCAACCTCCTCGCTCGGCTTGCCAGAAACTACCTCAAGACGCCGTTGCGGGCGGGCCTATCCTCGAGCAACAGAAGCCGGCGACCCGGTGGCGACAACGGGGGAGCGCGATGACGGTAGAGCGTGAAGTGGTCCCTGGCGAGCTTCGCTTCTGCTCGGCGCAGGGGCGCTGGGTGCTGGTCGCCACCGTCTTCGGCTCGGGTCTGGTGTTCCTGGACGCCAGCGTGGTCAACGTGGCGCTGCCAACGATCGCCCGGGACCTCCACACCGGGCTGACGGCCCTGCAGTGGACCGTCAACGCCTACACCTTGACGCTCGCCGGCCTGCTGCTGCTCGGCGGGTCCCTCGGCGACCACTACGGCAGGCGGCGGATCTTCGTCATCGGAATCATCTGGTTCGCGCTCGCCTCCCTGCTCTGCGGGCTGGCCCCGAACGCGCCAGCGCTGGTGGCCTCACGGGCGCTCCAGGGAGTCGGCGGCGCGCTGCTCACCCCGGGAAGTCTGGCCATCATCGAGGCCACCTACCGCCCCTCCGACCGGGCGACGGCCATCGGCGCCTGGTCCGGCCTTGGCGGTGTGGCCACCGCGCTCGCCCCGCTGCTCGGCGGCTACCTGACCGCGGCCGTGTCGTGGCGGCTCGTCTTCCTGATCAACCTGCCATTTACCGCGGTGGCGCTATGGGCCGCCATCCGCCACGTGCCCGAGAGTCGCGACCCGGCGGCCGCGCCCCAGCTCGACCTGACCGGCGCGGCGCTGGCGGCGCTCGGCCTTGCCGGCATCACCTACGGGCTCACCGACGGTCCCACGGTCGGCTGGGCCTCACCGGTGGTGCTCGTGGCCTCGGTCGGCGGCGTGCTGGCACTATTCGCCTTCATCGCGGTCGAGCGCACCACCCGCTACCCCATGCTGCCGCTCGACCTCTTCCAGTCGGCCCAGTTCAGCGGGGCGAACGCGGTCACCTTCCTGATCTACGGAGCGCTCGGCGGCGCCTTCTTCCTGCTGCCGATCCAGCTCCAGCGCGTGCTGGGTCTGTCGCCGCTGCGCTCTGGCCTCGCCCTGATGCCGGTCACGGTGGTCATGCTGCTGCTGTCGGCGCAGGCGGGACGGCTGGCGCAGCGGATCGGCCCGCGCCTGCCGATGACGCTCGGACCGCTGATCGCCGCGGCTGGTCTGGCGCTGATGGTGCGGATCGTGCCGGGCAGTGGCTATTGGCAGAGCACATTCCCCGCCGTGCTGGTGTTCTCGCTCGGCCTGTCACTGACGGTGGCGCCGCTCACCGCGACCGTGCTGGCGGCGGCCAGCCCCGAGCACGCCGGCGTGGCCTCAGCGGTCAACAACGCGGTGGCCCGGGCCGCCGGCCTGCTCGCGGTCGCCACCCTGCCGGTGGTCGCGGGGATCGCCGGGGCCTCGGCATTGTCCACGGTCGTTTTCGCCGCCGGGTTCCGCAGGGCCATGTGGATCTGCGCCGCGCTGGTCGCCGCCGGCGGGCTGCTGGCCTTCGCCACCATCCGCCGCCTTCACCCCGCCGACGACACCAGCCCCCAGCCCGAGCCCTGCACCCACTGCCCCATGGACGCCCCGCTGATGCGCCGGATTCCCCAGGTCCAGGCCGCCCCCGGCGGCGCGGGCGGCGCCGCCCCTGAGGCCTGACCACCAGCCACCTCGGCCTCGGCGCACGAGGATGCTTCGAAGGCGGTGGCCCTCACAGGCTCCAGTGACGGGGGCGGTCGCCCTTGAGGAGAGCGCGGAGCAGGCGCCGGTCCTGGCGGTAGCTCAGCAGCTGGAGGGCCGCGTCGGGTTTGAGCCAGCGCAGCTCGTCGACCTCGGCGTTGGAGAGGAAGCGACCTCCCCAGGCTCGCATCTCCCAGTACGCGACCGTCTTCAGGCGCCCACGCCGGTCCCGGTAGCGCACCCGGCCCAGGTAGTCACCGGCCTTGCAGCGCAGTCCGGTCTCCTCCCAGGCCTCGCGCAGGGCCGCCTGGATCTCGGTCTCCCCTTCGTTGAGCTTTCCCTTCGGGAACGTCCAGTCGTCGTAAACCGAGCGGTGTACGAGCGCCAGCTCGAGAGGACCTCCCGGCCCTTCTGGCGCGCCACGGCGCCAGATGATCCCCCCGGCGGCACGGACGACCGTGCTCGTCCCGTGGTCCGCGACCATTGCCGGCTCCCGCGCCGGCCTACAGGCCGGAGCGGCTCCGGGCCAGGAACCGGCCCTGGCCCGGCTGGGCCAGGAGCTTGCCGTGGTCGACCAGCACCTGGCCGCGCTGCAGCACCACCTCGGGGACGCCGTGCACGTCGCGACCCTCGTAACAGGAGTAATCGACGTTCATGTGGTGCGTCGAGGCGGACAGCACCCGCTCGGTGTCCGGGTCGAACACCACGATGTCCGCGTCCGAGCCGGGCGCGATCGTGCCCTTGCGCGGGTACAGCCCGAACAGCTTGGCCGGGGCGGTCGCGACCAGCTCGACGAAGCGGTTCAGGGTGATCTGCCCCGAGCGCACGCCGCCGTCGTAGAGCAGCGTGTAGCGGTCCTCGATACCGGGCAGCCCGTTGGGGATCTTGGCGAAATTGCCCAGCCCCATCTGCTTCTGGTCTTTGAAGTCGAACGGGCAGTGGTCAGTGGCGACCAGCTGCAGGTCGTCCGAGCGCAGGCCGTTCCACAGGTCGGCCTGGTGGTGCTTTGGCCGCAGCGGTGGGGAGCAGACGTACTTGGCGCCCTCGAAGCCCGGGCGCGCCAGGTCGTCCGCCGACAGGAACAGGTACTGCGGGCAGGTCTCCGCCAGCGCCGCGGTGCCGGCGTCGCGTGCCTCGCGCACCGCGTTGAGCGCGTCCGCCGAGGAGAGGTGGACGATGTAGACGGCGACCCCGGCGAGCTCCGCGAGGGCGATCGCGCGGTGGGTCGCCTCGCCCTCCATGGAGGCGGGCCGGGTCAGGCCGTGGTTGACGGGATCGGTCCGGCCCTCCGCCAGATAGCGCTGGATCAGCACGTCGATCGGGCCGCCGTTCTCCGCGTGCAGCATGATCAGGGCGCCATTGTCGCTCGAGCGGCTCATGGCACGGAACAGCGAGGCGTCGTCCACCATGAACACGCCCGGGTACGCCATGAACAGCTTGAACGAGGTGATGCCCTGGTCGACCAGGGCATCCATGCCGGCCAGGGTGCGGTCGTTGACCTCGCGGACGATCATGTGGAAGCCGTAGTCCACGTGCGCCTTCGGCCCGGCCTTCTGGTGCCAGCGCTCCGCCGCGCTCTGCAGCGACTCGCCCTGCTCTGGCACGGCGAAGTCCACGATGGTGGTGGTCCCGCCCCACGCCGCGGCCGCCGTCCCGGTGGCGAAGTCGTCGCGGGAGAAGGTCCCGCCGAACGGCATCTCCAGGTGGGTGTGGACGTCGATCGCGCCCGGCGTGACCAGCCGCTCGGCCGCATCGATGATGCGGTCGGCCGGGACGCTGAGGCTACTGCCGACCGCCACCACCCGCTCGCCATCGACGAGCACGTCGGCGGCCATGGTCTCGGTGGCGGTGACCACCGTGCCGTCCCTGATGAGCGTGCGCATGTGCCCTCCAATCGACAACGGTGACCCCGAAACGGTACCCCGGAACGATCTTGACTCTGGGGGGTGTGGGGGGAGCGGGCTCCCCCCACGTGGATCACGGTGACCCCCGGAACGGTACCCCGGAACGATCTTGACTCTGGGGGGTGTGGGGGGAGCGGGCTCCCCCCACGTGGATCACGGCAGCAACTGCGTCAGCTCGCCGTAGGTCTCGGGGCGCCGGTCGCGCAGGAACTGCCAGGTGTTCCGCACCTCGCGGACCTTGTCCAGGTCGACGTCGCAGACCAGCACCTCGTCCTCGTCCTCCGAAGCCCTGGCCACGATCTGCCCGCGCGGGTCACAGAAATAGCTCGAGCCGTAGAACCTGTTGGGGTTCAGCGGCTCCTCCGTGCCCACCCGGTTGACGGCCGCGATCCAGAACCCGTTGGCGACCGCGTGCGCCGGCTGCTCCAGCTCCCACAGGTAGCGCGACAGCGACTCGACCGTGGCCGACGGGTTGAACACCAGCTCGACGCCCTTCAGGCCGAGCTGCCTGGCGATCTCGGGGAAATGGCGGTCGTAGCAGATGATCAGCCCGATACGGCCGATCGAGGTGTCGAATGCCGGGTACCCGAGGTTGCCGGGCTTGAAGTAGTACTTCTCCCAGAAGCACGGCCCCACTTGTGGGATGTGGGACTTGCGGTACTTGCCGAGCACAGTGCCGTCGCGCTCGATCACCACCGCCGTGTTGTAGTAGACGCCGACCTGCGCCTCCTCGTAGAAGGGCACGACCAGCACCATGTTGTGGTCGCGGGCGACCTGCCGCATGCGCGTCACGGTGGGGCCGTCCTCCGGCTCGGCGGTCGCGTACCACTTGGGGTCCTGCTCAGCCGGGAAGTAAGGGCCGTTGAAGATCTCCTGCAGGCAGGTGACCTGGGCGCCCTCCGCGGCCGCCTTGGCGATCAGCCCGACGTGCTTCTCGGTCGCCTGCTCCTTCGGCATGTTGGCGTGGGCCTGGATGATGGCCGCCCGAATCGTGGCCATGAGCAGCTTCCTCCTGGGGGTTTGCGAGGGTCTTGCCCCCGCGGTCCGTCTTGTGTCGTCAGGGAGCCGGCCGGGAGCCGGTCAGGGACGGGATCAGTTCCTTGTCGAAGGCCCGGATCACGCCGTCAGGGTCGTCCACCATGGAGTAGATGTTGAACTGGTGCACCCCGACCGCCTCCAGCTCGTGCAGGCGCCGCTCGCAGTCCTCCAGTGTGCCGATCACACAGAACCGGTCTACCACCTCGTCGCTCACGAATGAAGCGTGCTCCGCACCGACGCGGCCGTGGTCGGCGTAGTCGTAGTGGTCGCGCGTGGCGATGTAGGCGGTCAGCTCCTCGGGCAGCTCCTCGCGCGGGTACCGGCTCACCAGGTCGACGACGTGGTTGGAGACCAGCGCCGGGAACCAGCGCACCTGCTCGCGAGCGTGCTCCCGGTCGCTGGAGACGTAGGCGGGCGCGGCCGCCATCACCCTGATGTCCTCGAAACGGCGGCCAGCCTCCTCGGCGCCCTCGCGCACCCAGCGCAGCAGCCACTGGATCACGTGCGGGTCGGCCAGCTGCAGGATGACCCCGTCGCCGATGCGGCCGGCGAGGCGCAGCGCCTTGGGCCCGTAGGCGGCGATCCACACCGGCAGCGTGCCCTTGGCCCATTTGAGCTGGATCTCAGCGCCGTCGTAGAGCACCGGCCGGCCCTCGGCCAGGTCCTTGATGAGCTTGGCGGCCCACTCCATGCGCGCGACCGTCACCGGCGCCTGCCCGATCACCCGGCGGGCGCTGTCGCCGCGACCGATGCCCATCTCCATGCGGTTGCCGGAGATGTCGTTGAGGGTCGCCAGCGTGCTGGCGGTGACGGTGGGGTCGCGCGTGGCCGGGTTGGTCACGCACGGCCCCATGCGGATCCGGGAGGTCGCCTGCGCCATCAGCGCGAAGATCGGGTAGATGTCCTGCCACAGCACGTGCGAGTCCCACGCCCACGCGTACTCGAACCCGGCCTCCTCCGCTGCCTTGGCCAGCTCGACCATCCGCGACGGCGGTGGATCGCTCGAAAAGCAAATACCGAATTCCAGCACCTCGATGCCCTCTCAGGTCAGGTCGTCCGGTCAGGTCGTCCGGTCAGGTCGTCCGGTCAGGTCGTCCAGTCAGGTCGTCGCGCCGCCGGAGACCGCGGGCTCGCCGAGGCGCCCGCGCGCCGGGAGCAGCACGCCGAGGCCGTAGTGGGCGAGGATTGCGGTCAGCAGCCCAACTACCCAACTGTAGCTGTACAGCGACCGCAGGAACGGGATCAGCCGTAACATCTCTCCCCCTCTCTCCCCCTCGTTTGCGCGGAATAGCGACGCCGGGTTCAGGGTGCGGCCGGACCGGCGCCGGTGCCAGCGCCTCGGGCCTGGGCGCGCCGCACCGACTCGATGCGGGCCTGGCAGGTCGGGTGCGAGGCCAGCCTCCCGGCGAGGCTGCCGCGGCGCGGTCTGCGCTGCTCGTCCACCGCGAACAGCGCGAGCACCTGGATCAAGCCGGCGCCGTAGCCCAGCTCGGTGGCCCGCCGGTCGGCGGCGTACTCCGCCGCCCGCGACAGCGCCGCCGACAGCAGCTGCGACAGGCCGGTCAGCAGCCACAACGGCAGCCACACCGCGCACAGCAGCACCAGCAGCAGCAGCCCGACGACCAGCAGGGCACCGAGGATCACCAGCACGCCTACCAGGCCGAGCGCGCCCTCCAGCGGGCGTCCGCCGGAGATGCGCCCAATGCGGCCCCTGAGGCCGGAGAAGGCTCGGTGCAGCGCCCTGGTGACCGCGCGCACCCGCCACAGCAGCCAGGAGAGCAGCGAGAAGGGCATCAGGTACCACCATCCCAGGGTGGTCGCGAGCGGGTGGAGGTCCTGGTGGTGGCCGAGCTCGTGCGCCAGCACGGCCTCGAGCAGCTCGTCGGGCAGCTCGAGGGCGCGCCGGGTTACGGCCACGAAGTGGGCGCCGAGCGCGAAAGCGTTGATGAGCTGGCTGTCCTCGACCCGCAGGATGTAATCGCGCTGGCTGACCCCGCCGCGGCGGCATGCCCGCCGCCACACCGGGTCGATGCGCTGGAGCTCCGCCTCGCTGGGACGGCGCACCTTGAACAGCATGCGCGCGAAGCGGGCCTCGACCGGGCGCAGCAGCAGCAGCCCGGCGCTGAGCGTCCAGCAGGCGGCGCCGAGCAGCAGGGCGGTGCGGCCCGCGCCGGTCAGGGCAACCCCCAGCCCGTACGCCAGCGGTCCCACGACCACCAGGGAGAGCAGCCAGGTGACCACCACGATCGCCAGCATGCCCAGCAGCGTGCCGCTGAGCCCGCGCCCTGCCGGCGCGAGCGGCCTGCCACCGGAGCCCTCATAGCTGCTCATGGCGCACAAGGATACGATTCGCCTGGCGTGATGGCCCCTTCCGCCGAGCATACAGTTGCCCGGTCACTGTCGGCTCCCGATTGAGTACGGCGTCAGTGTCGGCTCCCGATTGAGTACGGCACAGGCGCTCTTGGGGGTGTGGGGGGAGCGAGCTCCCCCACACGGATCGAGAACTGAGGGTACGGTACGTTACGGCCGCCAACGAGGGTGGCTCGGTGCGCACGGCCGGCAATGAGGCTGGCCAGGAGGTGTCGGCAAGGTGAGCAGCGCGCCCGGATCACTCCGCGAGACCACCACCGCCTGGGAGTCCGCGCTGTCACAGCTGGAGGCGGCGGCCGATTTCCTCGGACTCGACCAGGGCATGCGCGACCTGCTGGCCACCCCAAAGCGGGAGCTGACCGTGGCGGTCCCGGTGCGCCGCGACGACGGCCGGCTCGAGGTGTTCACCGGCTACCGGGTCCACCACAACGTCACCCGCGGGCCCGCCAAGGGCGGCATGCGCTACCACCCGACGGTGTCGCCCGACGAGATCCGCGCGCTGGCGATGTGGATGACCTGGAAGTGCGCGGTGGTCGGCATCCCCTTCGGCGGCGCCAAGGGTGGCGTGGTGGTCGACCCGGCCAGCCTGTCGCGGGGCGAGCTGGAGCGGCTCACGCGCCGCTACGCGGCGGAGCTGTTGCCGATCATCGGACCCGAGAAGGACATCCCCGCACCGGACGTCAACACCGACGATCAGGTCATGGCCTGGTTCATGGACACCTACTCGGTCAACAAGGGCTACTCGGTGCCGAGCGTGGTGACCGGCAAGCCGGTGGCGATCGGCGGCTCCCAGGGCCGTGCCGGCGCGACCTCGCTCGGGGTGATGTACTGCCTGTTCATGGCCTTGCGCGAGCGCGGCCTCGAGCCTTCGCGCGTGCGGGTGGCGATCCAGGGGTTCGGCAAGGTCGGCTCAGGCGTCGCCATGGTGCTGCACGACGCCGGCTGCAACGTGGTGGCGCTCTCCGACGTGCAGGGTGGCGTGTTCAACGAGCGTGGTCTCAACCCTCAGGCGATCCTTCGGCACCGGCGCATGGCGGGATCGTCCACCGTCGCCACTTTTCCCGGCGCTGACCGCATCTCCAACGACGAGCTGCTGGCGCTGGACTTGGACGTGCTGATCCCGGCGGCGCTGGGGGGCGTGATCCGCTCCGACAACGTCGACACGGTCAAGGCGGAGATCATCGTGGAGGGGGCGAACGGGCCGACCACGCCGGCGGCGGACAAGGTCCTGAACGACCGGGGCTGCCTGGTGGTGCCCGACGTGCTGGCCAACGCCGGCGGGGTCACGGTCTCGTATTTCGAGTGGGTACAGGACCTGCAGGCCTATTTCTGGTCAGAGGACGACGTGAACGGGCGCATGCGCTCGGTCATGGAACGCGCCTACGCGGAGGTGTCGGCCTTCGCCCAGGAGCGGGGCTTGAGCATGCGCGAGAGCGCCCAGGTCATCGGGGTCGGCCGCGTCGCGGACGCCCACCGCATGCGCGGCCTGTTCCCCTGATCCAGGTGGCGGGTCCACACGCCCGACCTTGCCGCGTGCGCGGCACTTTGCCGCGCAGGTGGGCCCTTTTGCGGCCGCCCAAAGTGCCAGAAACTGGACCAGGCGAGCGCCCAGAGCCCCCAAATTGACCGGCACCGAGGATCAAACAGCCCCGGAACACCGAAGGCCCGCACTCGCGGGCCTTCAGCGTGGGGGATACCGGGGGGCGCTGCGGGCTTCTCTCTGCTTCTCTGCTTCTCTGAGGGTGTCGACGGAGGTCTGCTGGCTCTATCCTCTATCCGGCAGGGCGGCCGTAACCGACGATACCCGACAGGCTGGCCGACTGGACCCGAACGAAATCGCCGGTGTGGGTGGCGGCGATCTGCTGCCCACCGCCGATATACATGGCAACGTGCGAGATCGGGCTGTAGCGGAAGATCAGGTCCCCCGGCTGCAGCTCACTCGAGGAGATGTGACGGGTGACGTCGTACTGCATCGCGGCCGAGTGGGGCAGTGAGACGCCCGCTTGCGCCCAGGCCGCCATGGTGAGGCCGGAGCAGTCGTAGGCGCCGGGCCCGGACGCGCCGAACTGGTAGGGCTTGCCCACCTGAGCCTTGGCGAAGGCGACCGCCTCGGCGGCCGCGCCGCTTGCGGGGACGTTCGGGAAGGACGGCTGCTGGCCGCCCGAGGAGCCGGAGCCCGAGCCGGAGCCCGAGCCGGAGGCCGACGACGCGTGGTTGGCGGCCGCCAGCAGCCGGGCACGGTCAGCTGCCTTGACCTGGGCGAGCAGCTGCCTGGTCCGGTCAACCGTGTGCTCGATCTCGGCCTTCTTGGAGGCGAGCCCGGCGACCTCCTTCGCCTGCTGGCGTTCGCTCGCCTCGAGCGCGCTCTTCCGCGCCTGGTAGTTCTTGCCAGCGATGTCCAGCGTCGCCATCAGGTCGCCGTCCTGCCGCGCGAGCAGGTCGAGGACCTGGACGCGGTCGATGGTCTCGCCGGGATCCGAGGCCCCCAGCAGAACCGCGAGGTTGTTACCTGGGCCGTCGACGTAAGCGGCCGCGGCGCGCGCACCGAGCCGCTGCTGCGCGTCGCGCAACGCCTGCTGGGCCTGGTCCGCGTCGTGCCTGAGCGCGCTCAGCGTGCGCTCGGTCTGCTGTAATGTCAGCTTCGCCTGTAGATACTGCTCGACGAGCTGGTCCGACTGCTGGTTGAGCTTCTCGAGCTGAGACTCGAGCTGGGCGATACGAGCGGGGCTGGCCTGGGCGCCGTCCTGCCTCGCAAGCGAGAGCATCGCCAGGGGGAGCGCGAGCGTCGCGATCAGCAGCGTTGGCATCGCACGACGATGCGCTCGGCGGTGGGGGGACCGTCGACCGCAGGACGGCAAGCCCAGCCTCCTTTCCTCGTGCCCGCGGACCAGCCGGGTAGACGGACGAGGAGCTCTGGGGAAGCGTCCTCCCCTCCGCTGGGGGCCGGAGGGGCCCGTCTGGGCACCGGCGCCTGCCGGTGCGGGGGTTCCAGCTTTCCGACGTGGGCCGCGGGGACACGGCTTGTTACCTGTCGGTGACCATTCCGTGATCAAACGCCGCGGAATCTACTCGCTCGAGCCGCGGCTGCCAAGTCTTCTGTCCACAAAGGGCCGCGCCGCACGAGTCACCTTGCCTTCCCAATATGTAGGGGTTAACGTACCGCTGACCACTACATATTGCGTCGATTCCGGCATCCGGCCGGGGTCGGACGAGCCGGTTGGGCTGCTGGCGGCTACGGAGAACTGCGTGGATGGCCACCTCGAGGAATACGTAGCGGAGGCGCGGATGATTGCCGACGAAGGGGCGGCCCCGGCGGCCCCCCGCCCATCCGGTCTAGCAGCACGGGACCTTGCCATCCTCGCCTTCGAGCGGCGCTGGTGGCGCTTTGCCGGGGCCAAGGAGGAGGCGATCCGGCGTGAGCTGGGGCTCAGCCCGACCGCCTACTACCAGTTCCTGAGCCGGTTGCTCGACGATCCGCTGGCCCTCCAGGCGGAGCCAGTCCTGGTCGAGCGGCTCCGGCGACTGCGGGCCACCAGAGATCGCCGGCGCGCGGGCGCGGCGTCGAGCGATTCCCGTAGTCTCGGCATGCACGCCCCAGGCGGAGACTAAGGGAGGTCAGGTTGCGACCCGGTCCGACCGCTCGCGCGGCGGCGGTGCTGGCGGTGTTCCTCGCCCTGTTCGTCGCAGTGGACAGGCTGAGCGGACAGCGATCGCCCCGTTCCGTGAGCGCCAGCGGCTCGAGCGGCGTCGTGACGGCGACCACCTCGAGGCCCACCGCCCCGACCACCACCCGCGCGCCGACCACCGCCCCCTCCACCTCGGCGCCGGCGACCACCGTGACCACCACCAGCCAGCCGACCGGGGCGACGGGCACCACCCTGCGCTCCCCCAAGGGCGTGACCGTCCAAGTCCTGAACGGTGCATTCGTGCCAGGCCTGGCGCACCGGGTGGCCGAGCGGGTCCGCGCCGCCGGCTACGACGTGGTCGCCGTCAACACCGCGCTCGGCAACTACCTGGTCTCGCGCATCTACTACACCGACGGCCACAAGGCCGACGCCGAGGCGTTCCGGGCGCGCTTCCCCGCCTTCAAGACGATCCTGCCCGCCAGCCAGGCGCAGGCGCGCCTCTCCCGCGAGGTCGCCCTGCACGCCGTCATCGGCCAGAACTACCAGTAGACGGCGCCGCGAAGCGGCGCCAGAAAATGCGTGGAGTCCGCCTGCGGCGGACGGCTCTTTCGACTGCGCCGGCCAGGATCGGCCGGCGCGTCCGCCTGCGGCGGACGGCCCTAACTCGGGCTAGCGATTGCGCCGGCCAGGATCGGCCGGCGAGATCGCCTCGAGGTCGCGGCGCTGCTCGGAGAACCAGTCCTGTGGGCGCAGCGCCGAGGCCTGCTCGCGCAGGCCCTTGGCGCGCATGGCGCGCTCTTCTGGCGGCATGGCCAGCGCGGTGTCGATCGCCTCGGCCAGCTCGGCGGTGTCGAAGGGGTTCACCACCAGCGCCCATTCCCCGAGGTCGTCGACCGCCCCGGCGTTGCGGGACAAGATCAGGACGCAGTCGCGCTCGCTGACCGACGGCCCCTCCTTGGCGACCAGGTTCATGCCGTCCCACACCGGGTTGACGACCAGCACGTCGGCCTGCGCCATGGCGGCGAGCGCGCGCGGGTAGTTGTCGCGCAGCTCCAGGCGAATCGGCTCCCAGGTCTTGGTGCGGAAGCGCTCGTTGATCGCCTCGGCCACGTGCTTGACCTCGGCGGTGTAGGACTGGTACTCGGGCAGGTCTCTGCGGGAGGCGTAGGCCAGCGCCAGGTGCACCACGCGGCCGCGCATGCGCGGGTGGCTCTCCAGGAAGGCGGCGTAGGCGTCGAGTCCGCGCAGGATGTTCTTGGACAGCTCCATGCGGTCGACCCGCACGATCAGGGCGCGGCCGCGGGCGAGCTCCCGCACCGAGCGGACCTGCGACTGGACCTCCCGCCCGGCGGTCCGGGCGCGCAGGTCGTCGGCGTCGACGCCGAGCGGGTAGGAGCGCACGCGCACCCGCCGCCCGTCGGGCGCGCCGACCGTCTCCTGCTCCCGGTCGACCTGGTAGCCGGCCTCCTGGCAGCAGCGCAGGAAGTTGCGTGACCAGCGCGGCACCAGGAAGCCCAGCAGGTCGGCGCCGAGCATGCCCTCGAGCAGCTCCTGGCGCATCGCGCGCGGCAGCATCGCGAAGTAGGCGGGATCCGCCCAGGGGCAGTGGGTGAAGTGGGCGATCCCGAGGTCGGGGCGCCGCGCGCGCAGTATCGTAGGCGCGAGCGCCAAGTGGTAATCCTGGATGAACACGGCGGCTTGGTGCTCGGCCTCCTCGTCGCACGCGATCGCGAACGCGCGGTTGACGTCACGGTAGTTGCGCCACGCCGCGCGGAAGCTGCCGTCGAAGCGCGGGTGACGCGCGACGTCGAACAGGTAGTGCTGCAGGAACCACAGTGTCCGGTTGGACACCCGGTTGTAGAAGCTCTGGTACTCGCGCGGGTCGATCACCAGGCTGCGGAGCTGTACCGGCCCCTGCGGCAGCTCCAGCCGCCGGCGGCGGCCGGCGCGGGCCACCTGGCGCGCCGCGATGCGGTCGCCCTCGCTGATGGCCGCCGCCACCCACGTGCCGGCCCGTCCGGCCAGTGCTGGGCCGAGGGCGGCCACCATGCCGCCAGACCCTCTCCCAGCCGTCAAGTTCCCCTCGTCGTCGATCTCGAACTGGACCGGTCCGCGATTGGACGCCACCACGAGCTGAGCCATGCGAGACCGCCTGCCTCCCGTCGTCTGACCTGTGTAGACCACCTTACTCAATCGGTTCCCGCCGTCGGCGGGATGAACACAGGACTTCGACCACCTCGGCGAAGCCGCGGCCGGCGCTCGACGGGGTGACGATCACCCGCCGCTCGCCGGCCGATGCCGCCGCCCACGCGCCATTGGCCACCAGGAACATCGCCCCGACCACGCCGGCCAGTTCGAGGTCGGCCGGCCCGTCGCCGACCGCGGCTGCCTGCCTGGGCTCGAGGCCTCGGGCGGCGAGGTATGCCGCCGCCGTCGTGGCCTTGCTGACCCCGGCGGGTAGCAAATGATAGGCGTGCGTCTCGCCCGAGCCGAGATGCGGGTAGGGACCACGCAGACGGCCGTTGTCTGACAGTTGCGCCCAGCCGAGCCCCCTCGCATACAGGGTGGCGTTAACCTTCGACACGTCGACCTGCCCGCGCAGCAGGGCCGTGCCCTGGCGGCTCTCGTGCCAGGGAGCGTGCGGCTCGATGCGCCCGGCGAAGGTCTCGAGCACGGCGCGGAGCGCGCCCGAGCGCTCCAGCGCCTCGGCCGGCGTCTCGCCCAGGTCCCTGGGCGCCTGACCCCACTGCAGCTCTGCCTTGCCGTCGCGGACCAGCACGGCGCCCATCTCGGCGATGGCGTCGCGCAGGCCGAGCAGCCGCCCGGTCTCGAACAGCTGTGCCCTGGTGCGGCCCGAGACCAGCACGACCTCGAGACCCGCCCGCCGCGCGACCAGCAGCGCCTCGGCCGCGGCCAGGGTAGGCGCGCCGTCGAGGTCGGCGAGCAACGCGCCACCGCGGCCCACCAGGGTGCCGTCGACGTCCGAGAACAGCACGGCGACCTCGAGCGCGCCGAGCGCCTGGCCGGCCTGGTCGAGCTCGACCGCCGCCATGGCGCTACGTCCGGCCGGCCATCACGGCCTCGCGGCGGCGCCGGTAGCCGTCGACGGTGGCGATCGGCGGGCGCTCCAGCGTGATGATCTGGTGAGGCTGCATGTGGTATTCGCGCAGCCTATTGGTGAACTGGTACAGCGTGGTCGAGTAGGACTCAGGGGTGACCCGGCCCTCCTCGGCCAGGCGCCTGAGCGCGGCCTGCAGGATGCCGAAGCTCATCCGCGACAGCGCCTGCGTGTCCTGGTTGCGGTGGATGCGGCACTCGAGGTCGGTCTGCGCGATCGAGTCCAGCCCGAAGCGGGTCGCGATATCGATGAGCAGGCCGAGCTCGACGCCGTACCCCGAGGAGAACGGCACCTGCTCGAGCACCTCGCGCCGGCCCGCGTACTCGCCGGACAGCGGCTGGACGATGCCGGCCAGGCTCGGCCAGAACAGGTTGATCAGCGGCCGCGCCAGCAACTCTGTCACGCGGCCGCCCCCGCTCGGCTGCATGACGTTGCGCTCACGGATGGGCCGCTCGTAGAACGCCTTCACGTAGCCGACCTGCGGATCGGTAAGCAGCGGGCCGACCAGGCCATAGACGAAGCGCGGGTGGATGTTGCGGATGTCGGCGTCCACCCAGCAGATGATGTCGCCGTGGCAGACGTGCAGGCTCTTCCACAGGCCCTCGCCCTTGCCGGCGGCGGGGCCGGTCTCTGGCAGGACCTCCTCCTCAGCGTAGACGGCGGCGCCCTCGGCCCGGGCGATGGCGGCAGTGTCGTCGGTCGAGCCGCCATCCATCACCACGATCTCGTCGACCAGCCGCGAACGGTCGACGAGGGCCTTGCGCAGCACCCGAACGATCCTGCCGATGGTCGGCGCCTCGTTCCGCGCCGGAATGGCCACCGACACGGTGACGCCGAGCCGCTCCCGGGCCGCGCGCAGCCTGCTCATCGGCTCGAACTGGTTGTAGTGGAAGGTCCGCTTGCCGAACCACTCCCAAAGGTCGAGATTCTCCATTCGGTCCGGAATCCGTTCTCCCTTCCGGTTCCGCGGGCCCGCTCAACGCGGGTCCCACCGTCGACGTTGACCACTCGGAGCGTGCCAGGGCAATCTGGTTGTGACAACTCAAGACACTGGCGACGCATCAAGAGGGGTGGAGGGACCGGCCCGACGAAGCCCCGGCAACCTCTTCGGCCTTCAGGCCGGCGCGACCACGCCGGCCTGCAACGGAGAAGGTGCCACGTCCGTCCCCGTGCACGGCGCACGGGGGAAGATGCGCGTTGCGGTCGGTGACCGGGCGCGCGGCGCTCGCCGACGAGCCTCGAAGGAGGTCACCGACCCTGACTGGCGACCTGACACCCGAGCACGTCCGCCTCCGCTGTCGTGGCTGCGGCACCGTCTACCCCCCTGCGCTGCAATACGCGTGTCCCAACTGCCTCGGCCCGCTCGACGCCGAATACGACGCGGCGACGCTGCGGGCGCGGCTCGACCGCGCCAGCATCGAGGCCGGACCCCGTTCGATCTGGCGCTACGCCGATCTGCTGCCCTCCCGTCCCGGACCGGGCGACCTGGCGCCCGGCTTCACGCCGCTGGTGCCCGCGCCGCGACTGGCCGAAGTGCTGGACGTCCCCGGCGAGCTGTATCTGAAGGACGACACTCGCAACCCGACCAACTCGTTCAAGGACCGGGTGGTGGCGGTCGCGGTGGCGCGCGCCCGCGCCTTCGGCCTGACCACTCTCGCCTGCGCCTCCACCGGCAACCTCGCCGGCGCGACCGCCGCCGCGGCCGCCTCCCAGGGCCTTGACTGCGTGGTGGTGGTCCCGGCCGACCTGGAGCCGGCCAAGATCGCCTCCGCGGCCACCTTCGGCGCCACCGTTGTGGCCGTCGAGGGCAACTACGACCAGGCCAACCGGCTGGCCAGCCAGGCCGCCGAGGCGTTCGGCTGGGGCTTCGTCAACGTCAACCTGCGCCCCTGGTACGCCGAGGGCTCCAAGACCGTGGGGCTGGAGGTGGCGGAGCAGCTCGGCTGGTCGCTGCCCGACCACGTGGTGGTGCCGATCGCCTCTGGTGCCCTGCTGACCAAGGTCCACCAGGGCTTCCGCGTGCTGGCTGAGCACGGCCTGGTGGAGGAGACCCGGTTCAGCGTGCACGGGGCCCAGTCCGACGGCTGCCCGCCGGTTGCCAGCGCCTTCGCCGACGGGCGCGGCCAGGTGACCCCGGTGAAGCCGAGCGGCATCGTAAAGTCGCTGGCCATCGGCGATCCGGCCGATGGCTTGGAGGCGCTGGAGGTGGTGCGCTCGACCGGCGGTCGGGTCGAGGCGGTGAGCGACGACGAGGTGATCGAGGCGATCCGGCTGCTCGCCCGCACCACCGGGGTGTTCGGTGAGACCGCCGCCGGGGTGACCATCGCCACCACGGCCAAGCTCGCCGCCGCTGGGGCGTTCCGCCGGGGGGAGCGGGTGGTTGCGCTGGTCACAGGGCATGGCCTGAAGACCACGGAGGTGCTCGACGGCCGCGCGGGCGCAACCGTTACGGTGCGCCCGAATATCGACGCCCTGGAGGAGGCGCTGGGGCCGCTCACCCCCGAGCTGCTCGCGTCCACCAGCTGAGCGCCGCCTGTCCACAACTTCGAAAAGCATGCTGGCGGCATGCCCTGAGCATGCTACGGTCCTCCCATACGGTCACGACCAGCTCGTCATCAGCATATGGTGTAGACCACGCGGTAGTCGCCGGCCCTGATTCGCCAGAGGTCAGCGGCATCCGCGAGCTTCCGGGCGCCGGGCGGCAGCGGATCGAGCGCCAGCGCATCGATGACCGCCCCTACCCGTCGCCGAACCGGCGGGTCGAGCGCGAGGAACTGCTTGCGGGCATGCGGCCGGACGATGACCGTATACCGGCTGGTCACAGATCAGCCTCAGCCTTGACCTGCTCCCATGGAATCGACGGGGCCGGGTCCTCCAGCGCCTCGCGGGCACACCGGATATCCTCCTCGTCTTCCAGCGCCTCGATCACGGCAGCGCCGACCCTCGCGACCTCCGGGGGCACCAAGGCGGCAACCCGCTCGCCGTGCCGGGTCAGGTACACGACCTCGCCGCCCTCGGCCTCACGTACCGCCTCGGCGAGGGCGGTTTCGTCCGAGGGCAACTCGTAGGCGGCGTCGTGGGCGGCGTCACTCATATCGTTAGCCTAGCGCTTGGGGGTAACGAAGGCGAGGCGCCCGCCGCGAGCTAGGGCCTGGTTGCAATGGTGATCCGCGGCACGGCGACCCTGCCCGACCACGGTGCTGACCCCCGACCCAGGGATCACGTCGAGGTGCCCGATGGGGGTCGGACGGCGAACCTGCCCGATCGCGGTGCTGCCTCCCGACCCAGGGATCACGTCGAGGTGCCCGGTGGGGGGCTCGGGGTGGAGCTGTCTCGGCACGGCGACCCTGCCCGATCGCGGTGCTGCCCCCCGACCTAGGGATCACGTCGAGGTACCCGATGGGGGGGTTCGGGGGGGAGCTGCCTGGGGCTCCCCCCCGAATGCAACCAGGCCCTAGCCGCCAAGACGCTCGCGTGCTGGGCCCGCTCGACCGATGGCTCGCCAACCATAGCGAGCAGCCCGAGGTGTGATGATAGTTTCGGCGGAATGCTCCTCCCTCACCTCGCGTGTTCCCTGGTGAGCGGAGTGTTGGCGCTCTCTTAGCACTCGACTATCATGAGTGCTAACATTCTGCCGGCCAGCGGCCGTGTAGTTAGAACTGATGCCAACAGGCAGGCCCACCTTAAGGGAGGTAGCCGCGCATGCCCAAGATCATTGCCTTCGAGGAGGACGCCCGGCGGGCGCTCGAGCGAGGCATGAACCAACTCGCCGACGCCGTACGGGTGACGTTGGGGCCGAAGGGCCGCAACGTGGTTCTCGAGAAGAAGTGGGGCGCTCCGACCATTACCAATGACGGCGTGTCGATCGCCAAGGAGATCGAGCTCGAGGATCCCTACGAGAAGGTCGGCGCCGAGCTGGTGAAGGAGGTCGCCAAGAAGACCGACGACATCGCCGGCGACGGCACTACCACCGCGACCGTGCTGGCGCAGGCGCTGGTGCGGGAGGGACTCCGCAACGTGGCCGCGGGGGCCAACCCCATGGGCCTCAAGCGCGGCATCGAGAAGGCCGTCGAGGTCGCGGTCGACGCCATCAAGAGCCAGGCCAAGGACGTCGAGACCCGCGACGAGATCGCCCACACCGCCACCGTATCCGCCGGTGACCCCGAGATCGGCGAGGTCATCGCCAAGGCGATGGACACCGTCGGCAAGGAGGGCGTGATCCAGGTCGAGGAGTCCAACACCTTCGGCATCGAGCTGGAGACCGTCGAGGGGATGCGGTTCGACAAGGGCATCATCTCCGCCTACTTCGTGACCGATCCCGACCGCATGGAAGCGGTCCTGGACGACCCCTACATCCTGGTCGCCAACTCCAAGATCTCGGCGGTCAAGGACCTGCTCCCGGTGCTGGAGAAGGTCATGCAGACCGGCAAGCCGGTGGTCATCATCGCCGAGGACGTCGAGGGTGAGGCCCTGGCCACCCTGGTGGTCAACAAGATCCGCGGCACCTTCAAGTCGGCGGCGGTCAAGGCCCCCGGGTTCGGCGACCGCCGCAAGGCCATGCTCGGCGACATCGCCATCCTCACCGGTGGCCAGGTCATCAGCGAGGAGGTCGGCCTCAAGCTCGAGAACGTCACCCTCGACCTGCTCGGCCGCGCCCGCAAGGTGGTCGTCACCAAGGACGAGACCACCATCGTCGAGGGCGCCGGCAGCCCGGAGGACATCAAGGGCCGCATCAACCAGATCAAGACCGAGATCGAGAACACCGACTCCGACTACGACCGCGAGAAGCTGCAGGAGCGGCTCGCCAAGCTGGCCGGCGGCGTCGGCGTGATCAAGGTCGGCGCGGCCACCGAGGTGGAGCTGAAGGAGAAGAAGCACCGCATCGAGGATGCGGTCTCCAACGCCCGCGCGGCGGTCGAGGAGGGGATCGTCCCCGGCGGTGGTGTGGCACTGCTCCGGGCCCAGGACGCCCTGGCCAAGGTCGAGCTGTCCGGTGACGAGGCGACCGGCGCCGCGATCGTGCGCCGTGCGCTGGAGGAGCCGCTCAAGCAGATCGCTGTCAACGCCGGCCTTGAGGGCGGCGTGGTGGTCGAGAGGGTCCGCACGCTCGAGAGCGGCTGGGGTCTGAACGCCGCCAACGGCGAGTACGGCGACATGTTCGGGTACGGCATCGTCGACCCGGCCAAGGTCACCCGGTCGGCGCTCCAGAACGCCGCGTCGATCGCCGCCCTGTTCCTCACTACTGAGGCGCTCGTGGCGGACAAGCCGGAGAAGGAGAAGGCGCCGGTCGCCCCCGGCCCCGGCGGCGACATGGACTTCTGATCGGCCATCGCAGGCAACGCGGAGAGGACGGGTCCGAGCGGCCCGTCCTCTCGCTTTGCCACTGGACTCAAACACTGGACCGGGTCGCGGCAGAGCGGGTAGAACAGTGCCATGAGCAATCCGGAGCTGTCGAAGGAGGACCTCGCCGCCGTCAACTTTGCCGACGCTTTCAGACAGCGGCGTCAGGGCCGGCGCTGACCCGAATGGACGAGCTGGAGCGCAAGCGCCTGGCATTGCGCCGAGAGCTGGAGACGACAGGCGGCCTGATGGTGGCGTTCTCCGGCGGCGCGGACTCGGCCTTCCTGCTCGCCGCGGCGGCCGAGGTGCTGGGGGAGCGCGCGGTGGCGGCGACCGGAGTGTCGCCGAGCCTGGCCGAGCAGGAGCTGCAGGACGCCCGCGCCGTCGCTGCCGAGCTGGGCGTGCGGCATCTCGCGGTGGAGACGCACGAGCAGGAGCGCCCTGGCTATCTCGCAAACGGGCCGGACCGCTGCTACTTCTGCAAATCCGAGCTGTTCGACGTGTTGCTGCCGCTGGCGCGCCGAGAGGGTCTGGCCCTGGCGGTGGGCACCAACACCGACGACCTGGGCGACTGGCGTCCGGGGCAGCGCGCCGCGGCCGAGCGCGGCGTGCTGACCCCGCTGGTCGCTGCTGGCTTCTCCAAGGCGGACGTGCGCGCGGCGTCGCGCCGCATGAGCCTGCGCACCCACGACAAGCCGGCGGCGGCCTGCCTGGCGTCACGCGTCGCCTACGGCATCCAGGTGACCCCGGCCCGGCTGTCCCGGGTGGAGCGGGCCGAGGCCCTGCTGCGCTCCTCCGCCGGCATCGGCCAGCTCCGGGTGCGCGACCACGGCGACCTCGCCCGGGTCGAGGTGCCGCCGGAGGCCATTCCCGCCTTGGTGCGGCCGGGCACGCGCGAGCGCCTGGTCGAGGGCCTGCGGAGGCTCGGCTTCAGCTACGTGACTCTAGACCTGGAGGGCTTTCGCTCAGGCAGCATGAACGCACCGTTGGGCGGTGGATGAGCGAGATCCGGCGCCTGGTGCACTGCTCGCTCCCGCCCGAGCTGGTGCAGCGGCCCGTGCTCCACGGGCTGGCCCACTCCAGCGGCGCCGTAGTCAATGTCCACCGCGCCAACGTGGACGTGGAGGCCGGGGTGGCCTGGTTCCTGCTGGAGCTCAGGGGCCCGCGGGCGGAAGTGGACCGCGCCGAGGCCTGGCTCCGCGAGCAGGGCGTCACGGTCGAGCGGATCGAGGAGCGCGAGACCAGTTCCCCGGACCCCCGGGACGCCCCCCGACCCCCTTGACCCTCAGCCCCTTGACCCTCAGGGATGACGGGAGGGATGACGGAGCGGCCGTCCCAGGAGGAGTGGCAAGGGGGCCGGGTCTTGGGGGGCCGTGGGGGGAGCGAGCTCCCCCCACATGGATCGATCTGCCCGGCGCGCGGAGCGCGCGCCGTGGGGGGAGCGAGCTCCCCCACATGGAACGAGGACCGCGCGAGACCTCGTGGCTCCTGTATCAGTCCAGACATCCCCCAAGGATCTCGCTGGCGGCGGCGTCGAGATCCGGCACGACGGCGTCGGCGGCGCTGAAGTCCATGGTGGCGGTGAGGGCATTCGGCACGGCCACGACCCGCATGCCGGCGGCGCGCGCCGCCATGACCCCGTGGAAGGTGTCCTCGATGGCCGCGCAGTCGGTCGGGTCCGCGCCGAGCAGAGCCGCCGCGCGCAAGTAGACCTCGGGGTCCGGCTTGCCGTGGACCACGTCCTCGCCGGAGACGACCGCCTTGAAGGCGGCGCGCACGCCCAGCCGCTCCAGCACGTGCTCGACGTAGGCGCGAGTCGCCGAGGTGGCCACCGCCAGCGGCAGCCCGGCGTCGGTCAGCCGCGCAATCGCCCGGTGCAGCCCGGGCATGGGCTCGAGCCCCTCCCCCTCCTCGAGCAGGCGCCAGAAGACGGCCTCGCGCTCGGCCAGGACCTCGTCGGGCCGCCGGCCCAGCAGGGCGGCGATCGCATCGGTCAGCTCGCGCACCCGCCGGCCCATCATGTCGTCGCGCAGGCGCTGGTCGACGGCCGCGCCCAAGCCGGCCAGGTACTCGTCGGTCGCCCGCTCGTGGGTCGGCTCGGAGTCGACGATGACGCCGTCCAGGTCGAAGACGACCTGGGCGGCGAGCGGCATGAGGGACGGGTGGGTCAGGAGGCCGGCGGCGCGGCGGTCGGCTCGGGGCTGCCGTCGCCGGTGGGCCGCGAGACGCCGGCGGGGGCGGTGCTGGAGGCGATCACCGGGACGACCTGCCGCGTGGTGATGATCTCGTCGACCATCCCGTACTCCTTGGCCTGGTCGGCCGTCATGATGAAGTCGCGGTCGGTGTCCTTGGAGATCTTCTCCACCGTCTGGCCGGTGTGCTCGGCCATGATCTCGTCCAGCAGCCTGCGCAGGCGCAGGATCTCGCGCGCCTGGATCTCGATGTCGGCCGACTGGCCGCGGGCACCGCCCGACGGCTGGTGGATGAGGATGGTCGAGTGCGGCAGGGCGAAGCGCTTGCCCTTGGTGCCGGCGGCCAGGATCACCGCGGCGGCCGAGGCGGCCATGCCCATGCAGATGGTGGAGATGTCGGGCTTGACGTACTGCATCGTGTCGTAGATCGCCAGTAGGTCGGTGATCGAGCCGCCGGGCGAGTTGATGTAGAGGTTGATGTCCTTCTCGGGGTCCTCGGCCTCCAGGTGCAGGAGCTGGGCCATCACCAGGTTGGCGATGGTGTCGTCGATGGGCGTGCCGAGGAAGATGATCCGGTCCTTGAGGAGCCGGGAGAAGATGTCGAAGGAGCGCTCGCCACGGCTGGTCTGCTCGATGACGATCGGCACCAGGTTGGCGTCGGCCATATGGAAAACCTCCGGGGCGGCAGGGCGGCAAGCTGTTGCTAGATCCTGAGGGACCAGGCGAGGGTAGCGCATCGTCAGCCTTTCGAGCCGGCCTCGTCGCCGAGGTACGCTCGCAGCCGATCCTCAGTGAGCTGTCCGTGCCGCCGCGCGGCCGGCCGCGCGGCACTGGTGTCGCCAGGTACGAGGACTTTACCTATCTCAGTCGAGCGCCACCAGATCGAGGTAGCCGTCGTCCCAGACGTCGATGGTGCCTTCGGGCATGAACAGGACCCGGTCGGGCTCGAAGGTCCGCACGAACGGAGTGTCGTGGCTGACGAGCACCACTGTGCCGCCGTAGGCGGCCAAGGCCGAGCGCAGCGCCTCCACCGCCTGCACGTCCAGGTTGTTGGTCGGCTCGTCGAGCAGCAGCACGTTGTGGCGGCCGACCACCAGGCGGGCGAGGGCGAGCTTGGTCTTCTCACCGCCGGAGAGAGTGCGCGTGCGCTGTCCCGCCTGGTCGCCACCGAGCAGGAAATGGCCGAGCACGCCGCGCAGCACGTCGTCGGTGGCGCGGGCGCTCGCGCGCATCACCTCCATGGCCGTGGCCTCGGGCTCCAGCCCCTCGTGCTCCTGCGCGTAGTAGCCGACCGCGGCGCTGTGGCCGTAGCGCACCTCGCCGGCGTCGGCCTGGTCCACCCCGGCAAGGATGCGCAGCAGCGAGCTCTTGCCCGCGCCGTTCAGCCCCAGCACCAGCAGGCGCTCGCCGCGCTCGAGGTCCAGCGAGAGCTGCTTGAACACCGGCGGGCCACCATAGGAGCGGGCCAGGTCGACGGCCTCCAGCGCGATGCGGCCACAGGGCGGCGGCTGCGGGAAGCGCACGGCGACCCTGCGCCCGCCGCGTCGCTCCGGGACCATCGAGGCCTTCATGCGCTCGACCCGCCGCTCGGTGACGATCGCGCGCCGGGCCATCACCTCGTTGGAGTGGCGGTACTTCTCCACGAAGGCCTCGAGGCGCTTGATGTCGCGCTCCATAACTTTGCGCCTGCGGGCCTCCGAGGCCGCGCGCACCTCGCGCTCCTCCAGATAGGCGGTGTAGGTGCCGCGGTAGCTCTCGAGCGACGCGGTGGCGGGGTCGAGCGCGAGCACCGCGGTGACGTCCTGGTCGAGCAGCGGCAGGTCATGGGAGACGACCAGGATGCCGCCGGAGAAGTTGGCGAGGAAGCCGGCCAGCCACTGCTTGGCGTCGGCGTCGAGGTGGTTGGTGGGCTCGTCGAGCAGCAGGGTGGTGGCCTGGCTGAGCAGCACTCTGGCCAGCTCCACCCGGCGGCGCTCACCGCCGGAGAGCTCGGCGAGCGGTCGGTCCAGTCCGGCGGCGGGCACGCCTAGCGCGGCGGCGATGCGCCGGGCCTCGGCCTCGGCGCGGTAGCCTCCCTCGACCTCGAACAGCTCCTGGAGGCTGGAGAAGCGCTTGATGGCGCGGTCGCGGGCTTTTGCGTCGGTGGTGGTGGTGGTGGTGGTGGTGGTGGTGGTGTCGATCCGCCGCCTGGCGGCCTCCAGCTCCTGCCTGGCCTGGTCGAGCCCGCGCGCCGAGAGCAGCCGCGCGAGGCCGGTCGAGTCGGTGGTCGGCGGCGATTCCTGGGGCAGCCACGCGAGCTTGCCGGCGAGCTGCACGCTCTGGTTGCGCGGCCCCGCCGCCGCCTGCGCCGACTGGACCGCCTCGGCGATCGTGCCGAGCAGCGTGGTCTTGCCGGCGCCGTTGCGTCCGACCAGCCCGACGACGTCGCCGGGGCCCACCGTGAAACTGGCCTCGGCCACCAGCAGGCGGGGGCCGATCTCGACGGTCAGGCCGGTGACGCGAAGCATGACGGATCATTCCTGGAGTCGTGGCGGCTACTTACAGGCGCCGCCCGCCGATGGTCCGCGTTCGACCCCGGAACGGTCAAGCGAATTGGGCTCCTTCGCTCGGCGATCGCGGCATACAGTTGCGGCGAACTGCACGTAGTCTCCGCAAACCGAAGCCAAGGAGACCCAGCGGAGTGTCGGGGACACGACCTGAGCTGCGCGGCACCTTCGGGATGGTGTCGTCCACCCATTGGCTCGCCTCCGCCGCCGGCATGGCGGTGCTGGAGAAGGGCGGCAACGCCTTCGACGCCGCCGTGGCCGCTGGCTTCGTGCTCCAGGTGGTCGAGCCGCACCTGAACGGGCCCGGTGGCGAGGTGCCGATTCTCGCCTACAGCGCCGAGCACGACCGCGTGCTGGTCGTGAACGGGCAGGGCCCGGCCCCCGCCGCGGCCACCATCGGCCACTTCCGCAACCTGGGCCTCGACCTCGTCCCGGGCTCCGGCCTGCTGCCCGCCTGCGTCCCCGGGGCCTTCGGCGGCTGGCTCCTGCTGCTCGCCGCGCTCGGCACCATGCGGCCCCGCGAGGTCCTCGAATACGCCATCGGCTACGCCGAGACCGGCTATCCAGTGCTCCCGAAGATCGCCTCGACCATCGCGAGCGTGGAGCGGCTCTTCCGGGAGGAGTGGACCTCGTCGGCCGCTACCTACCTGGCCGGCGGCGTCCCCCAGGCCGGCGGCATGCTCCGCAACCAGGCACTGGCGGCGACCTGGCGGCGCGTCCTGGCCGAGGCCGAGGCCGCCTCCAGCAACCGCGACGCACAGATCGACGCAGCGGTCCATGCGTTCTACGAAGGGTTTGTGGCCGAGGCGATCGACCGCTTCTCGCAGAGCAGCGAGGTCCTGGACGTGACCGGCCGCCGTCACCGCGGCCTGCTCGGCGGCGACGACCTCGCGCGCTGGCGGGCCACCCTCGAGCAGCCGGCCACCTTCGACTACCACGGGGTGCGCGTCTGCAAGACCGGCCCGTGGGGGCAGGGGCCGGTGTTCCTGCAGCAGCTCGCCCTGCTCGCCGGCTTCGACCTGGAGGAGATGGGCGTCGGCAGCGCAGACTACCTCCACACCGTGGTCGAGTGCGCCAAGCTCGCGTTCGCCGACCGCGAGGCCTGGTACGGCGACCCGGCCCTGGTCGACGTCCCGCTCGCCGGCCTGCTCGACCCCGCCTACGCCGCGAGCCGCCGCGCGCTCGTCAGCGAGCAGGCCTCGCTTGAGCTGCGCCCCGGAGCGGTCGGCGGTCGCGAGCCGCGCCTGCCGCCGATGGTGCTGGAGGCCTTCCGGCCCGAGGCGGCCGAGCTGGGCACGGGGGCGGGCGAGCCGACGACGATGCTGGGCGACCGCGATACCTGTCACGTGGGCGTGGCGGACCGCTTCGGCAACATGGTCGCCTGTACGCCCAGCGGCGGCTGGCTGCACAGCTCGCCGGTCATCCCGGAGCTGGGCTTCTGTCTGGGGACCCGCGGGCAGATGCTCTGGCTCACCGAGGGCCTGCCCAGCTCGCTGGAGCCCGGCAAACGCCCGCGCACGACCCTGACCCCGAGCCTGGCCCTGCGCGACGGCAGGCCCTGGCTCGCCTTCGGCACCCCAGGCGGCGACCAGCAGGACCAGTGGTCTCTCAACTCAACGTTTCTGCACGCGGTCCACACCGACCTCGACCTGCAGGAAGCTATCGACGCACCGACTTTTCACACCGAGCACTTCCCCAGCTCGTTCTGGCCCCGCCAGGCTAGGTCCGGCGTCCTGGTGGTCGAGGAGCGCATCGGCAGCAAGGTCATCGACGAGCTGCGGAGGCGCGGTCACTTGGTCGAGGTGTCGGGCCCGTGGTCCCTGGGGCGCATGTGCGTGGTCGGCCGCGACCCCAGGACCGGCTTCCTGATGGCCGCCGCCAACCCGCGCGGCCGCCAAGGCTACGCGGCGGGACGATAGGTTCCGGATCGCGGAGTCGCCGTATTCGGTGGGCGTTGTCGGTGGTGTTCTCTACACTCGTGGAATGCCAATCGCTATCGAAGCCATTGACCTGGTGCGCCGTTTCGGCGAGGTCGAGGCTGTCCGTGGGGTCAGCCTCCAGATCGAGGAGGGCGAGATCTACGGCTTCCTCGGCCCGAACGGCGCTGGGAAATCGACCACTGTTCGCATTCTAACCACCCTCCTCGAGCCGACCTCTGGTTCCGGGTCGGTGCTCGGACACGACGTCGTCCGCGATCAGACGACGGTGAGGCGCCTGATCGGCGTCGCCTTGCAGGAGGCTGGCCTCGACCCCAAGCAGACCGGCCGTGAGCTGCTCACGCTGCAGGCCCGCCTGTACGGCCTCCGGGGCAAGCTGCTCGTGCAGCAGGTCCACGAGGTGACCGAGCTGGTCGGCCTGACCGATGCCATCGACCGGCGCATCCAGGGCTATTCCGGCGGCATGAAGCGCCGCCTGGACCTCGCGTCGTCGTTGCTGCACCGGCCACGGGTGCTGTTCCTGGACGAGCCCACCACCGGCTTGGACCCCACCTCGCGGAGCCTGATCTGGGACCGGATGCGCTACCTGCGGCAGCAGTTCGGCGCGACCATCTTCCTGACCACGCAGTACCTGGAGGAGGCCGACCAGCTCGCCGACCGGGTGGGGATCATCGACGTCGGCCTGATCGTCCGCGAGGGCACGCCAGAGTCGCTCAAGGCCGAGGTCGGCGCGGACGTGATCGACATCGCTGTCGACGACCGCGAGGCGGGCGCCGCCCGCGTCGCCATCTTGGAGATGCAGTCCAGCGGCGAGCTGCCCGACGGTGAGCTGCGCGGGACCACGGCGGGCTACACCCTGTTCGTCCCGGACGGGCCGAGGATGATCGCCACGATCGTCCGCGGCCTCGACCGCGCCGGCATCACCACCGGGCCGATCAGCGTGTCCCGCCCGACCCTGGACGACGTCTTCCTCGCGGCGACCGGCGGGCGCCTGTCCGCCGCCAGCCGGGACGGTGAGCGTGTGAGGAGCAGCGCATGACGACAATCGCAGCCGAGCCGCGCACGCTCGCCGCGCCGGCCGGGTTCCTGTCCGACGTGATCGCCATGACCGGACGGTCGGTCCGCGGGTTGCTGCGCGAGCCGGAGTCCTTCATCCCGGCGCTGACCATCCCGCTGTTCTTCTTCGTGGTTCAGATCGGCGCCCTCGGCAAGGTGGCGGAGCGGGCCTTTGGGATCCCCGACTACGCGGCCTTCCAGCTCCCGGTCGCGGTGCTGTTCGCCGCCGCCAACACCGCCGGCGGGAACGCCCTGGTGCTCGACATCGCCAACGGCTACTGGGACAAGCTGAGCCTCACGCCGGTGCACCGTTCCGCGATGGTGATCGGCACGCTGATGGGCGAGGCGGTCGCGGTGATCGGCTACAGCGTGCTGCTGATCGCCTTCGGCTTGGCCATCGGCGTGCGCTTCGACGGGCCGGCGGGGTTGGGCGAGCTCGGCCTGCTCGGGCTGACGATCCTGTTCGGCGTCGGCTTCGCCGCCATCAGCGTGGCGATCGCGCTGGCGACCGGCTCGGTGCGGGCGACCCAGACGGCCTTCGTGATCTTCTTTCCGTTGCTGTTCCTGACCCCGGGCACGCTGCCGCGGCAGCTGATGACCGGCTGGTTCAAGGCCGCGGTCGCCGCCAACCCCATCACCTACGTCCTCGAGGCCGCGCGCAGCTTCATCTTCGGCGTCAACGCCGAGGTGATCGGCAAGGGCCTGCTCGCCGTCGGCCTGTTCTGTGCCCTGACCTTCGGCCTGACCGTGCTCGCCTTCCGCCGCCGCGCCAGGCTCGGCTAGACACGCCAATGGTCGGTCCGCGGTCCGCGGGTCTGGTCCGCGGCGCGTGGTGGACCACTACGTGTGCCCAGCTCCTGATGGGGACCGGTGTTGCAGCTAGCGGGCATGCCAAGACTCCAGCCGGCCGGGGGGCGGGATGGGCGCTGGCCACGCGGTCGGGCGCGGGCCGACGGGTGAACCTCGTAGGACACACGTGGAACAGAGAGGAGCGTCAGCATCGTGCGTCGTGCGTCAGACGGGGACCCGAGCGGCACCGATGATCGAAGCGCCTGAGTACGCGCTCTGGACCCACGTCGGGACAGAGTCGGTCTACTTCTATCCACCCGGGTCGGTTGAGGAGCACATGGTCACCGAGCACGGCATCCCATCGGTGGACATGCACTGGCGCGTCAAGGGCTACTACGACCACGCGGGCGACCACCTCAGGCAGCCGGGCGCGCGCACCGGCATGGTCGGCGACCTGCTCGCCGCGGCCCACGAGCACGAGCCGCGGGAGCAGGAGGAGGCGGCGGCCTAAAGGCGCCCCTCGGCACCTAGACGACTGGCCTGAGCTCGCGCCGGGCAGGGGCCAGGGGTAGGCGGAGCTCGAAGCGGGCCCCGCCCGCCGGGCGTCTGGGGTCGACGGCGACCAGCTCGCCGCCCTGGGCACGGGCGAGCTGGCGGGCGATCGTCAGGCCCAGCCCGAGGCCGCGCGAGTCCTGGCACGGCCCGTCGTCCAAGCGGGTGAACTGCTCGAAGATGTGCTCGCGCTCGCGCCGCGGCACCCCGGGCCCGGCGTCCTCGACCGCCACCACCGCCCTGCCGCCGGAGCGGTCCGCCTCCACCCAGATCGGCGTGCCGGGCGGCGTGTACTTGTCGGCGTTGCCGAGCAGGTTGTCGAGCACCTCGAGGACCTGGTTCGGGTCTACGTGCACCTGCAGGGGGCCGCCGACCTCGACCGCCACGGGCCTGCCCGGGTAGGTCAGGCTGGCCACGTGCCCCGCCTGACGGGCGAGGCCGGCGGCGTCGACCAGCTCGCGCTCGGCCCGGTCGGGCCCGGTCCTCGCCCGCCGTGGCTCCGCGGTGGCCAGGAGCTGGTCGATCATGTTGTTGAGCCGTTTTGCCTGCTTGAGCCCAGTACTGGCGTAGTCGATGACCTGCACGAGGCCGAGCTGGGGGCCGTGCTGCTCAACAGTTCGGAGCATGGCCATGATGCTCGTCAGGGGGGTGCGCAGCTCATGGGCGATGGCGGCGAGGTGCTCGCCGTCGCGGGCTCGGCCGTCGTGGGTCTGGCTGTCGTCCACGGCGGCTGGGAGAAAGCTGGGCCGACGGGGCTGCGGGGGCGGAGGAAGCCCCGCCGGCCCAGGCATCGGGGGCTCTTCGGGCGGTGCGGGGAAGGCACCGCCCACGCTTCCGGCTGGGAGGTCGCTGGGACGATCTGGGGATGCGCTGAAGGCCGCCGCCTGCCGACGCAGGCTACCTGCGTAGCTCGGTCCCGCTTCGGGTGCCGGGCCGAGGGGGATGTTGTCCGGGACCGGCTGCGGTGACCAAGGCGGCAGTGCGGCAGCCATCGGCGCATCCCTTTCGTTCCAGCGGCCCAGGTCAGGCCGCTCGCTCCCCCGCGCTGTCCTGCTTGCGGGCGCGGCGGGTGGCGAGCACCAGGGCCAGGGTGCCGAGCACGACCAGCCCACCACCGCCGAGGAACAGCGGCGTGCCGCCGCGTGTCCCGGTGAAGGGCAGGTCGCACATCGGCATGGTCTTGTCCATCTCGTTGAGGTCGTCCTCGAAGCCGGGGTTGTCGAGCAGGTTGCCGCCGCCCACGGCGGAGCTACCGGACGCGGGCGAGCTGGGAGTGGGCTCGCCCGGCGCCGGCTTCGCGGCGGGAGCGCTCGCCGTGGGCGGCGGCAGGCTGGGGGGCGCGCCAGTGGTCTCGGGCGGTGCGGCGGTATCGGTCTCGGCCGAGTCGCCGTGCCTGGTGAGCGCCGTCGCCAGGAGTCCACCGATGACGATGGTGACGGCGATGAGCAGAGGCTGGCCGGTCAGCGCCGCCCACTCGTGCGGCGGCGGATCCGGCAGGTGCCTGGGACTCGAGTAGCGCATGCTGCGACTCTCGCACCCACGACTAATGCGTTGGTAACGACACACGCGCCCAAAAGGCGCGTGTGTCGTTGATTTGATGAGTGCTAGGAATCGCGGGCAGAGCCCGCCCCCCCTGGGGGGGTTCGCGGGGGGGCCTGGGTCCCTCCGCGGTTCGGAGTCCCCCCGCCTCTCCACGCAGTGGCTGCCTCGGGGACAGCCCCGATGCGGTCGTACAGCTCGGCGGCGCGGTCCGGCCTGCCGCTGGCCAGTGCCCTGGTCGCCTCCAGCCAGGGCGACGGCGGGATGCCGCGTTCATCGAGCACCTCGGTCCCCAGACCCAGGGCTGCCAGGGCATTGCCCAGGTCGGCGCCGATCTCCGGCGCCAGCACGCTGCCGCCCAGGCTCGCCAGCAGCTCGGCGACCGCCTCGCGAGCCTCCGGCACCTGGCCCGCGGCAAGCAGGACGCTCGTCCGGAAGGCAAGGGCGGGGTTGAGCGCCATCAGGTCGGCCGCGCGGCGCGCAAGCTCCAGAGCCCTCACCGAATCGGCCAGCGCCCCGTCCAGGTCGCCGCGGGCCAGGCGGATGCGGCCCCGCCACAGCCGGCACTCCCATTCCAGGTAGTGGCGCTCCTCCCCGGGCGAGCCGGCCACCAACACGTCGACCACCGCGACCGCCTCGTCCCAGCGACCGGTCCAGTAGTACTCCGCGACCCGCTGGAGCCTGATCGCGCGGGCGGCGCGCAGCAGGCCGAAGCGCTCGGCGCCGCGCGCGGCCGCCGCCAGCTCGGCGTGGCAGCCGGCGAGGTCGCCCAGCGCAGCCAGCGCATAGGCCAGATTCAGGTGCCAGGCGACCGATCCGGACGTGCCGAGCGCGTCGAAGGCGGCGATAGCGGCCGACAGGTCGGCCACACCGCCTGGGTCGCCGGCGTCGACCCGCGCCAGCCCGATGGTCCCGAGCGCGTCCGCCTCGAAGTCCCGCAGGCCGAGCTGGCGCGCCAGCTCGAGGACCTCGGCCGCCACCGCCCGCGCCTCAGCGTGCCGGTTGGCCATGGCGAGGTGGAACATGCAGCCGCGCAGCACCGCGGCCTTGGTGGGCGATGGCGCCGCGCCGCCGATCAGCGCAAGCGCGCGATCCAGCCGCGCCGCGCGCTCGTCGCCGCGCCCGCCGAGGAACGCCAGCTCGCCGAGGAGCATCTCGGCCTCCGCAGCGGGCACCGGCTCGTCCCTGGCGAGGAACAGGTCCCGCGCGGCGCTCAGCTCCTCCTCGCCGGCGCCCTCGGCGCGGCAGCGAGCCCGGCCGAGCCGCAGCAGCAGGGCGGGCCGCTCGGGATCTCTGGGATCGGGCGCGCACAGCCCCACCGCCTCGGTGTAGGCGCGGGCGGCACTTGCGTGCAGACCAAGGGCGGCGGCGCGGTCGCCGGCCTCGCGCAGCGCGGCCCTGGCCCGCAGCTGGAGGCCAGGCACCTGGAGCCCGGCCGCGCGGCCCAGGTCCAGTGCGGCGCGGTAGTGATAGGCGAGCAGGTCGGCACGCTCGCCAGCGCGGTCGCCGCCGAGCCGCTCCAGCCAGGTCGCCACCTTGAGATGCTTGCGTGCCCGGTCGGCGCGGAGGGTCTGGTCGTAGGCCACGTCCCGCACCAGCACGTTGCGGAAGGCGTACTCGACCTCGCCGGCGACCTGGGAGCGGTCGCTCACCTGCAGCAGCTCCCTGCTCTCCAGCCGCAGCAGCCGCGCCTGAAGGGTGGCGCGCTCGCGCTCGCCGATCTCGGCCAGCGCGCCCACCCAGCCGACCTGGCCGAGGACGGCCGCGTCCTGCAGCACCGCCTTCTCGTCAGATGGCAGCGCGTCCAGGCGGGCGGCGATGATCGCGTGCACGGTCTCCGGCAGCGGCAGCTCGGGCGCCCCCATCGCCGGCGGCTCGCCCGCGACCGCGTTTTTCAGCTCCTCGGTGCGCAGCCCGCGGTCGCGCAGCATGCGCACGTACTCCTCGGCAAACAGCGGATTGCCGCCGACCCGCTCGAGCAGTTCCGGGGCGGTCCGCCCTCGCCCGCTCAGGCCATGGTGCTCCAGCAGGGCCGCCAGCAGCCCGGCGATGGCGGAGGGGGGCAGCGGCTCGAGCCGGACCACGCTGCCGACGCCTTTCTCGGCAAGCCCCCAGCCAGCCCGGCGCTCGGCCAGCTCCGGTCGGGCGGTGACGACCACCAGCAGCGCCGTCGGGCCCGCCTGCGCCGCGATCTCCGGGTCGACCAGGCTCTCGAGGAAGTCGAGCAGCGCGTCGCCGGCCCAGTGGGCGTCCTCGATCGCGAGCACCAGGGGGCGCCTGACCGCCAGGGCATAGAGAAAGCGGCGCCAGGCCGCGAGCATCTCCTCGCGGCGGTCGCCGTCGTCCAGCTGAACCTGGGCCGTGTCGCTGCCCGCCGCGCTGGCCCCAACTAGCGTGAGCAGGTGGGTGGCGGTGCGGCCTACGTCCGCGCTATGACCGTCCAGCACCCGCTCGGCGGTGGCGAGCAGCTTGCGCTCCACCTCCTGGGCGCTGTCGCTTTCGAGGATCCCGGCCTCGGCCTTGACGACCTCGGCGAGCGGTCCGAGCGCCATCGCGCCGTACGGAGAAGAGCGACCCTGGCGCCAGGCGACCAGCTCGGGGCCGCCCTGGACGGCCGCCGCCAGCTCGGCCAGCAGGCGGCTCTTGCCCATGCCCGCCGCCCCGAGCAGGGTCACCAGCCGCGGCGAGCGGGCCGAGCGCGCCTGCGCCAGCCGCTCGACCAGAATGGCCAGCTCGGCGTCCCGGGCCACCAGCGGCGGGAAGCGGCGTTGGCCGGGCGGCGAGATGGCGAGCGGGCTCCACACCGCCTGTGGCTCCCCGCCGCGAAGGGTCACCAGGCTGGCCGGGCCGTAGGGGATGGCGCGCTCACTGGCGCGCAGGGTCGGCTCGGTCACCAGCACGGCGCCCGGCGGGGCCACCTCGAGCAGGCGCGCGCAGATAGCGATGGGATCGCCGAGCACGCGCTGGCCGCTGGGGACCTGCCCGCCGAGCCGTACCAGCGCCATGCCGGTCGAGACCGCCAGGCGCGGCCGCGCGGCGCCGGCGGGGCCGCCGAGGGCGTCGCGGATCGCAAGCGCGGCCAGCACCGCCCGCGCGGGGTCGTCTTCGCGGGTCCGCGGCAGCCCGAACACCGCCAGGGTGCGGCCGCCGAGCCGGTGCTCGACCACGCCGCCAAAGCGACGGACCTGGTCATGGACCCGAGCGGCGTGCCCGGTGAGCGCCCAGTCGACGTCCTCGGGGTCGGGCTCGTCCCAGCTCCCGGCCGCCTCGTCGACCTCGGCGAGCAGCACGGTGACGAGCTTGCGCTCGGCGTGGCTCGGCTGTTCGCCGGGCGGTTGGGGATCGGCCAATTGCGTCCCTCGGTGACAGCTTCTGCGGCGGACGTGGCTTGCAGCCCTTGCAGCCTACAAGCCTAGGTCGTCGGTCCAGCCAGGGGGAGGTCTTCGAGGGGGAGGTCTTCGAGGGGGAGGTCTTCGAGGGACGTGCTCAAGGGAGGTCTTCGCGGGTCACCGTGGGCGGATGGGCCGGGAGCGTGGGCGGATGGGCCGGAACGCCGAGTGGCGGCCCGTTGGGGCCGCCACCTCGGACTTCAAGATGGCCGGATGTCACCACCACATCCAGTTGGGCTGGCTGAAGCCCGCGACCAGGAGCGCGGCGGCGCCCATGGAAATCACCGTCAGGTACGCGTACCGCACGAAGCGGATGGGCCAGTGCTTGGAGTCGCGCATGGGGGGCCTCCCTTTCCTCCACCGCCGGTCTCCCAGCCGGCGCGAATGGGTAATGATAGCGATCTCTCTCTATCATCTGTCAAGAGTATTTCATGACGTGGAAGCAAAATTTCGGGAAACTATCCCCACTTGGGCGCCGGTGCCGGTCTCTGAGTCATCTGTTCGGCTGTACGGTCTTGCGCCGACGCTCCTGGAATACGACGATGAAGCGAGCCTTGACAGATTTGCTGGGACCGCCCGGCTCCTACCGACTCATCGGCCCAAGGGGAGAGGGTGAGACGAGACGAGGTAGAGGAGCCCACCCGTGGGGACTGGCCCGAGTGGCTCGCCGAGGAGCTCGACCGCCGCGGTGACACGCCCACGGAGCGCCTGCTCGCCCTTTGGGACGTGCTCGAGGAATGGTTCGCCAGCGACGACTTCGACGGGTCGTTCCTGGCGGGCGCCGCGCCAGAGCTGCGCGACGCCGCCGATCCGGCCCACCAGGCCGTGGCCGAGCAGCGCCGCTCGCTGCGGCACCTGCTCGAGGGCCTTGCCAGCTCGGCGGGTGTGCACGATCCCGCCACGCTGGCCAGCCAGCTCCAGGTGCTCTACGAGGGCGCCGTGGTCGGCGCGCTGATCGACCGCCAGCCGGCGGTGGCGCGCATCGCTCGGCACCTGACGCTGGTGGCGCTGTCGGCCAGCAGCGAGGGCGGCCGCCACGCTGGCCGGCGCTAGCTGGCGCTCACCGCCAGCGCCGCGCCGGCCAGCGCGCGCGCATTGCGAGCGGGGGTGGGCGTGCGGTCGACCATGGCGACAGAGGTGGCGCCGTCGACGATCACCTGCAGATGGGTCGCCAGCTCGTCCGGGTCGCGCGCCCCGGCGGCCTTGGCGAGATCCTCCAGCAGGTGCCGCATTGCCAGCCGATGTCCCTCGATCACTCGGTGTGCGGGGTGCTCCGGCTCGCCGCGCAGCTCGACAGCGGCGCTGGCGATGAAGGAGCCGCGGAAGCCCTCGCTCGTGAACCACTCCTCGAGCGCGTCCCACAGGCCAGCGAAGCGGGCCTCGGGATCGTCGCCGCGGCGGTCGACGTGGTCGGCGAGCCAGTGCAGCCACTGCGTGCTCCAGTGCTCGAGCGCAGCGGCGACCAGGTTGTCCTTGTCCCCGAACTGGCGGTAGAGGGTCATGAGCGCCACCTCCGCCTCGGCGACGATACGGTTGATCCCGACGGTCTGGATGCCCTCCCTGTACAGGAGGTTCGTGGCCGTCTCGAGAAGCCGTTCGCGAGGCGTCTCAGGCATATGGTCCAGCCTTCCTCTGACCGGTTCGACAAGAGAGTGGTATCGATCTCTCTCAGCCAGTTGTACTCCCCATGGGTCCTGAGTGCACCTCGCAAGAACTACCTACGCAATGTCCCCCATCTGGGCCTCAAGCGGACTGGCTCTGGCGACGGCGCGAGGCAGCGCACGCCTCGGGGCCTGGTTGCAATGGTGATCCGCGGCACGGCGACCCTGCCCGATCGCGGTGCTGACCCCCGACCCAGGGGTCACGTCGAGGTGCCCGGTGGGGGGTTCGGGGGGGAGCTGTCTCGGGCTCCCCCCCGAATGCAAACAAGCCCTCAGACCAGGGAGAACAGCAGGTCCTCGGCCTCTTGGAGATAGGCGCTCGCGCGGACCTCGCGGTAGAAGCCGAGGGCGGCGGCCAGCTCTGACCTGCTGGCACCGGCCTCGCGCGCGGCCGTCAGCTGGCGCGCGGCGGCCAGGTGGGCCGCGGCCGCGTCCGGGCGCGAGCCGATGGCGGCATAGAGCTGAGCCGCCCGCCGCATGTCGCCGGCCAGCAGAGCGCGAGCGGCCTCCAGCCAGCGTGACGGCAGCACGCCGTCCAGGGCCTCGACCGGATAGTTCAGGGCGACCAGCGCAAGCGACAGGTCGCTGCCGACTGTCGCCTTGAGCAGCCGCCCGTCCACGACCTTCACCAGCTCGTCGACCAGCGGGACGGCGTCCTCGGCCCGGTCGGCGGCGAGCAGGGCGCGGGCGCCGAAAGCCAGCGCGGGGTCCAGGTCCTGCGGCTCACCGGAAGCCCGGGCCAGCTCGAGCGCGGCGACCGAGTCGGCCACGGCCATCGATGTCTCGCCGCGGGCCAGGCGGATACGGCCGCGCCAGATGAGGCAGCGGCACTCCAGGACGTGCCCGCGCGCGGCCGCCGACTCGGCGACCAGCGACTCGACCTTGCGCAGCGCCTCGTCCCAGCGCCCGGTCCAGTAGTGCTCGGCCACGCGCTCGAACTCCATCCAGCGCAGCCGGTGCTCGACGCTGAAGCGCTCTACGCACCGCCAGGCGGCTGCCCAGGTGGCGAAGCAGCGCGGCAGGTCGCCGAGCGCCGCAAGCATCTCGGCCAGGTTGATGTACGCGCCGGCCGGGTTGAGGGAGGGGAGCTGCTCGTAGATGGCAATGCTGCGCTCCAGGTCGGCCACCCCGCTGGGATCGCCGCTGCCGAGCACCTTGGCGCCGCCGATCACCTCCAGCGCGGCGGCCTCGATGTCCAGCATGCCGAGCTGGACCGCCATCTCCAGGAGCTGACGGGCGAGCGCGATCGCCTCGGTGTGGTGCTCGGCGACCATCGAGTGCATCATGCGGCCGCGCAGCACCGCGGCCTTGGAGCGCGATGCCGGCGCGTCCTTTACCAGGGCCACGGCCCGCTCGACGTGATCGCCCGCGCCGTGCTGGCCGTGCTCCCAGGCGTGCTGGCCGAGCAGGATATCGGCTTCGGCCGCGCGCTCGAAGTCGCCGGCGGCAAGCAGCCCGTCGCGCGCTCGTGCGAGCAGCTTCTCCCCGCTGCCCTCGCTGTGGTAGAGGGCGCGGCCGGTGCGGAACTCGAGCTCGGCGTGGCCGGGGTCGCGCTCCGGCCACAGCTCGAGGGCGCGGGCGTAGTAGCGGGCGGCGGTGGCATGCACGCCAAGCGCGGTCACCCTGTCGGCGGCGTCGCGCAGCGCCAGGCGGGTGTGCGTGGCCAGCTCGTCACTGGGCTGACCCGAGGCGTGAGCGAAGGCGAGCGCCCTGCCGTAGTGGTGGGCCAGCAGCTCCGCGCGGGCGGCCCCGCGCCGCTCGGACCGCTCCTCGACGCGGTCGGCTGACAGCGACTCGAGCCAGGCCGCGGCCCGGCGGTGCTTGTCGGCCCGCTGCGCCCGCGGGATCTGGCCGTAGGCCACGTCGCGGATGAGCACGTGCCGGAAGCCGTACTCCGGCTCTCCGGCCACCGAGGAGCGGCGTGCCCGGTAGAGGAACTCCTTGGCCTCGAGGTGGTCGAGGCAGGCCTGCAGACTGTCGCGGTCGTGGTCACCCACGGCCGCCAGGCCACCTGTCCAGGCGATCCGGCCGAGGACGGCGGCGTCGTGCAGCACCGCCTTCTGGGCCACGGAGAGCGCGTCCAGGCGGGCGGCGACGATCGCGTGCACGGTCTCCGGCAGCGGCAGCTCGGGCGCCCCCATCGCCGGCGGCTCGCCCGCCGCCGCGTTTTTCAGCTCCTCGGTGCGCAGCCCGCGGTCGCGCAGCATGCGCACGTACTCCTCGGCGAACAGCGGGTTGCCGCCCGCCGCGGCGGCCAGGCGGGGCGCGACCGCGCCGGGCAGCCGGTGGTGGGTGAGCAGTGCCCCGAGTAGGCGGACGGTGTCGTCCCGCGGCAGTGGCTCGAGGCTGATGGTGGTCGACGGGCCGCTGCCGCCCCAGCCGGGCCGGCGCTCCAGCAGCTCCGGCCGCGTGGTCGTGGCCAGCAGCAGCGGCAGTGAGCCGGGCGGGCTGCCGGCGCCGTCGAGCAGGCTCTGGAGGAACTCCAGCAGGGCGTCGTCGGCCCAGTGCAGGTCCTCGACGACCAGCACCAGCGGACGGCGGGTGGCCAGGCCGTGCAGGAAGCGCCGCCAGGCGGCGAACGCCTCCTCTTGGCGGCCCGCCCGCGGCTGCGAGCGCTCGTCGCTGCCGCCGAGCAGCACGCGCAGGTGCGCGGTGACCCAGGCGGCCGCGTCCGGGATCCCTGCCAGGGCGTAGCTGGCCGCCTGCGCGAGCTTGCGGTCGATGCGGTCGGTGGTGTCGCTCTCGAGGATGCCGGCCTCTGCCTTGATGATCTCGCCGAGCGCCCAGAAGGTGATCCCCTCGCCGTAGGGCGGCGAGCGGCCCTGGCGCCAGGCGACCAGGTCGCGGTCGGCCTCCAGCGACTGCCACAGCTCCGCCAGCAGGCGGCTCTTGCCGATGCCCGCCGGTCCGACCAGGGTCACCAGCCGCGGGCTGCCGGTGGACCGGACCCGCTCGAACGCCTCTAGCAGGGCGCCGAGCTCCCGTGCCCGTCCCATCAGCGGCACCGGGCGGGCGGCGAGCGTCTCGAGCCCGGTGCGGTTGCGCGGTTCCAGCGCGCTCCACACGGTCACGGGCTTGGCGCGGCCGGGCAGCACGAGCATGGTCGCCGGCCCGTAGCTGATCGTCCGCGAAGTGGCGCGCTCGGTCGCCTCCGCGACCAGCACCGCGCCGGCGGGGGCGGCCTGCTGCAGGCGGGCGCAGGCGGTGACCAGGTCGCCGGCGACCCGCGTGGGCCCGCCGCCAGGGGTGACGAGCGCCTCGCCGGTGCCGACCGCGATGCGCAGCTCCGCCCGGCCGCTCAGCGCGTCGCGGATGGCCAGCGCCGCGCGCACGGCGCGCTCGGGGTCGTCCTCGCGGGTCTGTGGCACGCCGAAGACGGCCATCATGGTGCCGCCGATGGCGTGCTCTACCACCCCGCCGAAGCTGAAGATCTCGGTGTGCATCCGCTCGAGATGCCGCTCGAGCATGCTGGAGACGTCCTCGGGGTCGCGCTCGCCTGGCTCGGCAGCCGGCTCGTCGACCTCGGCGAACAGCACGGTGACCAGCTTGCGCTCGGCCCCGCCGGGCGCGGCCGCCCTGGCGGGCTCGCCGGCCGCAGCCCGGTCGAGCGCCAGGATCCCGGGCTCGGCCTCGGCCGCGGACGGGCCGAGCAGCTCGAGCGCCGGGTCCTGGGCGAGGATCGCCTGCTCCAGCCGCTGCAGGCGCAGGCTCGGCTCGATGCCGAGCTCGTCGACGAGGATGCGGCGGGCGGCCCGGTAGGCGGCCAGCGCGTCCGCCTGTCTGCCAGAGCGGTACAGCGCGAGCATGAGCTGCCCGTGCAGGTGCTCGCGCAGCGGGTGCACCTGGACCAGGCCCTCTAGCTCGCCGATCAGATCGGGGTGACGCCCGAGGGTGAGGTCGGCCTCGAGCCGCACCTCGAGCGCCGCGACCCGCTCCTCGTCGATGCCGACCAGCTCGGGCCAGGCCGCCCCGGCGGCCACGACGTCGGCCAGGACCGGGCCGCGCCACAGCGACAGGGCCTCGTGCAGCAGCCGCACCGCCGTGGCCGGCTCGCCGGAATCGAGCGCGCCGCGGCCCTCGTCGAGCAGCCGGCGGAAGCGGTGCAGGTCGAGCTGGTCCGGATCGACCTGCAGCAGGTAGCCGGGGTCGCGGGTGCGCAGCGTTCGGGGTGGGTTGGCGACGCTGCCGGGCTCGATCGCCCTGCGGAGCGAGGCGACGTGGTTCTGCAGCGACTGCCGAACGGTCGGCGGGGGCTGGTCGCCCCAGACGGTGTCGATCAGCTCGTCGGTGGAGACGACCTGGTTTGCGTGCACCAGCAGCTTGGCCAGCAGCATGCGGTGCTTGATGCTGCCGAGCCGCAGGGGGCGGCCGGCCTGGCGCGCCTCGAGCGGCCCGAGGAGCAGGAAGTCGACCGGCGAGGTCATCTCCCGGCCTCGCCGAGGGCGTGGCGGAACGCGGACCGGTTGGTGTGGGCGTCTTCGGCCTTGGCCATGTCGACGGCACTCCCGCGGCTCAGGATCGGTGGCGCAGCCGCGCGGCGGTTCGGACGGTCGTCGTGATGATCAGCCCTGCCTTGCTTCCTACGCAAGAAGTCTATGCGCAATATGCGCGGGACTGTAAAGGCGTCCTGGCCGTCCGATTAGCAAAGGATTAGTGGCGGCTGTGAATGTTCGGCCGGGTTCAGCCAGGCGATCCGCGTCCGAGACCCGATGGTCTGTAGGCAGATCCGCGGCCGTGGCCCATGGAACGCCGGTCGCTTCGCGGAAACGCCGCGAGATGATTCGCCGTCCGCCCGGTCCCGGGGTCTGGGGTCAAGCCCCGGGACCGGGTCGGCCCCGGCCCCGGGGTCCGGGTCAGCCCCGGGGCCGGGCGCCGCTCTAGCGGACTGCGGGGGCCGCAACCTGGAGCCGCAGCGGCACCGTCACCTCTTCGGAGGCCCCTCGACATTGGCCAGGAAGCGATTGGGGCCGGCGGCGCCCGGTGTCGCCTGCAGGGTTACGCGCACCGTGGTGGTGTAGTCGGTGCCGTTCGCCTGCAGGCCGAGGGCGGCCGCCGGCCCGGTCCCCGCGGCGGTGGCGCCGGCCGCGTGGGACTCCACGTCTGTGCCTGGTGGTAGCTTGCTCAGCAGGGCGGCGGCGAGCAGCACCTCGCCCGCGAGCCACAGCTCCCCGCGGACCGTCCGCCGCAGCTCCCCGCGGACCGTCCGCCGCAGCCAGCGCACCGGCGAGGGCGCGGCGGCGTGGCTGGCCAGCGCATGCACCAGCAGGCCGCCGCCGGAGGCCACACCGAGGGCGAACAGCCATCCGGCGCCGCCCGACCGCGCCGGCGCCGCGCCCTCGGTGTGGCCCGGGGGGGCCGACACCCTGGTCTGGCCAGTGGCCCTTTGGCTGAGCAGGACGCCAGCCACCGCCGTCCTGCGCCACATCGGCGTCAGACCTCCACAGTGGCGCGGACCTCTTCAGCTTCAGCGCTCGGCGGCTGGGCGGCACGGCGGGCCGCGCGCCGTGCGATGCGCCGCGCGCTCCCACCGAGGATCGCGCTCATCAGCCCGAGGATGAACCCGATGGCACCCATGATGGTCAGCAGCCTGATCTGGCCGGCGGTGTCACGCGACCGCCGGTCGGCGCTGCCGCTGGCCGCCATCGCGCCCTGCACGGCGGTGCCGAGCCGGGCCGCCTCGCGGTCGAGGCGCTGGGCGACCTGGCCGGTGGTCGGCTGGTCCAGCTTGGGGAAGGCGGCGCGTGCCGGGTCCTGGACGTCCGAGAAGGTCGTGGGCGAGGAGGTGAAGTCCTGGTTGACCGTCTGGCCCTTGATGTTGCCATGGAGATGGAAGGTGTACCTGCCCGGCGCGCTCGGGATGAAGAACGCCCGGTAGTCTCCGGGCGTCCCGAACTCGCCGACCTCGAACAACGGCTCCAGGGAGAGATCCACGGTCTGCTTGCCCATCATCACCATGACCTTCAGCGTGTCGCCGAGGTCGGTCACTGGCTTGCCGGCGGCGTCGCTGATGAGCACCTGCGCGCTGTTCTTCTGGCCGGCGTACGCGGGCTCGTCCCCGAACCCGACGGCGAGGCGGTAGCTGCCGGCCTTCCTGCTCTCGCGCGCCGCCGCCGCGCCCGCCCACACGGGCACGAGCAGGGCCGCGAGGCCGAGCGCCAGCACCGCGGAGAAGACCCGCCGCGGCCTCGCCCTTTGGAGTGCTGTCCTGTCCATGCAGTCCGCCTCCTGGTCTCGTAGGGGGGTGGCGTCTGCGGGGTATGATAGAGATCGTTCTCTCACAGCACAAGACGTGCCAGCCTGTCTAGTCAGTAGAATTCATTAGAAAAACCGGGCACGAGCACGTACCTGGCAGGGAAGTTCGGACATCTTCACGGCGTTTGGGCCATCGCGGGTCGTTCATGGAGGAGCAGTCCGCCCGGCCGCCGCCTTGCTACGGTAGGCTCGACCCCGAGACCCCGGTGGGCAGTCATCCTCAGGAGCGTGTCGTGGTCATCCTCAAGTCACGTGACGAGATCGAGACCATGCGGGAGGCGGGGCGCGTCGTCGCCCGCACACTGGCCGCGGTCAAGGACGCTGTGCGTCCCGGTGTGTCCCTGCGTGAGCTCGACGCGCTGGGAGAGGAGACGATCCGCGCCGACGGCGCGACGCCCTCGTTCCTCGGCTACCATCCCCGCTTCGCTCCGACGCCCTTCCCAGGCACGCTGTGCCTGTCGCCGAACAACGTGATCGTCCACGGCATCCCTGACCGCTACCGCCTGCGCGAGGGCGACGTTCTCTCGATCGACTGCGGCGCCATCGTGGACGGCTACCACGGCGACGCCGCCCTCACCGTGCCGGTGGGGGAGGTCGACGAGGCGGCCAGGCGCTTGCTGGAGACCACCGAGCGCGGCCTGTGGGCCGGGATCGAGCAGGCCCGGGGCGGTAACCGCCTGTCTGACATCAGCCACGCGGTCGGGCTGGTGGCGCACGCGGCCGGCTACGGCATCGTGCCGGACTTCGGCGGTCACGGCATCGGCCGGGTCATGCACGAGGACCCGAGCGTGCAGAACGACGGCCGCCCGGGAAGGGGGCTGCGGCTCCGCGAGGGGCTGGTGCTCGCGATCGAGCCGATGTTCAACGAGGGCGGCGGCACCTACGGGGTCAAGCCCGACGGCTGGGCCCTGGTCACTCGCGACGGCTCCCGTTCGGCCCACTTCGAGCACACCGTCGCCATCACCGCCGACGGCCCCCAGGTCCTCACCCTGCCGTGACGCCGCCGTTCAGGTGGCGGGCCCACCAGTCGAGGATGGCCTCGAAGCGGGCGACGCGGTGGCTTGGCAGGCCAGAGCGGGAGAGCTCGTGGCCCTCGCCCGGGAAGACCAGCATCTCGACCTCGGCCCTGCGGAGCTTGAGCGTGACGAACAGGCGCTGCGCCTGCTCCAGCGGGCAGCGCCAGTCCTCCTCCGAGTGGATCAGCAGCATCGGGGTCTCGATCTTGTCCGCGTAGGTCAGCGGGCTCTGCGCCTTGACCCGCTCGGGGTCAGTGCCCACGTAGACCTCGAGGAACTTGGCGCCGATGTCGCTGGACCCCTCGAAGCTGTCGAACGCGTTGACGGCGCGCTCGCTGATCGCGGCGCGGAAGCGGTCGGTGTGGCCGACCAGCCAGGAGGTCATGAAGCCGCCGTAGGAGCCGCCGAGCACTCCGACGCGGTCGCCGTCCAGCTCCGGGTCGGCCAGCGCGGCGTCGAGCAGCGCGAGCAGGTCGGCCGAGTCGAGGTTGCCCTTGTCGAAGACGATCGCCCGGCCGTGGGCCTCGCCGTAGCCCGCCGAGCCGCGCGGGTTGCCCATCACCACGGCGTAGCCGGCGCCGGCATAGACCTGCGCCTCGTCGAACAGCCGGTAGCCGTACTGGGCGAAGGGCCCGCCGTGGATCACGAGGAGCACCGGGAACGGCCCCTTGCCGGCGGGCTTGACCACCCAGCCGTGCACCGGATAGCCGTCGGGCGCCGTGCCGCTGACCTCGACCATCGGCCGCAGCGAGGCGGAGCGCGCCAGCAGCGCGCCGAAGTCGGACACGACCAGCTCCCGACCGTGATCCAGCACGACGACCTCGCCGACGGTGGAGCCGTCGCTGACCACGGCGGCGATCACGCCGGCCGCGTGCGCGTAGTCCTGCACCTGCCGCGGGCCACCGAGCAGGCAGGCCGGCTCGCCGCCGTCCCTGGGGAAGCGGTACAGGTGGACGGCGCCGCGCTCGAGCACGATCGTGGTCACGGCGTCGTCCTCGACCAGCAGGTCCAGGACCCCGCCCGATAGGAAGTTGTCCACGTCCCAGCGCTCGGCGTCGGTGAGCCTGCGCGGCGCCTCGGAGCCGTCGGCCGGCACCGACCACAGCCCGGCGTTGCGCGCGGCCTCGTCGGTCGCGGGGGCGCAGAACCACACCGTCCGGCCGTCCGGGGAGAAGGCCGGGCGGCTGGCCGGCACGGTGGTGCGGGTGACCTGCACCGCATCGCCGCCCTCGGCCGGCACCACGAAGACGTCGGACAGCTCGTCGTAGTCGCGGTCCTGGTGCCGGGCGGAGACGAAGGCGACCAGGCGGCCGTCGGGACTCCAGGCGGGGTCGCCGTGGTCGAAGTCGCCACGGGTTAGCTGGACCGGCTCAGGCCGCTCAGCGAGGGCGTCGACCACGAAGACGTGCGGCCGGCGGTCGAGGATGAAACCGACGTTGTCCAGGCGGAACTTCAGGGTGGTGATGCGCCGCGGCGGCTCCTTGGAGGGTGGCACGTCGTCCGCCGTGCCGTAGCGCCCGGACTCTGGTATCCGCGCGAGGTAGGCGATGCGGGTGGAGTCGGGGCTCCACGCGATCGACTCGGCGCCGAGGGGGTGCTCGCAGAGCTGGCGCGGCTCACCGCCGTCCACGGGCATGACGTGGACCTGCGGCCTGGCGCCGTCGTCCTCGCCAGCGCGGAGGAACGCGAGCCAGCGGCCGTCAGGCGAGAAGCGAGGCCAGCTGTCCCTTGGCCCGTTGGTGAAGCGGCTCGGCGGGGCAGAGCCGTCGCTGGGCACAACCCAGATCTCGCTGTGGTAGGCGTCCGAGTCCAGGTCGATGCGCGTGAGCGCAACTGCGACCAGGCGACCGTCCGGCGATAGCGTGGGCATGCTAGGAATGCGGAGCAGGGCAAGATCAGTGGCGCGCATATGTGGCGAACCTATATCACGTCCGGCGGGGATGGGAAGGGCCCCCGGGCTCGCCCGCCGCGGCGGCGATCGTCGCCCCCACGGCGAGGTGGCCGCTGGCGAACCGCGGGGTCACCACGCGGTCGACCACCTGGCCGAGCACCCAGGACTGGCCGACGATCGCGAGCGCGTACACCATCGCGCCACTCACGGCGATCAGGAACGGGATGGGATGGAGCCGCACCTGGCGCCACATCACGGTGACGCCACGGCGAAGAAGCCTTCCGGCCACGGGCTGCTCAGGCATGGAGGCCCATCTTGGCAGGAGAACTCAAAGGAAAAAAGGGATTTACGCGAACCGCCGCTGGGTGGACGCCGCCTGATCCTGCGGCTCTACGGCGTATTGGGGTCGAGCCAGACGTTGGTGATGTCGGGGTTGCTGATCCAGGGCGAGAAGGTCCACTGCTTGACGCGGGAGGACCAGAAGTAGGGCTGGCGCTCGTAGACCAGCGGCACCCAGGCCGCGTCCTCCATGATCTTGCGGTCGATCTGGCCCCAGAGGGCGTTGCGGCGCCGCGTGTCCACGGTCCGGTATGCCTCGTCGATCATCGCGCTGACCTGCGGGTTGTTGTAGTCCCCGTAGTTGTTGTTGGCGGTCGGGGTGATCTTGCGACCGTCGAGCAGCACGCCGATGAAGGAGCGGGCGCCGTTGCCGGGGAAGTCCGGGCACCAGCGCGCCAGGCCGATCTGGTGCTCGTCCCGCTTGCTCTGGAGCTGCAGCGATTCGGTGTAGACCTTGTAGCCGTCGTAGGTCTTTGAGTTCAGCTTGATCCCGGCGCGCCCGAGCGCGGACTGCAGGCTCGCCTGGACCTCGGGGCCCTTGCCGGTCCTCGGCCCGACGTAGTTGATCGTCACCCCGTTGGGGTAGCCCGCCCGCGCCAGCAGCCGGCGCGCCGCCGCGGGGTCACCGCGGTAGTCGGGCGTCGAGTAGGGGTCCGGGTAGCTCTGGAAGCCGCTGAGAGTCGGGCTCAGCACCGTGGTGGCGACGTCGCCGGCGAAGACGCCGCCGATCTCCAGCAGCAGCGCGCGCTTGTCGACGGCGAGGTTGATCGCCTTGCGCACCAGCGCGTTGGAGGTCGGCCCGCTGTCGGTCTGCAGGCTCAGGTAGCGGACGCAGCCGGTGGTCATCACCGCGAACTGCTTCTTCAGGTCTGGGTCGCTCGACAGCCGTCGCAGGTCCTGGTTCGGTGGTGAGACGAGGTCGAGGTTCAGGTCGGCGTCGCCCCGCTCGATCTTGTCCTGGATGTCGGCCTCGGTGCCACCGATCTCCACCCTGATCCCGTCCACCCAGGCCTTGCGCAGCGGGTCGGACTGCTGCTCCCAGTTGCTGTTGCGGACCAGCTCGATCAGCTTGCCTGGCGTGTAGTTCGCCAGCGTGTAGGGCCCCGAGCCGACCATGTGCCTGGCGTAGCCCTGGCCGAGCTGATACCGGGAGGCGTACTCCTCGGGCACCGGCGAGAAGAACGGCAGCGTCAGGATGCTGGGAAAATCGCTGGCCGGCTGGTTCAGGGTGATCCTCAGAGTGAAGTCGTCGACCGCCTGCATGCCCGAGATCGTCTTGGCCTTGCCCGCGGCGAACTCGGCAACGCCCTTGATCAGGCCGGCGTAGGGGTTGGGGGAGCGATCGCGCTGCCCCGGCTGGAACTGGCGGCGGATGGCATAGACAAAGTCCCTGGCGCGCACCTCACGGCTGACCGGGGGGGCGTAGAGCACCCCAGGGCGGATGCGGAAGGTGTAGGTGCGGCCGTCCGGGGAGAGCTGGTAGGGGCCGTCGGCGAGGTCGGGCACCGGCTCGAGCGCCTGCTCGTCCCGCCGGCTCACGTCGAAGGAGTACAGCTCGCGAACCATCCCGCGCAGCAGCGCGAGATCGGCCGCGCCGTAGGCCATGCCCGGGTCGAGCGCCTCGACGTCCGACTGGTCCAGGACCCGCAGCGTGCCGTGCCGGATGCCCTTGGAGCTGTCGTCCCCGGTCGGGTTGGAGACTTTCGCCTGGCAGGCTGCAGCCAGCAGCGCCAGCACCAGCACCGCACAGGCCCGTCGTGTCATCGCTCCCGCTCCCACCTTGGCCGCCGGCGGACGCGGGCCCAATCGCCGCGTGAGCCCCATCACGCTGCCGATCGCCCGGCGCAGGCGTTGCACACCAGCGTAATGCGCCTCCCCGGTCCGTGCATCGATCGTACAGACCAGGAGCAACGAGCGAAGCCGGGCGAAGCCCTCACAGAACCCCCCACAGAACCCCTCCACGGACATTCAGACTCAGATCAGCGGCCAGGGATACGGGCGCCGGCCGGTCGGCAGCGGCAGGCAGCCGGCGCGGGCGAGCGCGGCCGCCCGGCGCGCGACCGCGGCAGCCTCCTCGGGTGACAGCAGCTGGGCGAGCTCCCTCGCGAGCTGCCCTTGGCGCGCGGCCAGCGCCACAGATTCGATCGCGGTGACCACCTCCCGCCCGAGCGGCTGCCCGGCGAAGTCCCACAGCACCGTGCGGAGCTTCGGCTCGACGTGGAAGCAGACGCCGTGGTCGATGGCCCACACCCGCTCGCGCGCGGACCTGGTCAGGCAGTGGCCGGCCTTGCGGTCGGCATTATTGATCACCACGTCGAAGGCGGTGATCAGCAACATCGCCGGGTTGTCGGCCTCAACCAGCTCGAAGGCGGTCAGCTCCGGGTCGGCCTCCACGTAGAGCTGCAGCGAGCCGACGCCGAAGGGACCGTCGCGCACCACCGTGGGTGGCACCAGGCCCCAGCCGATCGCCTCGCTCACCCGGTAGGCCGCCACCTCACGGCGGTACAGGGTCCCGTTCGGGAAGTCCCACAGCGGCCGCTCACCCCGGCGTGGCTTGTAGATCGCCAGGCCCTCGAGGTCCTGGTGCCGGACGCGGGCCATCAGGGTGGCGTTCGATGCCCACGGGATGCGCCCGAGCACCTCCAGCTCGCCCTCGGCCAAGAAGGCGAGCGCGCGGGCGCCGGACACCTCCGCCGCCGGGCAGGGGCCGGCCTGGTCCGGGTCTGGGAGCTCGGCGTCGGGACGACTGGGCACGGTGGGCAAGGGTCAGGCCAGCGTCGGGCGGTGGCCGTTCTGCGCTGGGCAGACGTGACCGGACGGGTCGAGGGGGTTGCCGCAGAGGGGGCACGGCGGCCGGCCCTGCTCCACCACCTGGGCGCCGTGGCGGGCCATCACGCGGAGCTGCGGCCGGGTGACCCACAGCTGCACCTCCTGCGGCTCCTGCGTGAGATCCTCCTCCACCTCGTCCTCGGGCACGAGCTCGGTCGCCAGCACCACCACCCGGTCGCGCTCTGGGTCGTAGGTGAGCGCGAGCTGGCCCACCCGGAAGTCCGGCTGGATCGGCTCGCTCAGGCCCAGCTCCCCGGTCTCCGCCTCCCGCACCTCGTCGGGGTCCTCGGGGCGGTCCGCCGCCAGCTCGGGCAGCCAGGCGATGACGCGCTCGGCCAGCACGCGCACCTGCTCCTTCTCGACCAGCAGGGTGACCTGGTCCGGGCCGGAGGCCGCCTGGATGAAGAAGGTGCGCTGGCCCGGCACGCCGACCGCATCGGTGGTCAGGCGGGTGACGGGGTCGAGCTCACGCCGTGCCATCGCCGCCCTCCTCGGGCTCCTCGCCCTCCCCGGGCTCCCCGGGCTGCTCCTCGGGCTCCTTGGGCGGGCGCAGGTCGCGCTCGTCGCCGATCGAGTTGAGGCGCAGCAGGTGCGGCAGCGGACCGAAGCCCAGCGCGGTCACACTGGCCGGGCCCACCACCAGCCGCTGGAAGAGGTCCAGATGCATGCCGAGGTAGTGGGCGGTGACCGCCTTGATCACGTCAGCGTGACTGCACACGGCGACGGTCTCGCCGGAATGGTCGCTCCGCAGCCGCTCGCAGGCGACCACCGCCCTGGTCTGCATCTCCAGGATCGACTCGCCCCCCGGGAAGCGCGCGCCCGAGGGGTGCAGCTGGACCAGCCGCCACAGCTCCTGCTTGGCCAGCTCCGACAGCTCCCTGCCGGTCCACTCGCCATAGTGGACCTCGCCGACGTCCTCGACGGTCTCGACCCCGAGGCCGCGTGGCTCCGCCACGGCCGCGGCCGTCTCCAGGCAGCGCTCCAGCGGGCTCGAGTAGACGGCCTGGATCTCCAGCGGCGCGAGCCGCTCGGCCAGCGCCTGCGCCTCCCGGACACCCTGCTCGCTCAGGTGGATCCCCGGGGTCCAGCCGCTGAGCCGCCTGCCCGTCTGCTCGGTGGAGGCGTGGCGCAGCAGGAGCAGTCGCTTCATGGACGCTCGACCGGGGTCGTGAAGGAAGGCACCACGCCATTGTACGAAGGGGCTAATCTTGCGGGCGGTGGGGAGCCTCCCAACCGGAGGACGGGTCATGGAGGAGTTCATCGACAAGGTGCGCGTACTGCTCGGCCCGAACGCGCCGAGCGTGGGGGCGGACGAGGTCGAGGCGGTTCTCGAGCTGGCTCGGGTGGCGGCGCATGCGTCGGAGCGCCGCGCCGCGCCAGTGACCGCCTACCTGGTCGGCATGGCGGTCGCCGGCGCCGCTCCGGAGGCCCGCACAGCCTTCATCGACGACCTGGTCGTCAAGCTAGAAGCCCAGCGCTGAGCGGCGCCGCAACCCTCCCTGGACACGGCGTGGTGGCGCGGGAAGAATGTCCAGGTATGGCGGAGCAGGCGCACACACCACCTCCGACGCGCGTGTCGGATGCGGACCGTGAGCGCGCCATCAGGGCCCTGCGCGACCGCTCGGTCGAGGGCCGGATCTCGTTCGACACCTTCGTGCGCCGCCTGGACCTCGCCTTCCGCGCCCGCAGCCGCGGCGAGCTCGCGGCACTGCTCGACGACCTGCCGCCGCAGGGACGGGTCGCCCGCCGGCTTACCGACACCGTCTTCGCGCTGTCGACGCTCACCACGCAACTGCAGGCCGCCTGGCGGGGGCCACGCCTTCCGCGCCTGGCGCTGCCCTCCGCCGGCCACGAGCGGCTCACCATCGGCCGCGCCAGGGACTGCGACCTGGTGCTCGCCGACCCTTCGGTGTCGCGCCACCACGCGGAGCTGCGCCGTCAGGGCGAAGAGTGGCTGTTGGTCGACCTGGGCTCGACCAACGGGACCCGTCTCAACGGCTGGCGCATCGCCGGCGCGGTCCCCGCCCGCCCCGGCGACCGGGTCAGCTTCGGTCCGCTCGGCTTCTGTATCGTGGCGCGATGACCTATCTAGCCACTCCTCAGCGTTACGACGCCATGCGGTACCGCCGCGTCGGGCGCAGCGGGCTTCTGCTGCCGGCGGTCTCGCTCGGTCTGTGGCAGAACTTCGGTCACGGCCGGCCGCTGGACGACCAGCGCGCCATCGTCCGCCGCGCCTTCGACCTGGGCGTCACCCACTTCGACCTGGCCAACAACTACGGCCCGCCCTACGGGTTGGCCGAGGAGAACTTCGGCCGCATCCTCGCCACCGACCTGCATGCCTACCGCGACGAGCTGGTCGTCTCCACCAAGGCCGGCTACGACATGTGGCCGGGCCCGTACGGCGAATGGGGCTCGCGCAAGTACCTGCTGGCGAGCCTAGACCAGAGCCTCGGACGCATGGGCCTGGAGTACGTGGACATCTTCTATTCGCACCGCTTCGACCCCGACACCCCGCTGGAGGAGACGCTCGGCGCACTGGACACAGCCGTGCGGCGGGGCAAGGCGCTGTACGTCGGGGTGTCGTCGTACTCGCCGGAGCGGACCCGCGACGCCGTGCGGATCCTGCGGGAGCTGGGCACGCCACTGCTGATCCACCAGCCCTCGTACTCGCTGCTGAACCGCTGGATCGAGGACGGCCTGCTCGACGTGCTCGGCGCCGAGGGCGTGGGCTGCATCGTGTTCTCGCCGCTGGCGCAGGGGCTGCTCACCGACCGCTACCTCGACGGGATTCCCGAGGGCTCGCGGGCGAGCCAGCCGGGCACGCTCAGCCGCGACATGCTGAGCGAGCAGAACCTCGCCAGGGTACGGTCGCTGAATCAGATCGCGCGCCTCCGCGAGCAGACGCTGGCGCAGATGGCGCTGGCGTGGACGCTGCGCGACCCGCGGGTGACCTCGGCGCTGGTCGGCGCGAGCAGCGTCGCCCAGCTCGAGGGCAACGTCGGCGCGCTGGGGAACCTGTCCTTCGACGACGAGGAGCTGGCCGAGATCGATCGCTACGCGACCGAAGGAAATATCAATATCTGGGCGGACTCCAGCAGTGAGTGAGCCGGGTCGGCCCTCGCTCGACGAGGACGCCCTCACGGTCGGGGTCGCCACCTACGCCGCGGTGGTGCTCCGACACCTCGCCGAGCCGACGGCCGCCTGACGCGCTACTGCAGCAGGTGGTCGAAGTCGCCGTCCTTCACCCCCTCGAGGAACGCGCGGATCTCGGCGTCGTTGAAGATGAGCGCGGGCCCCTCTGGGTGCCTGGAGTTGCGCACAGCGGCGCCGCCGTCGGGCAGCCGCGCCGCCTCGACGCAATTCCCCTGTGCGCTGCTGCGGCCGCCCTTGCGCCACTGCACTCCCTGCAGCCCGCTGGCGGGCATGCCGTTGTAGTTCTGCTCCATCGTCACGTCTCCCGCAAGATCTTGGTGAGGATTTCCACGGTCGTGTCCGGAGGCTCGCTGCGCACGCAGATGCCCTCCATCACGTGAAGGTACTGATCTACGTCGTCGCGCTTGCTCAGGTACTGCGCGCTGGTCAGGTGCTCGAGGTAAACGAGATCCGGCAGGTCCTGGCCGGGAAACCGCAGGATGCTGAAGGCACCGACCATGGCTGGGTGCGCCCCGGCGGCGAGCGGCAGGACCTGCAGGATCACGTTCGATAGCTCGGCTGCCTCGATGAGGTGCTTTAGCTGCGCGCGCGCGACCTTGCGACCGCCGACTGGTCGCCGGAGCGCCGCCTCGTCCACCACCGCCCACAGCCGGGGAGGATCCGCCCGCGTGAGCACCGTCTGCCGGGTCGTCCGCAGCGTGACCCGTTGGTCCAGCTCCTCGGGCGAATCGTCCAGGTGCGCGCCACGGACCACCGCGCGGATGTAGGCCTCGGTCTGGAGCAGGCCGGGGACGAACTGTCCCTCGTACGTCCGGATGAGCGCGGCGGCTGACTCCAGGTCGAGATAGGTCCGGAACCACTGGGGCAGGACGTCGCTGTACTGGAGCCACCAGCTGGGCGCGTTGGACTCGCGCGCGACCGCGACCAGCGCCGCGATCTCGTGCGGATCGGTGACCCCGTACAGGGCCAGCAGGTCCACGACGTCCCGCTCCTTGAAGCCCACCTGCCCGTTCTCGAGCCGGTGGATCTTCCACTCGGACGCCCGGATCGCCTCGCCTGCCTGCTCGCGCGAGATGCCCTTGTGGTTGCGGAGCCGGCGCAGGTGCGAGCCGACCATCATGCGGCGGACGGTCGGACCGCCCGGCTGAACCTCAGTCACATGCCCCCTCCACAGCCTGGACCGGCCAATAGCTCGCCCACCTCCAGGAGTTGCACTTGGCGGGTGCAGTTGCATCTGCAGTTGCATCCGCACTTGGCATGAGGAATGATAACCCCAGTAGCACGCCACGCATACTTCGCGGGGGTTGCGATGTCATACGCCTACACCGACACCGCCGCACCGCTGCGGGTCTTGGTCGTCGACGACAGCCCGTGGCTCCGCCGAACGGTTCGCGTGGCGCTGGAGAACGCGGGCCTGATGGTGGTCGGCGAGGCCGCCGACGGAGCCCAGGCGCTGGCCGAGGCGGCCGCGCATCACCCTGACGTGGTCCTGATGGACCTGCGCATGCCGGGGATGGACGGTATCCAGGCGACCCAGACCTTGCGGCGGCGGCAGCCGGAGACCCCGGTGGTGTTGTGGACGGGCCACGACGATGCGCAGCTCGCCAGCGCGGTCCGCAGCTCAGGTGCGCAGGCTGGGGTCGCGAAGGGCGTCTGCACCGTCGACCTGATCGCCACCCTGCGCGACGCCTGCAATCCCTCTCGCTGAGCCCGCCCGAGTCGCGGGCCCCCTGCCGGGTGAGTCCTGCCGGGTGAGTCCTGCCGGGTGAGTCCTGCCGGGTGAGTCCTGCCGGGTGAGTCCTGCCGGGTGAGTCCTGCCGGGTGAGTCCCGCCAGGGCTGTCGGAGGTCTGGTGTAGAACACGTTCCATGCGATTTGGATTCGTGCTGCCGGGGGGGACGGCGGCCGAGCAGCTCGACCATGCCGTCCTCGCCGACCAATCCGGCTGGGACGGCGTGTTCGTGTGGGAGGCGGCCTACGGCGTGGATGCCTGGACGCTGCTAGCGGCCATGGCGCAGCGGACCACTCGGGTCCGCCTGGGGACGATGCTGACGCCACTGCCGTGGCGGCGTCCGTGGAAGCTGGCGAGCCAGGCGGCCACGCTGGATCAGCTGTCGGGCGGGCGGGCCATCCTCGCGGTCGGGCTCGGCGCGGTCGATTCCGGGCTGGGCAACACCGGCGAGGAAACCGACCGGCGCACGCGGGCCGAGCTGCTCGACGAGGGCATCGACCTCGTCGCCGGCCTGTGGGAGGGCAGGCTGCGCTTCGCCGGGCGCCACTACGACATGGACCTCAGCGCCCGCGACGACCTGGTGTCGATGGCCGAGCCGGTGCAGCGGCCGCGCATCCCGATCTGGGTGGTCGGGGCGTGGCCGCGGCCGAAGTCGATGCATCGCGTGCTGCGCTGCGACGGGCTGCTGCCGGTTTGCATGGACGAGCGCGGGTTCCGGGAGACGACGCCGCCCGACGTCACGGCGATGCTGCGCTGGCTGCGGGAGCACAGCGGCCTACGTCCCGGCTTCGACGTGGTGATAGAGGGTGAGACGCCCGCCGACGCCACCAAGGCGGGCGCGATCGTCGCCCCGTGGGCGGCCGCGGGCTGCACTTGGTGGCTCGACGCGCGCTGGGAGATGCCGCACCACTCCGCCGAGCGGATGCGCCAGGTGCGCGAGCGGCTCGAGGCCGGGCCTCCACGGCTCGAGGTGTGACTCAGGCCTCACGCGGCGGAGGGCGGCGGGGGAGAGAGGAGAAGGCTCCCTGAACGCAGGCCGCAGGCTCTCGCTCCGTTCGTTTCTGCGGATGCAACATCGGTGTCGACCAGTGCAGGGCTCTCAGGCACGGTCGCGATCCCGATCGCGCGCCTCGTAAATCACCTCGAGGAAGGCGTCCAGCTCCTCATCGCTTGGCGGGTCGGGGTCGTCCCGGCGCTCGGCGAGGATCTCCGAGCCGGTGCGCAGGCGGCGCCCTTCAGCACGCACACGAGCCAGATAGCGCGCCCGCCGCGCCGCAGCGCGCTTCGACCCGCTACCGTGCTCGAACGCAGCTTCCGCCATCCCGTCAATCTCCTACGCCGGCGCGATCTGGCTTCTCGAAGCATGCCCTACCCGCCCCTTCTCCCGCCAGCGCGATAGCCTCTCCACCAGCCTGCCATCATTAAAGTAGGGTCCGCGTCCGCGGGACCCCGTCCAGCATCGCCCCGGTCAAGCGTCCGGTATGCGTATTTTGTTGGCTCAACTGACCGTTTCTACGACGGAGAGGGGTGCAGTTGGCCGGCTCCGAGGCACTGTCGATTGGGTTTGGGCCCGCTCGTGGTATCACTGCGGTATCATGCGGCCATGGCCATGACCCTCAGGCTCACCGACGAGGAGACCGCTCTGCTGCGCCGCCAAGCCGAGCGTGAGGGCCGCTCCATGCACGAGGTCGTGAGGCTGGCGATCCAGGAGCGCATCGCCCGCCAGGACCACACCGAGCGGGTACAGGAAGCCGCCCGTCGCGTCGTGACGCGCCACAACGAGATCTTCGACCGCCTCAAGGACGCCTGACGATCCTGATGGAGCACCTGACAGTCGAGGACCTGCTGCTCATCGCGGAAGCGACTATCGGCCAGCCGGCGGTCAGAGACATCGGTCTGCTCGACTCGGCGGCGCACCGCCCGCAGGCAAGCGCCTTCGGCAAGGACGCGTATCCAACTATCCATGAGAAGGCGGGAGCACTGCTGGAGGCGGTCGTCCGCAACCACGCACTCGTGGACGGCAACAAGCGCCTTGCCTGGGCGGCGGTCGTGGTGCTCTACGACCTGAATGGCTTCGACCTGGACCCATCCTCGGTCGACGAAGCCGTCGAGCTAGTGGTCGCGGTCGCCACCGGGCAGACAGAGCTGACCAAGCTCACGGAGCGCCTGGCGAGCTGGGCAAACCAGCGTTGAGTCAGCTCAATCTTGCCAGACCACCCAAGCAGTTCCCGTGCCCGAACGTGAGCGGTCACCGCGTGGCTCACGTCCTCTGGCCGGGCTGGCCGCCGTCTGGGAGTGGCAAGCTCAGGTGTGTCTGACGTGGAGATGGTCGGATGGTCGGATGGCGATGGGTGACGCTGTCGTGGAGGCATTGAGCGCGCTGGTAGCGGGCGGTGTGGCTCGCGGCGGGACACGGGTCGGCCACGGCGATGGTGACGGGGGCCGCATGGTGGGCTGGGTCGAGGCCGGCAGCGGCCACCCCAGCCCCACCGTGATCCTCGCCGCCGGCAGAAACGACACGGCGATCTCCTGGGCGCCGCTGCTGGCCGCGCTCGCCGCGTCCACCCGCGTGGTGGCCTACGATCGCGCCGGGCTGGGCGCCAGCGATCCCGATCCCCCACCGGGGCTGCCGACCGTGGACCGCCAGGTCGCCGACCTTGCCGCGGTGATCGGCCAGACCGGCGCCGGGCCGTGCGTGGTGGTCGGGCACAGCTGGGGTGGCCTGCTGGCACAGCTGCTGGCGGCACGCCACCCGGAGCTGGTCTGCGGGCTGGTCCTGGTCGACCCCGCCCACCCCGACATGCTGGCCGGCCTGCCCCGACCGGTCCGCCGGCTCAACTGGTCGGTCGCCGAGCACCTTCCCTCCCTGCTGTGCACGCTCGGCGTGCTGGAGCCCGTCGTGCGCCGGGCCGCCAGGCGCACGGCCAGCCGGTTCAGCGACGATCCGCGCGTCCGGTCGCTGGTGGTCGAGGCGTACCGCGCCCACGCGCACCGCTCCCAGGTGCGGGCCAGCCGGGAGGAGCTGCGGGGGATCGCCGCGAGCGCGCCGCTGCTGCGGCAGGCCCGCGCCGCATCCTCGTTGCCCGATGTCCCGGTGGTCGTGCTCAGCGCGGCCCGAGGCTTCCCGCCCCGGCTGCGGCAGCGCTGGACCCTGCTTCAGGCGGGCGTTGCCGCCACGGCCCGCACCGGCCGTGGCAGGCACATCGTCGTCGCCGACGCCGGCCACGCCATCCACCATGATCGGCCCGACCTGGTCGCCACAGTGGTCCTCGAGGTCGTCGAGGAGGCGCGTAAGGCGCGAACCGACCCACGAATTCCGCCGGCATGGACTGACGGCATGGACTGACGGCATGGACTGACCGGCCTTTCGCCCTGAGACGCCTGTGCGTATCGGCAGTGCTCCATCGCCACGCGCCACCCAGACCATCTGAGCGCCAGCGGGTCTGGAACCCACCGTGGCGCCGATCCTCCATCTGGCGGGCGACTTGGATGGCGCCCTCCGGGAAGCGTTGGTGAGCTTGGAGGAGCTCCGCGGCCAGGACGAGCCGTTCTGGACGGCGGTGGCCGCCGCCCGGGACCGCCGCGGCGCCAGCGCCGCGGCCCCTCACCACCCCCGAACCGCGGTCGAGCCGTGACCCACGATATTCCCGAGGCGATGACACGGCAGCGGACTACGCGGAACGGCATGCCGTGGCGGGAGCTCCTCAGGATTACCGGTTTGCCACCCCATCGCCGCTTCGTCAGGTCAACCGGAACCCTCGAGGAGCCCCCGCGCCCGCAGGAACACCCCGTCCAGCATGGCCTCAGTTAAGCGACCGGTATGCGTATTTTGTTGACTTACATGGAAGCTGCCGAGCAATACGCGGCGGTGGGGCAGCGCCGCCTCGGCGCCGTGGCCGAAGCGGGGCTTGGGGCGGACGGGGCCGAGGTGGCGCAGGGCGGTGTCCCAGGCGAAGCTGCCGAGGGCGACCACCACGCGGATGGCTGGTAGCAGGGCGAGCTCCTGCTCCAGCCAGGGGGCGCAGTTGGCGCGCTCCTGGGGGAGTGGCTTGTTCTTTGGTGGCGCGCACTTCACCGGTGCGGTGATATAGCAGTCGGTGAGGGCCAGGCCGTCGTCGCGGGAGACCGAGGTGGGCTGGTTGGCGAAGCCGGTGCGCCACAGGGAGGCGAACAGCCAGTCGCCGGAGCGGTCGCCAGTGAAGATGCGGCCGGTGCGGTTGCCGCCGTGGGCGGCGGGCGCCAAGCCGAGGATGAGCAGGCGGGCGGCCGGGTCGCCGAAGCCGGGGACGGGTCGTCCCCAGTAGTCCCAGTCCCGGAAGGCGGCGCGCTTTTCGCGGGCGACCTGCTCACGCCAGGCGACCAGGCGAGGGCAGCGACGGCACTCGACCAGCTCTCGGTTCAGCTCCTCGAGGTCGTGGAAAGCGCGACCGCCGGGCTTGATGCTTGGCTTGGTCACGGGTCTCCTCGCCCTCGGCGCCGACTCATACCGACAGGAGGATACCCGCGCGAGATCGGCGGGGTCTTCGGCGTTGCCGTGCTGGCCACGGTGTTCTCGGCGGTGGGGAGCTACGCCTCGCCGAGCTCGTTCGTCGACGGGCTGACCTCGGCGACGTGGGTCGGCGCGGCCGTGGTCGGCCTGGCGGCACTGTCCTCGCTGGCGATCCCGGGCCGCAGCCGGCTGGCGCCGCAGGGCGAACCGGAGTCGCCGGAGGTCGCCGAGAGAGAGCCGGTCAAAGTCGGGTAGATCCCGGTTGGCCTGTGCGTGGAGGCCCTACCCGTTTGTAAGGTGGGGCCTCCACTGCTGCACGGGCGAATCGCTGCGGCTCATTCCGCTTGAGGTGCTACAAGCTCCTCGAGCGGCTTCGTATCTGCCGTAACCACCCGCTCGCTTCCAGGTCTGGTTCAATGCACACCACAGCGTGGCGCGGGAGGGGACGTGAGCAACGGCGGGCATGGCGACCAGGCTGCGTCGCACCGGGCGGTTGACACGCCCGCCACGGCGGTCGCCTGGTCCAGGACCCCGCCGGCCCGGATGGCGCGCTCGCTGATCCAGCGCGTCGCCCTGCTGCCGATCCTGCACTTCATCTCGCCCTACACGGTCATCGGCCGGCGCAACCTCGCCCAGCTCAAGGGGCCGGCGGTGTTCGTGGCCAACCACCAGAGCCATTTCGATGCGCCCGTGTCCCTGGCCGCGCTCGGGGGTCGTGTCCGCCGCCGTCTGGTGATCGCGGCCGCGGCCGACTACTTCTATTCGACCAGGCTGAAGGGGGCGGCAGCGTCGCTCGCGCTCGGCACGGTGCCGTTCGTGCGCACCGGAGCATCGAGTCGCAGGTCGCTGGCGATGCTCAAGGACCTCGTCGGCAAGGGCTGGTCGGTGCTGATCTTCCCGTCCGGGACCCGCGGCACCGGCGCCACCGGCTTCAAGAAGGGCTTCGCCTACATCGCGGTGGACATGCAGGTGCCGGTGGTGCCGATGTACCTGGCCGGACTGGAGCAGGTGATGCCGAAGGGCAGCTTCATCCCCTTGCCGGGAGGGGTGGTCGTCGGGATCGGGCCGCCGATCCCACCGGGAAACGACTACGACGAGCTGGTCAAGAAGGCGGAGGCTGGGGTGGCACTGGCGCAGGCGGTGGTCAAGCGCTGGGAAGGGGCGTAGGCGAGCCCGTGCCGCACAATCCGTTCGCCAACGACCTGTTCCTGCCGGTGCTGCTGCGAGTGGTGCTCCTGCTGCTGGCGGGCTTCGCGGCGGTGCTGGTGGCGCGGCGTCGCTGGTCGCTCAGAGTGCTGCGCCGCTCGACGCTGTTCATGCGTGCCCGCGTCTGGTTCGTGATCGGCCCGCTGTTCGTGGTGGCGGTGTTCATCGGTGGGTTCGTGGCGTTCCTGCTGGCCACCTATGTGTTGCTGCAGGGCTCGTCGGAGATCGTGCGCATCGCCGACATCCAGCGCCGCTACGCGCTGCTGCTGATGCTCTGGGGTCAGGTGGGCCTGCTGGTCGCCGCGTTCGCACGGGAGTACTTCGTGCTGCTGCCGTTCGGGTTCCTGATCCTGCTGACGCTGGTGCCGGTATTGTCGGGGGAGCTGACCGATGCCCACCGGCAGGTCGCCGACACGCTGTTCGCGTACATCTACGTGGGCCTGCCCATGGGGTACATCGTCTTCGTGAAGTCGGCGGAGTCGTGGGGGCTGAATTTCCTTGTGATCGTGACGGTGGCGGTGGCCGTCTCGGACGTCGCCTCGTGGGTGGTGGGGCGCGCGATCAAGAGCCCGATGCTGGCCAGGGAGGTCGCCCCTGGCAAGACCTGGTCGGAGGCGCTCGGCAATTTGATCGGAGCGGCGCTGGCGGTGGTCCTGCTGTGGGTGGCCGTGCCGAAGACCTGGGCGATCGCGGTGGTGGTCGTGCTGGTGGTGGTGGTCGCGGTCGGCAGTCTCTGGGGCGACCTCACCGACAGCTTGATAAAGCGCGCCTTTCCCAGTAGTTCCGCGGGCAGTCTTGTGCTCGGCTACGGCGGCGTGCTCGACCGGGTCGACTCACTGCTGATGGCCTTCCCGCTGTGCTACTACGCGGTCGTCCTCACCCAACGCCTCTTGAACTGACCCGACCTTGCCGCGCGGGACGCACGTTGCCGCGCGGAGCGTACCTCGTGCCCTACGGTAGGGACGCTAACCTGGTGCGATGGCTGTGCGGCTTGTGACGGTCGGGCACGGGACCGCTCCTGCGGAGGAGCTGGTGGCGCTGCTCCACAAGGTTGGGGTGCAGCGTCTGGTGGACGTTCGCACGGCGCCGGGCAGCCGGCGCAATCCGCAATTCTGCCGCGAGGAGATGGCCGCCTGGCTGCCCGAGGCGGGCATCGCCTACCGCTGGGAGCGCGACCTCGGCGGCTGGCGAAAGCCCGACCCCGCCTCGGTCAACCACGTCCTGCGTCATCCGGCCTTCCGTGGCTACGCCGACTACATGCGAACGCCCCGGTTCTGGGCCGCGCTCGACCGCCTGCTGGCAGATGCGGCGGAGGCGCCGAGCGCGGCGATGTGCTCAGAAACGCTGTGGTGGCGCTGTCACCGCCGCCTGCTCGCGGACGCCGCCACCCTGGTCCGCGGCGCCACCGTCGAGCATCTCGACCACCGCGGCCAGCTGGAGCCGCATCGCCCGACCGAGGGCGTGCGCCGCGACGGCGACCTGCTTGCCTACGACGTCGGCGAGACCCCGCCGCTGCCGGGCACCTGATCGGCGTCCTAGCGATGCTCGACCGCGAGGCGGGCGCCGAGGCCAAACAGGACCAGCCCGGTGAGCCGCTCCAAGCGCCGCTTGACCGCTGCCGAGCGCATGAAGACGCGGGCGCGGTTCACCAGCCAGGCGACCAGCACATACCAGGCCGTGTCGACAACCAGCTGGATGGAAACGAGCAGCCTCCTCGCCAAGGCTACCGGTCGGGTCCAGCGTTCTTCTCGACTGACCAGCCCTTATCCCCCACTGAGTAGTAAGGTCGGCGCATGTCGGGACCTCCAGTGCTGGCCGTCCGCGGGCTGCGCAAGACGTATGGCGACGTGGTTGCGCTCGAGGGGATCGACCTCGAGGTGGCGCCGGGGGAATGCGTCGCGCTCATCGGCCACAACGGCTCGGGCAAGACGACCACCATGCGCCTGGCCGCCGGGCAGCTCGAGCCGACCGCCGGAAGCGTGGCCGTGCACGGAATCGACGTGCACCGCGCCGCGGATTCCCACCGCACCCGCGCTGCGCTCGCGTTCGTGCCCGACAGCCCGTTGCTGTACGACGACCTCACCGTGGGAGAGCATCTGGAGCTGGTGGGGCTCGCCCACGGCGTAGGTGACGGCCTCGACGAGCGCATCGCCGAGCTGCTGGACGCGCTCGACCTGACGGCGCGTCGCGGCTTCGTGCCCACCCAGCTCTCCAGGGGCATGCGGCAGAAGACCCAGCTCGCCTGCACACTGGTACGCCCGTTCGACGTGCTGCTGCTGGACGAGCCCGTAGTCGGCCTCGACCCGCCCTCGCAGGCGACCCTGCGCGAGCTGCTCGCCGCGATCAAGGCGGATGGGGCAGCCATCGTGCTCACCACCCACCAACTGGCCTTTTCGGAGGGACTCGCCGACCGGGCGGTGGTGCTGCACGACGGCCGCGTCATCGACGCCGGCGACTACGGGCAGGTCGTCGCCGGCGGCGAGGCGGCCCGCCTGGGACTGCGATGAGCGGCCCGGCCTCTCCCGCGGTAGGCGGCCAAGGCGGCTCCGTTCCGCCCATGGTGGCCGCTCCCGTCCCGGCCGGGCCGGTGCTGGCGTACGTGCGCGGGCGGCGCCACGCGCACCGCCCTCCGGGTCAGCGCTCCGACCGCTTCACGAATGCCTACGGGGTCGGCCTCTACCTGGCGGTCGGCCTGGTGATCGCGTTCCGCCTGCTGCGCCAGAGCCCGGCCCGCGGGACGACGGCGGTCTGGCTGGTCGACGGCGGGATCGCCCGCGCCGGCGCGGCCACCCTGCTGCTCGGGCTGCTGGCGGCGCTGCGCTACGCCACCTGGCAGGGGCCGGTGGTGTTCCGCCCACCCGACGTGCAGTGGCTACTGGGCGCGCCGCTCGCCAGGGCCGGCCTGGTGCGGTCGCGGCTGGCGCGCGGGCTGGTGGCCGGCGCCGCCACTGGGCTGCTGCTCGGGCTGGGCGCCTTCGTGCTGCTCGAGGCGGAGCTGGGCGTGGCCGCCGGGCCGCTCTTGGCCGCCGCGGTGCTCGGGCCGGCAG
>JBKPDO010000165.1:0-31215 GCA_046727955.1 bacterium | reverse complement strand
CTCCATGTCGGTCTGCAGCCGCATCGTCTGGCCCGCACCGCTGGCGTCGGCGGTGTGGCGGCTGCCGTCGACCAGCGTCCAGGTGGCCGCGGAGCGGCCGTAGTCGAACACCGGCTCGCAGACCAGGTCGATCTCGGCCTGACCTTCGATGCAGGTGACCGTGCGCACCAACAAGTGGTCGGCGTCGTCGTCGGCCGGCGGCCGGGTGTGCGGCGTCATCTGGTCCTCGCCCTGCCGGGGCCCCATCGTCAACCCGTCACGCACCACCACCCACCCGGACGGGGTCTGCCACGTCGTCTCCAGCACGTTGGTTCCGGACTCGTAGTCCCGCGAGGCCGGAACGTTGATGCCGAACGGCCCCAGCCGGAACGCGCCGGCCTCGCGGTCCAGCAGGCTGCCGAACACGCTGGGCGCGTCAAAGGACGGCACGCACAGCCAGTCGACCGCCCCGTCGGGCGCGACCAGCGCGCCGGTGTGGCAGTCCGACAGGAACCCATAGTCGGCGATCGGAGGGAAAGAAGACCGCATCGCCGCGCTCTGCCGCTGGTCCGGGCTCGCGGTGCCGGGCGACGCCTTGGCACCCGCTCCGGGGCGCTTGGCCTTCGCCGTGCTCATGTCGTCACCCCCGTCCGTGCCAGCGGCCTTCTGGCAGCAGCCCGACCATGAGCATCATGACGGCGGCAACCCGGATGAAGCCGATCAACCCCAGCCGCTGGTGGCCTGGTCTGCCCGACCCGCCGACCGTGCGGCGACGGCCCCTGCTCAGTCATCTGCCGCTCCCTTCGTCCGGTGCCTCCACGCTACGGCCACGTCCCGCGCCGGGCAATCTCGGCGAACGCTCGGCAGTATCGTCGCACCGATCTGGGTGGGCCTGCCTCACCCCGACAGGGTGATCCCCCGTCACCCTTGGTGTGCAGCCTGTCGGCTGACCCACCTGCATGCCGATCGCCGTTTCAGGTCCTTCCGCAGCGGGTCGGTGATCGCACCGATGCCAGGCGGCCGGGACCTCGCAGAGCATGAGCGGGCAACCAGCGGGCCGAGCCTGGACCTGGACAACACCCGAGCCGCGCGGCAAACCACGAAAGGACCACGACTCATGACCAATGATGAGCTCCAAGGCTGGGTGCGCGACGAGCTGTTCTGGGATCCCAAGGTCGACAGCGCTCCGATCGTCGTGTCGGCAAACGACGGTGAGGTCACGCTGCGTGGAACCGTGGGCAGCTTCCGCGAGAAGCGCGAGGCGCGGAAGGCAGCCGAGCGCGTGTACGGCGTCACGTCGGTGAACAACCGGCTCCAGGTGCGGATGCTTGACGAGTACCGTCGGCAGGACGCCGACCTACGCGGCGCCGTGCTGCAGGCCATGGCGCTGAACGGCCTCATCCCCCAGACGATCGATGCCAGGGCCGACGACGGCCTGGTCACGCTCACCGGCACGGCGGCGTGGCAGTACCAGCGCGAGGAGGCCGAGTTCGTCGCCGGGAACGTGCCCGGCGTGGTCGACGTCGACGACCAGATCGCCCTGACCAACCCGCAGCCGGAGGCCGGCGACGTCAAGCGGTCGATCGAGCAGGCGCTGCAGCGCAACGCGAAACTGGACGCCGAAGCCCTGACGGTGAAAACGCACGGCAACACGGTCATGCTGCGCGGGGCGGTCGGCTCGTGGGGGGAGCACGACGCCGCGGTGGCGGCGGCGTGGGCGGCGCCCGGCGTCACTGCCGTCGAGGACCGGATCGTCGTGGAGTACTGAGCGCCGAGCGCGCGGCTTGTGGCGGCACGGTCGCTCGCGTCCATGCCGCCCTGGACGCGGCCCGGCGGAGACGTCGGCGCGTGACCGGCGGGGGCAGGGACGCCGTGGACGCGCCGGCCCGGCTGCGGGAGGAGGCCCGAGATGGCTGGCAAGCGCCGTGAGGACGACCGAGCCTGCCGCTGCGACCGGCCCGATGTGAGCTGCGTGGGGCTGACGGTCCGCCGGCTCAGCTCGGAGCGGGTGCGTGAGCTGGCGGAGGAGATCTGGACGGCATCCACCGGAAGGGTCCTGCCGGCTCGCCCCATCCAGGACCCGCGCGGCAGCCGTCCCGGCGCGTCCGCCCAGGCCGCCTACCAGCGCCGCCGCCAAACGGAGCTCCAGGCCTGGCGTCATGGCTGGTGGTGGCGGGCGGGGGCGGCGGTCGGGGTGGCCGTCGGCGGCGGCCTGCCGGTCGGCCTCACCGTGGGCGCCTGGCTGGCCTGGCCCATGGCCCTGGTGGCGGCGCTGGTCGCCGGGTGGCGGCTGCGCTTTCGTCCCTCCGCCAGCGCCAGCGCCTGGCGGTGGCAGGCCGCGACGCAGCGCCATACGGCCAGCCTGCTGCGGCCCCTGGAGCAACGGGGCGACCTGGTGCTGCACGACGTCACCCTGCCGGGCTGGCCGGCCAGCCTGGAGCACCTGGTGATCGGCTCGACCGGCGTCTGGGTCATCCAGTGCTGGCGGCGTGCCCAGCCGCCGCTGCACAAGGCGACCTCGCCATGGAATGCACGGGCCGCCACGGCGAGTCCGCTGCCTGAGCTGCGCTGGCAGGCGGCAGCCATCGCCGACATGCTGGCCGGCGGGGTGTTGCTCCCCGTCCGGCCGCTGCTGTGCGTCCCCGGCGGCTGGCCGGTGGGCCGCCGGTCGGTGGAGGGCGTCACGGTGGCGACCACGCGGCAGCTCGTCGATGTCATCCGGCAGGGATCGCCGCTGCAGGCCAGTGACGTCGAGCGGGAGCGGGCCACCACCCGCGCCCTTGAGCTGCTCCGCCCAGCAGTCTAGAGCGCGGGGCGCTACCTGGTGCGGCGACGGTCGGCAACTCTCTGGGTGAGAAGCGGGCCTGCCACAGCACGCGCTCGGGCCGGGTCAGCTCGGCCCGATCAACCCGTTGGCCAGTGCAAACAGCACCAGCTCGGCGCGCGTCTCCAGCCTGAGCTTTCGCATGATGTGCGCCCGATGGGCGTCCACCGTGCGCACCGAAATGAAGCGCCTCCTGCCGATCTCCTGATTGGTGTACCCCAGCGCGAGCAACTGGAGGATGTCGCGCTCCCGCTCAGACAGGGGCTCCAGCGCCGCTGACCCATCAGCCACCACCAGCTTGGCGCCCAGATCAGGGTCGACGTAGCCCTCGCCGGCCGCCACCCGCCGGATGGCAGCGACCAGCTCTTGGTCGGATGCGCGCTTGGGGACATACCCAGCGGCTCCCGCAGACAGCGCCTGACGCACGGAGCTGGGCGCGGCCTGCGAGGAGATGACCAGCACCCTCGACCGCGGCGAGACCTTCGCCAGCTCCGGGATCGCCTCGTAGCCGCTTGTTCCCGGCAGGAGCAGGTCCAGCAGGACCAGGTCGGGCCGCAGCGCACGGGCCTTGACGACCGCCTGCTCGGCCGTGGCGGCCTCACCAACCGGGGTGATGTCGTGCTCGAGCTCCAAACGGCAGCGCAGGCCCGCCCGGAACAGCGCGTGGTCGTCGACGATCAGGACGCTGATCATCGCCGGCTCCTGTCAACCACCACGCTGGCGCGCGTGCCGCCCACCGCACGGGGCGCCAGCTCCAGCGTGCCGCCGAACCGGCCGGCCAGCCGGCGGCACAGGCTCAGGCCCAGACGGCTACCCCCAGCGTACCCACCAGTCTCCGCCACGCCGACCCCGTCGTCGTCCACCACCAGCACCCAGGAAGCGGCCGACGCGACCGCCCCGACATGGATGTGCCGTGCGCCTGCCGCAACCGCATTGGCGACCAGGTTGCGCAGGATGACCCGCAACGCCATCTCCGGCAGCGGAACCTCCTGCGGCAGGTCGGTGGTGACCTCGGCCGCGATCGGCCCCAGATCACGCAGCGCCTCATCCAGGCAGTCGGCTGCCAAAGCGCAGCCTTGGGTGGCCAACTCGGCTCGAGCAGCCTCCAGCAGCGCGTCGACCAGCTCCAGCGCCCTGTCCACCCCCACCCAGGGGTCGTGCTGTCGGCGTGCCAGCTCAAGCGGCGTCTTCAGCTCGTGGGCCACCAGCGCCGCGAAGTCCCCCAGCGCTTGGTTTCGCCGCGCGAGCTGCACCGCCTGCTGCGCCAACCGCTCCTCGGCCCAGCGGCGCCGCAGCACCGGCGCGAGACGGCGCACGGCCGCCCTGAGCTGCGGGCCATTACCGCCGCCGACCACGACCACGACGCCGGCAGGTCCGACGGGAACGGCGACCCGCCGACCGCTACCGGCTCCGTCGGCCACCTCCAGCCGCAGCGAGCTTCCGTTGTCCGCCGGGCTCCACCACTCCACCCTGCCGGCGCCCCCGCGGCGCCGCAGCATCGCCACCACACGCGCCATCCCCGACCAGAGGTCATCAGCGGCGGCGAACTCGACGATGACCCGGTCCCCAAGACCAGCAGCCAACAGGCGGCGCCTGCGGTCGCAGAGCGCGGACCCCGCGGCCACAACCGACGCGGGCAGGGTGAGCGCAACCGAGCTCATCGTGTCGGTGCGTGCCCAGAAAGGACGGAATGCCGGGCCTGTGTCGTAGTTCTGTGCCATAAGGCCGCGCCTGTGTCGTGGTTCTGTGTGTCGTGGTTCTGTGCCATCGCGACGACGCTACGGCGCTCGGCTGCCAGGCGGCTGCCACGAGCACCGGCCTCGCTGCCGCGTGTCCCCGCGACATCAGCGACCAGGCCGCGCCCGCTGTGGCAGGGCGGTCCTGAAACATCCTGGCAAAGAGGTAGCAGCGGCCGCCGTAACTAGGAGCCGTGGAGGAGTCGCCACGAACCAGCTGATAGTTCGAGTTGGCGCGCGCTGGTGCTGCTCGTCCTTTCGCGGCTTTTGCTCCCGAACGTCATCTCCTTCGCTTAGAGCGTGAGCCAACCGGTGCGGTGGATCGGCCACCCCGTGTACAGCATCACGGGGTGTAATGAGTGCGAGCTGCACCCAGTGGTCATCAGAAGCCGGGAACCCAAGCTGCATCCCCAGTCCAGCTCGACGGCCGGAACGTCCGTGAGCATCAGAAGAACGTCGGCTTGCAAGAGCCTGGCGAGGAAGGATACGGAGAGATCCTTGTCGATGACCGCCCGACGCCCCGCGGGACGCCGTTTGCAGGTACTCGAGCTGACTCCGAGAGAGGTCGGCGACACACAGGAAGTCGACCGGCGCGTGTGTGGTCGTCGCGATCGTCATCGTTTCATCTCAGGCGTAGTCGGGGAGCGCGTCGCGCTCGATCGGACACGACATGCACCGCGGACCACCCCGCCCACGGCCGAGCTCGAAGCCCTCGATGGTGATCACCTCGATCCCGTCGTGGCGCAGCCGCGTGTTGGTCTCCACGTTGCGCTCGTAGGCGACGACCACCCCCGGCGCGAGCGCGAGCACGTTGTTGCCGTCGTCCCACTGCTCCCGTTCGGCCTCGTAGCGTTCGCCGCCGGTCTCGAACAGCCGCACCTTCGGCAGGTCGAGCACGTGCGCGACCGTCGCGAACAGCTCGTCCTCGCGCTCCACAGTGACGCCGTTTGGCCCGGGCTCGAGCAGGTAGCCGGTCAACGCCTCTTTGAGCTCCGGATAGACGGTGAACGCGTCGCGATCGACCATCGTGAGCACCGTGTCCAGGTGCATCGTCGACCGCTGCGGCGGCAGTGGCACGGCGATCACCTGCCGCACCGCGCCGACGTCGAACAACCGCTCGGCGAGCGCCTCCACTGCCGCGGGCCGGGTGCGCTGGCCCATCCCGATCAGCACGGCGCCGTTGCCGATGACGAGGATGTCGCCGCCTTCCAACGCCGCGGGCAGCGGCAGACCGTCGCTCCAGACCTCGTGCTCGACCGCCGCGAACAGCGGGTGGTGACGGTAGATGGCCTGCAGGTGCAGCGACTCACGGCGGCGCGCGTCCTTGGCCATCGCGTTGATCGAGACGCCGTTGTAGATCCAGGCCGACGTGTCACGCGTGAAGATGTGGTTGGGCAGCGGCGCCAGCGCGAACTCGCCCGGCACCGCCACCTGCCCGGCTAGCCCCGCGGGCTGGAAGGGCAGGTCCTGCCAGGCGATCCCGCCGATGAGCCAGGAGGCGACCTCCTCGGCCGTGAGGCTGTCGAGCCACTCGCGCGCCGGCTCGCTCAGCCGGGGGCGAACCATCGCCTCCTTGAAGCTGCGCTCGATGAGGTCGGCGCGCACGTCGGCGTCGGCGAGCACCTCCGCGAGCAGCTCCTGCAGGTAGAGCACCTCGACGCCGGCTTCGGCGAGCGTGTCGGCGAAGGCGTCGTGCTCCTGGCGCGCCCGTTTCGCCCAGAGCACGTCGTCGAAGAGCAGCTCGTCCTTGTTTGCCGGCGTGAGCCGGTTTAGCTCCAGGCCGGGGCGGTGCAGCAGGACCCGTCGCAGCGGCCCGACTTCCGAGCCGACGAAGAGCCGCGACGCCGGCCTGGCCGCGCGCCCAGGACCATCGATGTCCTGCTCGAGGACGCTCATCGGACTCTCCTTCCCATCGAGGTAGGTACCCCAATCGTGGAGCTCCGCCTCGATGGTGTCCGCGAACCTCCTCGCGTCGTCGGCGAGCTCTGCGGCCAGCCGGTGCTCGGCAATGTCGAGCTTGGTCTCGAGCTGCCTGAACTTGTCTTCGACCGCGTCACGCGCCTTGCGGACGGCAGTGCGGGCGGATGCCTCCTCCTGCCGCAGCGTATCGAGGTGGCGCTGAGTCCGGGACCTCGCCTCGGCCGCGCCGGCCTGCGCGCGTGCATCCAGTTGGTCGATGCGACGGCCGGTCTCCGCCAGCCGTTCCTCGATCGCCGTGGTGGTCATGCGAACCTCCGTGGTCCTTGTGGACGCACCACAAAGCCTGTCGGACGTCACTGCCAGGCCGCTGCCGTGCGTTGCGCCTCGGCTGCCACCAGGGGAGGGGGCCACGTCGGCGGATAGCGGCGTCGGCCTGTGCCTCATTCCGCGAGGCTAGGGCGAGGCGCTGCCACCGCACTGCCACGCGGTTAGGTCGCTGCAGCCGCCCCTCGCAGCGCGTCGGGCCAGGCGCGGTCGCGCTCCGCGATCGCGGCGGCGCGGGCGTGCAGGTCCTCGGCCGCGTCGTCGTCTCCGCGGGCTGCCGCAAGCCGCGCCAGGCCCCGTAGCGCCGCCGCCCCGGGGCTGCCGGCGAGCGCGATGAACTGCGTCTCACGAGCCTGGTGCGGCCGCTGCCTCTCCCTCTCCGACCACTCGATGACGCTCCGGTAGAGCTCTTCGGCGGTGTCCGCGGCGCCGGCCGCCGCCAGGACGCCGGCGAGCTGCACGCGCGCATGGGCGGCGACCCACGGCGCCCGTGCCGCCTCGGCGGCGGCGAGCGCCCGCCGCTCGAGCTCTTCGGCGTGGCGCAGGTCGCCGTCGGCGAACGCGATCGAGCCGAGCCCCGACAAGGCGAAGGAGGCATGGTCGCGAAAGCCGGCTCGGCCCGAGACGTCGAGGGCGCGGCGGTAGGCGTCCGCCGCGGCCTGCCGGTCGTTGCGCCGCTCGGCGACCCACGCCTCGAACAGCAACGCCGGCGGCAGAAACGCGTCGTACCCGATCGCCTCGGAGTGTCGGTGACCCTCCGCCGTCATCGCGGCGACGGTGGAGACGTCTCCCGCGCCTGCGGCCACCCCGGCCCGGACGAGGCTGCTCACCGCGACACCCCAGCCGTCTCCCGCCGTCTCGTAGCCGACGCGCGCCTCCTCCGCCAGTGCTGCGGCCCGCTCGTGGTCGCCCGAATGCGCGAACGCGAGCGAGAGCATCACCCGCACGAGGGCGGACTCGGAGGGCGCAGGAGCGGTCGCGGCGAGCGCGAGACCTCGTTCGCCCGCCTCGATCGCGGCGTCCAAGTCGAGCTCCTCCGTTGCGAGGAAACAGAGGAACGCGAGCAGCTCGATGCGCAGCTCGATCGGCGCGTCGTCCGACGCCGCCGCGAGCGCGACCTCGAGGAATCGGCGCCCCTCCGAGACGCGCTCTGCCAGCGAGAAGTACCAGCCCAGCCCCGCCCCCAGCCGGACCGCGATGGCCGGGTCGGGTGCCTCACGCGCGTAGGCCAGCGCCGCCCAGAGGTTGTCGTGCTCCAGCTCCAGGCGCCTGGTGCAGGCCAGCCAGTCGCGCCCGCGAAGCTCGGCCCGCGCGGCGTCAGCCACGGCCGCGAAGTACTCGGCGTGGGCCAGCTGCGCCGCGCCCAGGCTGCCGGCCTCGGCCAGCCGCTCAACGGCGTACTCGCGGACGGTGTCGAGCAGGTCGTAGCGCGCTCCACCACCTGGGAACGACGCCGTGAGAATCGACTTGTCCACCAGCGCGCCCAGCAGCTGCGTCACCATCGCCGCGTCCAGCTCGCCCCCAGCGGCCAGCGCGATCACCGCCGACAGCGACGCGCCGCCGCGGAACACCGCCAGCTGGTGCAGCAGCGTCTTCTCGTCGGCGTGCAGCAGGTCATAGCTCCAGGCCACCACCACGCGCAGGTAGCGCTGGGGAGCGGCCCGCCGGCCGCCAGCCTCGACGAAGAAGGCGGTGCCCTCCTGGAGCGCTGCCAGGATCTCGCGCAGCCCCAGGACGCTGACGCGCGCGGCGGCCAGCTCGATCGCCAGCGGCAGCCCGTCCAGCCGCCGGCAGATCTCCGCCGCCAGGGAGATGGTGTCCTCGGTCAGCGGCAGCCCTGGCCGTGCTGCCCGCGCCCGCTCCAGGAACAGCCGCACCGACTCCCAGGCCGCCAGCTCGCCCGGGTCGGCGCCCGGAGCCGGGACCGCCAGCGGCGCCACCACGAACCGGGCCTCACCTACCAGGTGCAGCACCTCCCGGCTGGTCGCCAGCACGCGCACCCCAGGACATTGGGCCAGCACGCCAGCGGCCACCCGCGCCGCCTCCCCCACCACCGGTTCGCAGCCGTCCAGGACCAGCAGGACGTTGGCCTGGCGCAGGCGCTGGACCACGCGCGCCAGCGGGTCGCGGCTTGGCGTCGGGCCGCGGGCGTCCAGCGTGCGCGCCACCACCCGCGCCACGTCGGCGGGCCGCCCGGCACGCGCCAGCCCGACAACCCAGACCCCGCCGGCGAAGTCGTGCTCCACCGCCCGCGCCGCCTCCAGCGCAAGCCGGCTCTTGCCGACCCCAGGCGGACCGATCAGGGTCACCAGCCGGTGCCCCCCAACCAGCTCGACCACCTCCGCCAGCGCCTGCTGGCGCCCCACGAACGAGGTCACCGGCGCCGGCAGACGGCCCCGCGGCGCCACGGCCGCGGGGACGCTGGCCAGTGCGGGGTCGTGGGCCAGGATCGCCGCCTGCAGCCGCTGCAGCCCCGGCCCCGGCTCGACCCCCAGCTGCTCGGCCAGCACCCCCCGGGCCTGCCGGAAGGTCTCCAGCGCCTCCGCCTGCTGGCCGCCCCGATACAGCGCCAGCATCAGCTGCCCCCACAGCCGCTCCCGGAACGGCTGCTCCTCCAGCACCCGGCGGATCCGGCCAACCACCTCGGTGTGCTCCCCCAGCGCCAGCGCGGCCTCGAACTGCTCCTCCACCGCATCCACCCGCAGCGCCTCCAGGCGGGCGGCCTCCGCGCCGGCCCACGGGCTGTCCGGCAGGCCCTGCAGCGGCCGCCCACGCCACAGCCCAAGCGCACGCGCGGCCAGCTCGGCGGCCTGGCCGGCATCCCCCACCCGCACGGCGCCGCGGGCCCTGGCCAGCAGCTCCTCAAACCGCAACGCGTCCACGGTGGCGCCCACCAGCGCGTACCCGTCGGGGGCGGCAGCGATCGACGCGGCGCCCAGCGCGGCGCGCAGCCGCGAAACGTGGTGCTGCAGGGCGTTGCGCGGCGCCGCTGGGACCTGCGCCCCCCACAAGGCGTCGACCAGCACCTCGACCGGGACCATGCGACCGCCGCGCAAGGCCAGCAGCGCCAGCAGCGCGTGGCGCTTGGGGCCGGTCACCTCTGCGGGGCGACCACCGACCAAGGCCTCAAACGGGCCCAAAAGGCGAATCTCGAGCGGGCAGGTCATGGCGGCGAGGTCTTTGGCTGCCAGCACCAGCACCGCAGTCTGGCACGCCCCACCGCCCCTGTGAAGCACCCCCCAGGCCCCTCCCTGGCCGGCCACCAGACCGGCAGCCGCAAGCAACCCCTACCGGCTGCTCGGCTCGGGAGCCGGCGAGCACGCGCCGCTTCTCGGCGGCGAACTGTTCGTCAGTGCGCTTTGGCCGGTCATGCAGGTCGCTGAGCACCTCCGACTCGTGAGTTCGGCCGTTTCGCAAAGAGCGGGCGACGAATTCGGGGGATGGCGGTTGGCCCGACGCCAGGAACACCCGGCGGCCCCGCCACCGGTCGGCGAGCTGCGCGGAAGGTGTACTCGGCCACGCGAACGAGTTCCAGCTCATCGACCGCGATGTCCTTGGTCCACGGTGCGGGCAGGGCGAGGGTTTGCGTGCGCTAGAACCGACGAGGCCACGCCCGGTCGAGGGCTTCGAGCGCGACCGTCCGGCCGAGCTCGATCATCTCGGTGGCGCGATAGAACTCCAGCGTTCCGCAGACGTCCGCCGGCAGCTCGATCAGCAGGTGAGGTGGGTAGCCGGCGATCCGGTAGCGAGTCAGTAGCTCCTGTGCGGCGTCCAGCGACAGGTTCATCACGTCGACCCTGCGCAGTCCTGGAGGGAGGTCGCCGAACCCTTCGTCGTCACTTCGCGCCATTTCTCCGTCGGTGATGGTAGTTACAGGGTCGTCGAGCGGGCGCGGCTCGGCCGACTCCCCAGCCGGCGCGGCTGGGTGGGAGCCGCCGCGGGCGCCGTTGAGCGAGACAGCGATGATCGCCTCGGCCTGCGCGGAGGTCGTCAGCGCGAGGCGTACAGGTCGAGCTTCCCGGCTGGGCGGTAGACGGTTGGGCGGTGGGCGGCTGGGCGGGGTTAGCGGAGGCAAGCCGGTAGGTGGGCATTACGGGCCTTCTCTCAGAGGGCGACCGCCAGGTAGGCCGTTGTGATGGCGAGGGTGGCGAGGACCGGCAGCAGCTCCCGGGCGCTGTCGCGCGCTCGTCTATGGGTGGCCAGGGCGCCGAGGAGGAGCAGCGTCATGCCTGCGGCGGCAGCCAGCCCGATGGGACGCCAGTACAAGCCGAGCAGGATGCCTGCGGCGGCGGCTAGTTCGGCTACCCCGATGAGGTGGTAGCGACGCCAGGCAATGCCGAAGCGCGCGGCGGAGTGGCGCATCTTCGGGTGGCCCAGTAGCTTGCCGGCGGCGGCGACGAGGCAGGCTGCGGCCAGCAGCAGCGAGACGGTGACGAGCACGATGAGCCTCCAGGTGGACGGTCGGGGACGGGATCGGTGGATCCTGGTGGAGTTGTGGAGCACTGCTGCGGGAGCGCGGGCGCGGCAGCGGCCGGGGTGCTCCAGGCAGCCGCGGCGACCGGGACTGGGGGACCACGTCGGCGATGAAGGGGTCGGGCCGCACGATGATGGTCAGCGTTGGGTCGTCGACCGGTGCCCGCAGGCGGGCGGAGTGGCCCGGCCAGCTGCGTGCCGCTGCCCCGCACCACGCTCGGCTCCCTTCCCTCAACAACTGATGCCATGTCCAATCAGTTCTGTAGTCAAGTATCAGTTATGATGGATGATACCATCAACAAGGGAATCTCGTGCGGATCCACCGGGAAGGGCGGGCACCGGACAGGGGACCGCAGGCAGGCGAAGCGCGGTCGGTTATCGTGCTGAGCGAGGCCTTGGAGGGCAGAGATGGCAGAGGCGGCAGTAACAGGCAGGGCGCCGAGAGCCTCACGGCTCGACCGGCGTAAGGCCCTGACCCGGCAGGCCCTCATCGACGCCGCCGTCCGGCTGATCGCCGAAGGCCGCGGGGACCGTGCGAGCATCCAGGAGATCACCGACGCGGCCGATATCGGATTCGGGTCCTTCTACAACCACTTTGACAGCAAGGACCAGCTGTTCCAGACCGCGTCAGAAGAGGTGCTGGAACGCTGGGGCCAGATGATCGACCGCGCCTGCGCGGGAATCAGCGACCCAGCGGAACTGTTCGCCGTCTCCCTGCGGATCTCCGGGCGACTCGGCTGGACACACCCGGAGATCGCCCGGTTCCTCACCGGGGCCGGCTTGGACGTCCTGGACACACCCCGCGGGCTCGCGCCACGCGCCCTGCGCGACATCAAGGCCGGTCAGGCCGCCGGGCGTTTCACCGTGCCCGACGCCGAGATCGCGCTCAGCGCCGTCGCCGGCGGCCTGCTCGGGCTCCTGCGGCTGCGCCAGCGGCACCCGGAACGCATCGACGAGGCATCAGTCGACCAGCTCGCCGAAGCCATCCTGCGCATGCTCGGCGTCCCCGCCACCGAAGCCACCCGCATCGCCGCACTGGACCTGCCCGGCATCGAAGCCTGGTAGCCGCGCCGCTGAGAGCCGTCTCCGCCCAGTCCTGTCAGGAATTGCGTACGGCGACAGGCAAGCGGCGGCGCGGCCGCCGCGGTGGCTGGGGCAAGCGGTCGCATGCCGCTGCGACCATCGCCGCGGTGCCGGCTCCCAGGATGGAGCCGAGCACCACATCGCCCGGATAGTGCACGCCGGTGTGGACCCGCGAGTAGGCCACCCCGCCCGCCAGCAGCCGGAGTGGCACCGCCAGCCCCGGCAGGTGCCGGCCGACGGCGTAGGCGAACGCAAACGCCGACGCGGCATGCCCAGAGGGAAACGAGGCCGATTCCGGCATCCGCACGTGGCGCGCCCCGACCAGGTCGGGGCCGAGGCGATCGGGACGCCGCCGCCTGGCAAGGGGCTTGATGCCGAGGTTGACGGTCGCCGAGGTCACCCCGATCGCGACCACACCCTCCAGCGCCGCCCGGCGCCCGTGCCTGCCACCGAGCAGGGCGATCATAGCGGCGATGCCAAGCCACAGGCGCGAGTGGTCGGCGGCGTCCGACAGCCGGCGGAGGGGGCCGTCCAGCTCCGCGGTGGGGGTGCGGGCCACCGCCTCGTACACCGCCCGGTCGACCGCCCCCAGCTCCCGCAACGCCTCCGCCCAGCGGGATGCCGGACCCCGGCGGGCTTCGACTCGCCGGGCCAGCGCGTCCCCGACGGTCTGCTGCTGCCTGCCGGCGTGCTTGGCCATGCCAGGATTGTAGGGTCAGCCCAGGAGGTCGCAGGTGCAGTCGGTGAGCCCAACACGCAGGCTGAGCGCGATCGTGGCCCTGGCCGCGGGGGTTGCCGTGCTCGCGGTTGCCGTGGTGAGCCTGGTCCAGCGTCCGCTGGTGCTGCTGGTGGCGATCGCCTGCCTGGGGGTGGCGATCGCCACCGCCGCCTACGCGCTCACCCGAACCGGCGTGCGCCGGCTGCTGGTGGCGGTGGTGGCGGTGCTGGCGCTGGTCGCGCCGCTGGTGCTGGTGGCGGCCTACGGCAGGCTGCCGCAGCTGCTGCTGTTGATCGCGCTGGCGGCGCTTGCCGGGACCGCCACCCGCTATGGGCTGGGACGCGACCGCAGCTCGCTGAAGAGCGGCCCGACCCCGGGGGTCGCTGTGGGGCCGGCGACCCGGCCGGTGCTGCTGCTGAACCCTAGGTCGGGCGGCGGGAAGGTCGAGCGGTTCCACCTGGTGGAGGAGGCCCGCCGGCGGGGCATCGAGCCGATCGTGCTGGCGCCAGGCGACGACCTGCGCCGGCTTGCCCAGCAGGCCGTTGCCCGCGGCGCGGACGTGCTCGGCATGGCCGGAGGGGACGGCTCCCAGGCGCTGGTGGCCGGCGTGGCCATGCACCACAATGTCGGCTTTGTCTGCGTGCCGGCGGGGACCCACAACCACCTGGCCATGGACCTGGGGCTGGACCGCGACGACGTGGTGGGTGCCCTGGAGGCGTTCGGGGCGGCGGTGGAGCGGCACATCGACCTGGGCCTGGTCGAGGACCGGGTGTTCGTCAACAACGCCACCCTGGGCCTGTACGCCAAGATCGTGCAGTCCCCCGAGTACCGCGACCGCAAGGTTCCCACCGCTCTTGACATGCTGCCGGGGATGCTCGGCCCGCACGCCGCGCCGTTTGACCTGCGGTTCACCGGGCCTGATGGGACCCAACAGGAATCCGCCCACCTCATCCTGGTCTCCAACAACCGCTACGAGCTAGGCCAACCGGAGGGGTTTGGGTCCCGGCGGCGCCTTGACGCCGGCACCCTTGGCATCGTCGCCGCACGGCTGCAGTCCCCCGACGAGGCCGCCAGGTTCGCGCGGATGCAGGCCGCCGGGCGCCGGCCCCGCCGCCCTCGCGGCTGGGTGGAGTGGACCGACACCAGCTTCGAAGTGCGATCAGCCGCACCAGTGGAGGTCGGCATCGACGGGGAGGCGATGGCGCTGGACCCCCCGATCCAGTTCCGGATCCTTCCCGGAGCGCTGCGGGTGCGCATCCCACCCCGCGCACCCGGCTACTCGCCCGCCGCCGCGGTGCCAACCCCGGGCTGGTCCACCCTCACCGCGCTGTGGCAGACCGCCACCGGCCAACCGGTAACCATCGAGCCATGACCGGCTGCAGCCGGTCCGCACCCACCCTTCCTACCCGCCTGGGAGGAGGAAGCTCCAGCAACGTCAACGCGTGCCTCATCGTCTGCCACTCGGTCAGACGCCCGCGGTCCGCGCGGCCGTAGCCGTCCAGCAACCTCGATCCGGCCACGGTTACCGCCTCGGTAAGCCGAGGCGTAAGAAGGTTGATCTTGCCGTCGAGGACCTGCAGCTCGGCGATCGCCGCTGGTGCAGACTGGTTCGGCAGGCTGCTGCTGGCCGCGCAATACCAGATCGGCTTCGTCACCGCGATCGATGGCCGCATCGACCGGGCCGATCTGTTCTTCTGCGGTCCCGACGGCGCCCCTCGGGCCCACGTGGAGGGGTTGATCGTGGCCGTGGGGCTTCGGCCCCAATGGGTTGGCGGTCCCGAGGAGGCAGACGTCGTCGACGGGGTGCTTCGGCTGTGGTTCACCCTGGTGGTCAAGGCAGGACGAGGTCGGCGCCTGGCCTTCAAGACCGTCCAGGAGTAGGCGGCTGGGAGCTTCTGGGGTGCTTTGAGTCTCGCTCCCCGGTGGCCTCGCGATGGAGTCCTATCAGCGTCGCCGCAAAGAATGCGAGCAGGAAGGTCGAGCCGGCCGCCACCAATGCGGCGGCGCGTGGATGCGTGAGAATCGCCGCCACCACCCGCAGGCCGATCCGCCCGATGACACGGACGCCAATGCCATCCACGGCCCAGCCGGCGACACCACTGCTCGAGGACGGCGACGACCGTTATGACCGCCAAGAGCCCGACCAGCAGCGCAGCCGAGCCGCTCCAGGTCGACAGGTTGGCCCCAAGGGCCACGCTGATCCCATCAGCGAGCAGGGTGAGAAGCCCCGCGCCGCGCCGGGCAGCACGCGGGCGCCTCGCAGCCCCAGCACTCGCGTGACGGCCGCCGGCTGTTCGCGCCTTGCCCTACTAACGGCTGAGCAGAACTTCTGGGGAATGGCCGACCATCGTTCAGTCGACGACGCTGTCGCTGTTACCTTGGTGCGGTCGCGAGCCAACCGAGCCGAACGTACTTCTCGTCTGATCGCCGCTTCCAGTGACGACGACGTCATCTTCTCCCTGCAGCTCAAGGGCGTGGCCAACGCGAGCCAACAGGGCAGGACCGCGCAGGTCCCAGCGGAGCGCGGCGTGCTCTATACGACGGGATTGCCACATTCGAGTGATGTCACGAATGGGAATGAGAGCTTGGCGATTCAGGTGCCCCGGGAGCGACTCGGTCTATCGCGAGGTTTGACCGGTCGGCTGTGCGCGCGCCCGTCGATAGGACGGAGCCGGGGTTCAGGCTTTTCAGTAGATACACCGCCGCGCTCTTCGCGGAGCTCGACGGTGCCGGCGACCGCGACAGACGACGCGCTGACCTGATGATCAAGTAGTAGGCCACCTGGCGGGTGGTGTACTCCCGGTGCTGCTCGCGGTCGGCGGCCATACCTATTGGGCGCTCACGTCCGGCCGCAGAGAGTGTCTATTGCAGGGATGTGACGCTGCGGCGCCAGTCGGATCGGCATTCCGCTGCTTCAGTGCCCCGTGGCCATGCTCTAGGTCCTCTCTTGGTGTGTGCGCTGTGCCCGCAGGGTGGCGGCCAGCTGCTCGCCGAGCTGATCCCAGCTGGCGTCGAACTTGGCCACGCCGTCGTCTTCGAGGGTCTGCACTACGCCGGCGTAGTGGATCCCGAGCGCCCGCAGCCGGTCGAGCACCTGATGGGCGTCGTCGTAGTGTCCGCGCACCGAGTCGGCGGGCACCTCGCCGTGGTCGGCGACCGCGCGCAGGGTGGCTTCCGGCATGGTGTTCACCACGTTGGGGGCAACCAGGTCGACCACATAACGGGTGTCGAGGTAGGCGGGGTCCTTGGTCGACGTCGACGCCCACAGCGGCCGCTGCGGTCGAGCCCCGGCCGCCTGCAGCCTGGCCCACCGCGGCGAGGAGAACACCTGCTCGTAGTGCTGGTAGGCCAGCCGGGCGTTCGCGATCGCCGCCCGGCCGCGCAGCTCGGCCGCCTCAGAAGTGCCGAGCTTGTCCAGCCGCGAGTCGACCTCGGCGTCGACCCGGGAGACGAAGAACGAGGCCACCGAAGCGGTCGAGGACAGGTCGTGCCCCGCGTTCTGTGCCCGCTCCATGCCGTTGAGGAACGCGTCCATGACGGCGTCGTAGCGCGACAGAGAAAAGATCAACGTGACGTTGATGCTGATCCCCTCCACCAGGCACTCGGCGATCGCCGCCAGCCCTTGGCGGGCGGCCGGAATCTTGATGAACAGGTTCGGCCGGTCGACGGCCCACCACAGGGCCCGCGCCTCGGCGATCGTCGCCTGGGTGTCATGGGCGAGTCGCGGGTCGACCTCGATCGACACTCGCCCATCCACGCCCCCGGTGGTGTCGTAGACCGGGCGGAGCACATCGCAGGCCCACCGCACGTCGAACGTGGTCAGCGCCCGCAACGCCTCCCCCACGTCGACACCGCGGGCGGCCAGGTCACGGATCTGTGCGTCGTAGGCGTCGCCGCTGGTGATCGCCTTGGCGAAGATGGTGGGGTTGGTGGTCACACCCACCACGCGGTCGTGTGTGACCAGGTCGGCCAGGCTGCCTGAGGTCAGTCGTTCCCGGCTAAGGTCGTCCAGCCAGATCGAGACCCCTGCCTCGGTCAGCGTGGCCAGTTGATCGGTCATGGCGATCCTCCTCGTTCCCTGCTCCGCGCCGCCACACCTCGGCGACCGCGGCGGTGTCGATGTCGTAGCGGTAGAACTCGGGGTCGCGCAGCGGCGCCGCTCGGCGCTGGCCGCCTGCTGGCGGGCGCCGACGTTGGCCTGGCGGAGGATGTTGAGACCCTTGGCGTAGGCGGCCATGATCCCGTATTCGACGCCGTTGTGGACCATCTTCACGAAATGGCCGCGCCGGCCGGGCCGCAGTGCAGGTGGCCGTGCTCGGCGGGGGCCGGCTCGCCCTCCTGGCCGGGGGTTCGCGGCGCCGCCGCCACCCCCGGCGCGAGCGTCCGGAAGACCGGGTCCAGCCGGCGGACGATTTCGGCCTGGCCGCCGATCATCAGGCAGAACCCCCGGTCCAGGCCGAGCACCCCGCCGCTGGTGCCGACATCCAGGTAGTGGATGCCCCTAGCGGCCAGGGTCTGCGCGCGCCGCTCGTCGTCGCGGTAGTAGGAGTTGCCGCCGTCGATCACCACGTCGCCGGGCTCCAGCCGCTCGGCCAGCTCCGCCACCGTCTGGCCGGCGACCCCGGCCGGCACCATCAACCAGGCGGCCCTCGGCGGGGTCAGTTTGGCGGCCAGGTCGTCCAGGGACGCCGCGCTGACCGCTCCCTCGGCCCGCAGCCGCTCCACGGACGCCGGGTTGACGTCGAAGACGACGCACCGGTGGCCGCCGCGAAGCAGCCGCCGGACCAGGTTGGCGCCCATGCGGCCCAGGCCGACCATGCCAAGCTGCATCGCGTCCTCACTTCCTGGTGGTGTGGCCGACGTACTGCAGCGTGTGCTCGTACTGGTCGGACCAGAAGTTGTGAATGTAGTCGAACGGGGCGGCTGAGCCCAGCATCGACCGCGCCGCCGCGGCTCCATGGTGGCCGGCGCTGTTGTAGTGCTCCACCCGGATGCGGCCCAACACCGGATGCAGATGGTTGGCGACGTCGCCGGCCCCGTAGACGTCCGCCGCGCTGGTGCGGCACCGCTCGTCGACGACAATCCCGTTGTCCTCCGCCATGGATGCGCCCGCGACGGCGGGCACCTCGGGATCGATCCCCACGCCGACGACGGCGAAGTCGCACGCGACCCGCTCCCCGTCGGCCAGCACCACCGCCGCCAGCCGCTCGGCCCCCTCGAACGCCGCGACCTGCGCGCCGGCGAGCAGCCGGACCCCCTTGGCGCGGTGCATCCCACCGAGCAGGGCGCCGAGCTGGGTGCCCAGGACCCGTTCCAGCGGGTTGGCGCCGGGAAAGACTGCGGTGACGTGCACCCCGAGCTGGGTGAGGGAGGCCGCCACCTCGCAGCCGATGAACCCCATGCCCACCACCACCGCGCGCCGGCCCGCCACGGCTTCGCGCTTGATCGCCTCGCACTCGGCCACCGTGCGCAGGTAGTGGATGCCGGCCAGCTCGGCCCCAGGGATCCGCAGCCGCCGGTTGCGCCCTCCCGTGGCCAGCAGGAGCTTCTGGTACTCCAGTTGCCGGCCCGACCCCAGGACCAGCCGGTGCGCGGCCGGATCAACCGCCACGACCGATTCGGCGCGCAGCTCGACGTCATTGGCTTCATACCAGTCGGCGGGCCTGACGTACCAGCCGTTGAGGTCCTCTTCGGATCGCAGGTAGGTCTTGGACAGCGGGGGACGCCCAAACGGGATGCCCGGTTCCCGGCTGATGAGCACGACCGGCCCCGCGAACCCCTCGTCACGCAAGGTTGCGGTGGCCATGCCGCCGGCCTTGCCGCCACCGACGATCACCATCGGCTTGGTGCCGGTCCCCTCAGACATGGGCTCCATTCTCCCGCAATGCCGCCGCCTCGCAGCGCCAAACAAGGCACTCCGGGAGCTCCCGATCATCGCTGTCTGGTCCCTTGCCGAACTGCAACGCCCCAGCCCCTGGAGGCCAAGGCGCGCACCACCCCCTCGGCATCTCATGGTAGCGCCGTGCCTGCGGTCGGGGGCCCGCCACTGCCCGGGCGGGCTCCGTGACGGTCCCGCGCGCCCGCGCCACCCTGACCGGGATGGCGCGGGACGACCGTGCTGGCAAAGGACCGCGAGAGAGCTGGGCGGGGCAGTCGGCCGGGGTCGTAGCGTGGTCCGCGCGGGCGCGGCGACCCGCCGGTGTCCGCCGCCGGGGGTGAGCCCACCGGGCTCGCGGCGGCCAGCCATCTGGCCAGGAGCGGGACCTCGCAGGGAGGGGGCAGGCGATGGCGGGAGGAGGAGTCCGGGTACGCCGGGTGTATGAGGACCCGCAGCCGGGCGACGGCACCAGGGTGCTGGTCGACCGGATCTGGCCGCGAGGGCTGGCTTATTTGAGTTTTCATAAGTTGCCGGTGTCCTGGGCGGCGAAGCCGCTGGGCGGGGTGCCGGCGGGCGGGTGCTCCAGCGCCAGCGCCGCTGCGGTGGGGACCGCCAGCAGCACCCAGACCAGCAGGGCGAGGGTTGCCGAGCGGATGGCGGTGCGAGCGTTCATGGCTGCTCCTTGTTGGCGCAGGGGCGGGACCTGTCTTCGGGCCCGTCGGCCAGGTCCTCGGCGGCGACGTGCACGACCTCGACGATGCGGTCGACGGGGAGCTGCGCCCGGTCGTTGGCCTGCCTGACGGCGTCCTCGGACGGGGCCTGGAACAGGCAGCGGCAGGTCTCGTCTGTGGGCAGGAACGTGGACCGCAGGTACCGCACGGGCGTCCCGGCGGCCGCCAGCTGGGCGGCGCTGCGCCTGACCCGACGGGCCGCGTCCAGCACCTGCTCCCAGGTGCCGCCCGGCAGGTAGCGCTCCGCGACGTAGGTGGGCATGCTCGGCTCCTTGCGGGCCGCCTGGTGGGTCGCCTGCTGGACTCCAAGCGGTGAAGTTACTACGGGGGTAGCCAACGGTGTGACTTGTCAGGCTTCTCACCAGCGGAAACGCGAAATGGCATCACTCCGTTTGATTACCGCGGTGATATGTGCTTTCGGGATCCCGTGTACAGTTGGCCAGGGCGAGGACCAGCGCCAGTCACAGCAATAGCGTGGGACACCGGCGCGCCGATCAACCGGCCTTCTCTGCCTGACTGCGCGCCATCTCCACGATCCTGGCTGTCGATCCTGGATCCTTGATCCGCTCGAGTTTCACCTTGAAGAGCAACGGGCCACGGGTGAAGATGGCTTCTTGGACCGGTTTTCCGGAAGTAGGATCGGGGCAACGTCGCCCCGTCGCCTCCTGGACCGAGGGTATGTCAAAGTTGCCTTGCGGCCACTGGTAGCAGACACCGATCTGTGGTTCAGCCTTCTTCGCTGCCGCCGGGGACTCGAACTCCATTATGGACAGGCCCAGCCGTTCGCCGTTGCTCGACTCCGCCGTGCGTGCAAAGCCACGACGAAAGCCCAGACTCTTCAGTAATGGCCGGAGTCGGGCGACATCCCGCTTGCTGTATGTCGTTTCGAGGGTGTCGAGAGTGAAGTGGCGCGGCGGTGGGTCGGTCGCTGGTCCGAAGTTGGCAGCGACATCCTCGAGGCTCCTGGGTCCGGTGTTGGTCGTATTGGAGTTGACGACCACGGCAATGATCAGCAACGTGAGCAACACCGCGCCGCCGCCGACCCCGGCGAGGATCCGCGCCCGGGTGGAGAGGCGTCGGCGCAGCGTGTCTGGCGGTTTACCCCGGTCCGAAGGCGGCTGAGCCACCTGCTCAGGCCGTTCCGGCGCCTTCTGGACCTCCGCCGTGCTGGGGTCTGGCGCCTTCCCTGCCGGCGCGACCTTCCAGGTTGCATCGTCGTGTGCCGTGCGCACCTCGGCAAGGGTCCAGTCCAGCACCTTGAGCAGCCGGCTGGTGTCGAAGTCGAAGCGGCTGGGGCTGAGCTCGAGGGCCTGCCGGCGCACCAGCCTTGCCAGGGTGTCCGGCAGCTCATCGGGTCGTGGCATGCGCGCATCGTTCACCAGGATTGGGATGACACGGACGTTGCGCGTCAAGGCAGCCTCGATCTCCAGCCGCACGAAATCATCGGGGTTATTGAGGCGACGCCGCCCGTGGTCATCGGTGATTGTCAGCCACTCATTACCGATGATTACCAACAGCACGTCACAGGACGCGACCGCTCTGGTGATCACCTAGACGAAATCATCGCCCAGTTGGATCGAGTCGACGTCCTTGAAGACCTGACCGCGACCGAAGCGGTCGGTCAGCCGATCGTGGAGCCAGCCGGCCGCGAAGTCCGTCTCCTCGCGCCGATAGCTGATGAAGATCCGACCCGAAGCCGCCGGGGCGGATGCAGCCATAAGAGGTCCCCCCGCGATCCGACCGTCATCCCGACCAGGCCGGGACTGAACCGCCAAGCGCTTGACGCCATTAACGGATCATAACGGTCGGGCCGATGGCGGGGAAGGACTTGTGTCGCATGGCACTTGGAGGCTGTGTCGTACAGCACATGGACCAATGGACTGATCGTCAGGTCGGAGACGCTACTGCATTGGCCCCACACCTGATCGCCGGGGAGCTATCCCGGGCCTACGGCCTTGCCGACCTGCGGATTCCTTGGTTGCCGGACTCGGAAGCGGCGAAGTTTTGTGCTGTCGGCCGCCCGGGTCCCGGGCAGGCTGTCAAGGTCGTTCGTTCGTAGGGCGCTCCACCTTGACAGCCGGGCACCGGTGCCCCACCTGCACCGCGAGACCCCGGACAATCCAGTTGGCCAGTGAGCCGGCGGAGGAGGTCTCCAGGGCCTCGGCAAAGTGCCGGAGTGTCGGGTTCACGGGCCTGTGAGGCCGAGGAGGGCAGGACTTGGGTGACGTCGTAAGCTCTGGGCAGTCGCCCGATTGGCTCGTGGTGGAGAGGACGGGTCAGCGTCGGCGGTGACCACCTGCCCGGCGAGGTCCAGCCGCTCCAGCAGTGGCCGGAACCGGGTGATCTCATTGGTGGTGGCGTCCACCTCGGTCTGGGCGAGGATCCCGCCGGTGGCATGGTCCATCGCCGCGGGCAGGTGCATCGGCGCGGTGGCGTGGTGGCCGCTGCCCGCAGGGTCTTGCCGTCGACCGCGACCGCCCGCCGCCCGCGGATGGTATGGCTGGTGACGGCCGTGGCCCTCGGGGTCATGGCGTTCGGCCTGACCGGGCTCAAAGCCAACAACCTGCTCCAGAACAAGGACGTGCGTCGCAGCAAGCCCGAGGCGGTGACCGGGGAGCAGGCCCTCGACCGGCACTTCCCAGCCGGGTCCGGCGACCCGGTCCAGGTGATCGGCCGGTCCCCGGCAGCCCCACAACTGCAGGCGGCCCTGGCGGACACCCCAGGGTCGCTGCCGTCAGCGCGCCGGTGACCCGCGACGGCTTCAGCTACATCGAGGGCACGCTCACCAGCAGCACCGACAGCCAAGCGTCGTTCGCGACCGTCGACCAGCTGCGCTCGGCCCTCGGCAGCCTGCCGGTGGTCCTCGCGACCGAGATCGGCTTTGTGGTGGCGTTCGGCGTGCTGCTCGACACCTTCGTGGTCCGCTCGGTGCTGGTCAGCGCGCTCGACCTCGATGTCGGGCGCTGGCTGTGGTGGCCAAGCGGCCTGTACCGCCGACCGGACCTCGACCTCGACGAGCTCGAGGACGACCAGACGGCGGCGCTCACCACCTGACGCCCACGGAGGGCCAGCCACCCGGGCGCGTAAGGAGCCGGCCATCCCCAAGCTGCGCCACGGCTCCTGCTTTCCCAGTTTCTTGGAGCCCTGGCCGACAGTCCACTGGAGCACGCCGGCCCCCAGCACCATCTCGCTGACCGACCGGCGGCCACTATTTGGGGGCTGGGCGCGTGGTCGCCCAGCCCACCACGCCCGCGCGTCGGCAGAGACGACGTCCAAGCGCTCGACCTGGACCGTCACCGCCCGCGCGCCACTCAAGCGCAACAGGGCCTGGCCCAGCGGTGGACCCGCCGGTACACTCACCACCCATGCCCCACCTGGACGAGCACGGTCGCCCGGAACCTCCCCTCGCGGCCGACGAGACCGCCACTCTCCTGGGCTTCCTGGACTACCAGCGCGCGACCCTGGCGTGGAAGTGCAAGGGACTGGACGCGGCCGGCCTGAGGGCGACGGTCGCCGCCTCGTCGATGACCCTGGGCGGGCTGCTCAAGCACCTGGCCCTCGTCGAGGCCAACTGGTTCCCCCGGTGGCTGCACGGGCGAGACCGGCAGCCCCCGTGGGACACGGTGGACTGGAAGGCCGACCCCGACTGGGACTGGCACTCAGCCGCCGAGGACACCCCCGAGCAGCTGTTTGCGCTCTGGCAGGACGCCGTGGCCCGCTCCCGCTCCCTGGTCACCGAGGCGCTGGCCGACGGCGGCCTGGAGCGGCTGGCCCGGCGCACCTGGCCCGACGGTCGGGCACCCAGCCTGCGATGGATCCTGGTCCACATGGTCGAGGAGTACGCGCGGCACAACGGCCATGCCGACCTGCTGCGGGAGTCGGTGGACGGGCTCACCGGGGAGTAGCCGCCGGGCAGACAGCCCCATCCCCACCAGCCCCGGCGTCACCGGGGGCAGACAACGGCCGTCCCCACAAGGGCCCGGCCCGACATCCCCGCTCGAGCGTCACGGCGGATCGCCGCGTACAGTTCGACCTTGGACCGCGACGGCACTGGCGCCCCCATCCTCCACCGTGCCGGGATACTCTCCAGCCGCGCCTTGCAGGCGGCCTTGGCGGTGGCGTCCAGCAGCTCGCGGCGCCCGGTGCCTGCCCGGAGCACATGCTGCTTCGGCTGGCAGGCTCCGTAGGCCTGCCCGTTAGGATGGGCTGAGGGTGCCCGTCACCGCTGGGGCCAGCGCATGGATGACGAACCGATCGCCTTCGCATCGATGTTGGCGGCGGAACCTGACGCCGGCGCCGTGGCTCCTGGCTCCTGGCGCTCCGCCAACACCTCGCCTCACCGTCATCGCCTGGACCCGACGGAGGAGCGTCCCGTGAGGTGGCAGGGGAGAGTCGACCGTCCTGACGCAGGTGTGAGAGTCTCACCACTGGGCTGAACCGGCTCGCGGCGATGCGCCGCAACGGCCCGCACCGCCAGCCTCGCGCGGCGCGGTCTTATCGGAGAGGCAGAGAAACACGGATCGGTGTCCTCGGTTCTGATCAACATCGTGGTCGGGCTGGTCACCAGCCTGCTCAGCGGCACCGCGGTCTGGGCGGGCCAGCGGCTGCGCTCCCTGCGCAGACGCCAACAAGCGGCGGCGTTCTTCGGGGTCGGAGCCGGCCAGCGCTGCCTGCTGGTCATCTACCGGACCCCCTGGCAGCCCTCCCCCGACAGCATGCGCCACGCCGACGTGCAGGCCCTGGTCGACCTGGCGGTGCGGCTGCGCGAGCTCGGCGCCGAGCCCGAGGTGGTCCCCTTCGATCGGCTTGCCAGCGCCCCCGGGCAGCAGACGGAGTTTTGCATCGGCGGGCCGACGGTCAACGCCCGCACCCAGACCCACCTGGCCCGCTACCTGCCCGGGGTGACCATGCGCCCCTGGGACCGCACGCGTCGCGACTCGACCGCGGTCGTGGTTGGCCAGCAACGGTTCCTGCACACCCCCCCGCCGGGGCCGGGGTCGGGGGCAGACGGGGGCGAGCAGGAGCAGGTGTATGCGGTGCTGGCGCGGTTTGTCCCCCCCTCAGGTGACCGGCCGGTGTTTGTGATCAGCGGGCAGACCGCGCTGGCCAACCGCGGCGCGGTCCAGTTCCTCACCCGCAGCGGCAACCAGCGGCGGCTGCGGCGGCTGGCCGCTGGGGATGCCACCGGTGGCGGCAGGTTCTGCCTGGTCGTGCGGGTCGCCTGGCCGCGGGTGTACGGCCACCAGTTGGTGGAGGTCGCCAGCGACGTCACCGCCGCCGCCTTCGCGCCCACTGCGGCTTCCCAACCCGAGTGACCCTCATGGGAACGAAACGCTCGACTGTGAGCCTGGGAGGTCGCCTCGGCCAGGCTCGTTTCCCCGGCTTCGACGCAGTGTCGGTCGGCCCGTCGGCGTGATCTATGTCGCCGGCGACAAGGCGAACGTGCTATATCGCCTCGACCCTGGGCCGCTAAAGGATCGGCACAGCAACAGGATCGACCGAACTACGTCGCTTCAGCAGGGTCCTGGCTAGCGGCGCAGCAGCACGGTGGGTTCGATGCGCGCCTCAATCGGCTCGGTGAGCGTCAAGGTATTGCCGGCACTGGCGTGGGCGGCCTCAGCGTAGGTGCTGCCTGCGACCCGGTACAGCCAGAGCTCGGGAGGCTGTGGAACCTCAAGCTCGACACGGAGGAACCACGGGATGCCCGCGGCCGCATACAGCTGGGGCTTGATCATGCGGTCCGCGGTAGCGGTGGAAGGAGAGACCACCTCAGCCACCAGCAGGACATCCGTAGTCGGCCTCAGTCCATGGTCCGGCATGGCCGATCGCAACAGCCGTCATCCTCCCGCACCTCCTGTGATGTGTTCAGTTTCACACATCAATTGGCACCTCACGAGTAGCGTCCAACAAAGCAGTGGAGCACTCAGGTTCTCCTGCCAGTTCCTGTGTCAAGGTGACGTTCACGTCAGGTCGTAGCTTCGAGCGCCGCACCAAGGCCGGCGCCTCCCCCCGCGACAAGTCGCTGCGGGCCTTCGACTTTGCCGCCAACCTCGACCTCAACCTCAACCTCAACCCCGCCATCATCACCAGCGCGTCCGCCTTCCAGGCCGCCGTCACCCGCGCCGCTCAGGCGGCGCGGCGGTAGGCCCGCGGGCGACAGGCTCCCGATGAGGTTGCCTGGGGCCAGGCTGGCTCGCACTGCTCCCCATCGACGCGATGAGGATCAGCAGGACACCCACGAAGTAGGAGGCAAGGACGTTGCCAGGCAGCTGCCCGCCGGGGGCGAAGCCCCGGACAGCGAACCGGGAGAGCCCGTACGCCACGAAGGGGATGCCCGCCCCGAGCAGGGAAAGGGCCCACAGAGGCGGCGCGGCGAGGCGAGGCGCCGCGGCCACATCCGGCACCGCCCGAGGCCTGCCGCGCCGACGCTCCAGCGGCCCGAGCGCCGCCACAAACGGGGCGAACAGCGCGGCGAGCTTCGCGAGGACGTCCGCTCCCTGGAACTGCCCGCTGTGGTAGGTGACAGAGGTCACCAGCCAGTGGCCGAGCACCACGAACCCAATGGCCGTGATCCGTAGGAAGTCCACATAGCGGTTGCGGCCCGTCGAAACCTCGAAGACGCGTTCACCTCCAACCACGGCCGCCTTCTTCCGGAGCAAGGCTCCCCGGCTGTTGTGAGGTCCATGCTCGTCACGTAACCCAGCGACCCTGCTCGTCCGTGTTGGGCGCACCTGCCCTCGACCATCCAGGGTCCGTCTCGTACGGTCAGGAGTCATCGCGGCCAGCCCCACTCACGACTGCCGGCCAGCCGACATCTCCGGATACCGGCTGGTCGGTAGCGCACTGGAGATCAGCGGTGCGGAGGAGCCATCGCTGAGCGGGAGTCGGTGGCCGATGGTTGCTTCGGAGGTGAACGAGACGCAGTTCGAACTTGAACGCAGCTCGCCGGTTCTTCGGGCATGTCACCGCGGCCTGTCCTTGTCGGCCTGCAGTTCGGTGCGCAGGCTGGCCAGTGGCAGCAATCCGAGCCCCAGGAGCGTGTCGTGGAAGCCGCGGACCTCACCGCCTCGGGCGACCCACTGCTGGCGGAGGCCCTCGATCTCGAGCTGGCCCAGCTTGTAGGTCAACGCTTGCCCGGGGATCGCGGCGTAGCGGTCGGTCTCGCTGGCGGCCGACCACTCGTCGCAGCCGCTGGCACGCAGCGTCGCGATCGACTGCTCACGGGTCCATCCGAGGGCGTGGATGCCGGTGTCGGCCACCAGCCGCGCGGCGCGCAACGCCTGCAGGCCGAGCATCCCCAGGCGTTCGACGTCGCCTGCGTACAGGCCCATCTCGTCGGCGAGGCGTTCGCTGTACAGCCCCCAGCCCTCCACGTAGGCCGCGCCTTGCAACTCGCTGGCGTTGCGGCGCAGCGCATGGCGGCCCGCTGCCTCCAGCTCCAGCGCGCTCTGCAGATGATGACCTGGGTTGGCTTCGTGGAAGCTGGTCGCGGCCAGCTCGTGCGCCGGTCGCGGCACCCGCGTGTTGACGAAGTACGTGCCGGCCCGCTCGGCGGTGCCCGCCAGGTAGTAGTCGCCAAGGTCGTCCTCGTGTGCGGCGTCGACCGGCACCACCGCGCAGTTACGGGCGGGCAGGCGGCCGAACCACCCGGGCAGCGCGTCCCAGGAGCGGGTGACCTGGTCGCGGGCCAGCGCCAGGATCTCCGCCCGGGCGCGCAGCTGCCCGCCGGGCCGGTCCCCGAGCGCGCCGACCGCCTCGGCCGGGTCGGCGTGCCCGAGCCGGCGCGCCAGCGCCATCCGCTCGTCCTGGACCTGTTGCAGGTGCTCGCGGCCCACCTGGTGCACGGCGTCGGGCTCGAGCGGCATGGTCGTCCAGCCGAGGATCTCGCTGCGGTAGATCTCCTCGCCGCCGGGCAACTGGTGCAGTCCGAGCGACTCCTGGGCGCGCGGCAGGTAGCCGCGCAGCACCTCAAGGAACCGGGCATAGGCCGGGTAGACCTGCGCGCCAAGCACCTCGGCCCCGCGCGCCCGCTCCTGGTCGCTGCCGGTGGCCAGCAGCGCGAGCGCGGGGCTGTCGGCCACCGCTGTCGCCAGCAACCGTTCGACCTGCCCGATCGTGCGCGCGACCACCGCTTGGGGCGCGACCACGCCGCTGGCGAGCCCCTCACGGGCGTTGCCCGCCAAGGCTTGGAGGTAGGCTGGGAACGCGGCCAGCCGGCGCAGATAGGCGGCACGTTGCACGGCGGTGTCACCGGGTTGCTGGAACGCCACGACACCAAGCAGCAGCCCCGGTCCGTAGCGGTAGCCGATCGGCATGTGCCCCACCGCCCACAACCGGTCCATGTGCTGCTCCAGGCAGCCAAGCTCACGGCGCGCCAACGCCACCGCCAGCCCCAACGTCCGCCGCTGCTCAGCATCAAGACGCGAAGGGTCGATCCCGGCGGCAGCCGCCAGCAGCCCCGCATGCACCCGGTGCCGCTCCGCACGGCCGTCCTCACCCGGGTCGGGCAGGACGTCATCGAAGCGGGCGTCGCCCACCGCCGTCGCAAACACCGGCTCGATCGCCAGGAAGCGGTCCCAGTACGTATCGACGACCCGCACAGCCTCGCTCATCACCCTCCACCTCGCTAAAAATGCTTCCTGGGCGTTCATGCTGCATGGTTGAGTTCCTCCCCGACAGTCGGCTGCTGGTCGGGCGCGAAGGGGCTGCCGATCCACTGGTGCCAGCCAGGAACGGGTGCGGGTGGAAACTCAGTAGACTGGGCGCCTCGCGAACCCGCGGGAGCGATCCCGCTCCATCTCCGGACGGGGCCTGTGGCGATGGCCGACCCCGACGTCATCGACGTGATGCGGCGCAGCTTCCTTGGAAGGCTGCCGTCGGAGGTGGTCGATGCGCTGCTGGCGGATGGGGAGCGCACCGACTACCCGGCGGGCAGCACGGTCTATCGGGAAGGGTCGGCTCCAAGGGCGGCGCTGGTCTTGCATGGCTTGCTGCGGGTCTACATGACCTCCCCGGAGGGCCGGCAGGTGACCGTGCGGTATGCGCGGGGCATTGACGTGAGGTTGGTCACGTGAAGAAGACGATGCCTGACCTGGTCATCCTGCCGGCCCACGACCCGACCGTAGCCCAACGGCTGCTCGCAAGCTGAAGCTGGAGGCAACCATGGCATCGTTCGAGAACACCGTGACGATCCGACGGCCCGTCGAGGACGTCTTCGCGTTCCTCGCCGACTTCGAGAATGTCCCGAAGTGGAACTACGCCGTCGTCGAGACCAAGAAGGTCTCTCCTGGCCCGGTAGGGGTCGGGACGGCCTACCGCCAGACCCGTTCGGTACCCAGGAGCAGCGAAGAGGGCTTCCAGGTGACTGTCTTCGAGCCGGCGAGCCGACTCGAGGTGCAGGGGAAGATCGGGCCCTTCAGGGCGAGGCTGAGCTACGTCCTCGAGCCGACGGGCGGCGGGACAAGGCTGACCAACGCCGTGGAGCTGAGATCCTCGGGTGTGCTGACCACCCTGGCTGGGTCGCTGGCGACCTCCCGTGTCAAGCATGCGGTGGCGGCGAACCTCGACACCCTGAAGCAGATCCTGGAACAGCCTGGCCAAGATCGTGTCGGATGACGAGACGCGCCCGTCCGACCTGACGGGGCTCCTAGGATCTCGTCGCGCGGAGGGAGAAGAACAACGGCAGCTCGCCGCCGGCATCCGGCGGCAGGCGCCAAGTGCCGTCGTCGTGGCGGACCAGGAACGGGAGCGGCCACTCCACAAAAGGGAACTCGTGGAGGAACTCGATCCGCAGGCCCACCCCCGCCACCGCGCTGACGAGCTCGCCCATGCTATGCACCCACCCGTACTCCATCGGCTGGCGCACCTGGGCGGTCGGGTCCGCATAGGAGCCCTGGACCGGCATGGCGAGCGGCTCGCGGCGCGGGAAGTAGGGGTAGCCGAGCCGCAGCTGCGGCTCCTCGGCGAAGGCCTGGGCGACCGGGTGGATCTCGGTCACGTAGAAGACCCCGCCCGGGCGCAGGAAGTGCGCCACGACCCCGGCCCAGCGCTCGAGGTCGGGCAGCCACCCGAGCACACCACGCGAGGTGTAGACGACGTCGAACTGCCCGTCGAGGACGGCCGGCAGGTCGTACAGGTCCGAGCGGACGAAGGTGGCGTCAAGGTGCAGCTCGGCGGCCAGCGACCGGGCCAGCTCGATGGCCCGGGCCGAGAAGTCGGCGCCGGTCACCCGGGCGCCCAGCCTGGCCCACGACAGCGTGTCGATGCCGAAGTGGCATTGCAGGTGCAGCAGGGACCTGCCGGTGACGTCGCCAACCTCGTCGACCTCGTAGTCCCGCAGGCGGGAGCCGCCCGCCTTGAAGCCTTCCAGGTCGTAGAAGCTGGAGGTCTCGTGGATCGCGGTCCACTCGTCCCAGAGCGCTCTGTTGGCGGCAAGGTAGTCGTCCATGCCCGTACCCTACGGCCTTCCGACAGTCTTCCGACATCCCGATCTTGCGGTTGCGTTCAAGGACTGGCGCCGGCCTGATCCTGTTCGAGCGGCGCCGCGAGCCGGCCGCGCCGCTCATGTCGCCGGTGTGGGCGGTGCTGGCGCTGGTGACGCTGTTTGGTATGGCGATGGCGAACGCGCTGCTGTGGCAAACCCGAACCTGGCAGCTGCAAGGGCCCGGGCGACCGGAGCCGGCCGTCTCCTAGCGGGCCTGGCCGCCGCGATCCAGGCGCGGCACTGGTTCGCCATCGAGCTGCTCTACAGCGACCACGAGGGCGGCCAGCGCACCGTCAGCCTGTTCTCGGTCACCCCTCGCGACGCCGCCGACGACCCTGACCAGTGGTTGTGCTCGGTCGCCCGGCACTGGAACCTCGACCGGCCCGACCCACGCTAGCGCGCCGGTCAAGTAGTTCGACTGGCCGGTTTGCCTCGACTGCGCCGAGGTCCGATCGGCTTCCCGACCGGCTGGCCACTTCGAAAGTGGCTGGAAAGTGGCTGGTCAGACGAAGGTGTCTGCCGATGTGGGGTGGATGCGCGCCACCCCGACTTTCAATCGAGACTCTGGCAAAGTCACAAGGTCCCAACCCCACGGAGCGCCAGCCGGACCATGATCGTGTGGGGTGCTGGCCGTCCACACTGCATTGGGAGTCCACATGGCCGAGGAATCCGAAAGTCGATCTGATGGGGTCGGAGCCGAGCTGCGGGAGGCCGGCAGGGTGCTGTCCCAGCTCGAGCTCATCAGGAGCAACTTCGACGACCCACGGCATGAATGGCGCCGGTTGTTCGCGGAGGTGCTCGGGACGTTCTTCCTGGTCCTGGCCGGAGCGGGCAGTGGCGTCGTCGACACCGTGAGCCATGGCGCCATCGGCCGGGGCGCGGGCGTCACCGCGCCCGGCCTTATGGTCATGGCGATCATCCTGTTTACCCGGGTTCCGCAGCTCGGGTCGCGCATAGTCCACGAATCTGGGCAGTGACCTGCGGAGATGGGCGATGGCACGCGCAGGCGGCGTGTATCTAGGCGCGAGCGTTCGCGCTGGTCAGGAGCCTGGGGCCGGCGGGGTGA
>JBKPDO010000164.1:0-31120 GCA_046727955.1 bacterium | reverse complement strand
CAGCGCCCTCCGCCGACGCCACCGACCGCGCCCTCGCGCTGGCCCGCGCGCCCAGTACGGGGGGGTGGCCGGTGCGCTGGCCTGGTGGGACCGCGCGGCGCAGCGGCGACCTGCTCGTGCTTTCACGAGTGCCTCCCTTCCAAACGTTTGCCCGGTCGGCGCCTCGCTAGTGTCCCGAGTCGTTGATTCGTTGCTGTTCTCGGGGCGGCTCTTGGCCCCCTGACCAGGAAGGTTGGCCGCTACGAATGTGAAGCGAATCAGTAACTCGGGACACTAGGTGGTGCGAATGGGCGCACGATGGTGACCACGGGAGCCCGGCGGCGACCGGGCAAGCCGTTTCCGGGGTCGGCACCGGTGGAATTGCGGGATACGACTTCCGGCTCCACGGGGCCGACTCGCTTGGGTAGGCTTACGCTCGGCAGTCCAAGCGCCCAGCACTGAGGAGCGGCAGTGTTCGAAGAGGACATCGAGTCGGTGCTGCTCACCGAGAAGCAGGTCCAGAGCAAGGTGCGCGACCTTGCCGCGCAGATCTCAAAGGACTACCAGGGACGCGACGTCCTCCTGGTGGGCGTGCTGAAGGGCGCCTTCATTCTCATGGCGGACCTCGCCAGGGCGCTCACCGTCCCGCACGAATTCGATTTCATGGCGGTGTCGTCCTACGGGTCAGCGACCCAGACCTCTGGGGTGGTGCGCATCCTCAAGGACCTCGACCGCGAGATCCAGGGCAGGGACGTGCTGTTGGTCGAGGACATCATCGACTCCGGCCTGACCCTCAACTACCTGCTCAAGAACCTCCGCAGCCGGCGGCCCGCCACGCTCGAGGTGTGCGCGCTGCTGTACAAGCCCGAGCAACTCAAGGCCGACATCGAAGTGAAGTACACCGGCTTCGACATCCCCAGCGTGTTCGTGGTCGGCTATGGGCTCGACTACGCCGAGCGCTACCGCAGCCTGCCCTTCGTGGCCACCCTCAGGCCGGAGGTCTACCGGGACGCGTCCTGAGGACCTGTGTGCAATGGACCCAGGGCGCGGCGAACCTGCCCGATCGCGGGGCTGATCCCACAACCCAGGGATCACCTCGAAGTACCCGATGGGGGGGTTCGGGGGGGAGCCGCATCGGGCTCCCCCCGAATGCAAACGGGCCCCTGAGATCGTCGGCATACCGGCGGCATGCTGTTTGACCAGGGCAAATAGGGGTAGTTGGGCGTTGCCGGCCAGTTTTTGACGATGCTACGATGACTTTCCTGTCCATTCGATCACTGCCCCTGTGTCCCTGCGTGACCGGCCCTCCGGCGCCGTTAACCAACGGGTCGTGCCACTATGACTTGGGGAGGCAGCGACTGGTGCACCTTCCCGTGGCGGAGCTTGGAAGGGAGGCAGGGGTCCGGACGAGGACAGCAAGTTGTCCTGGTCCAGAGCCCCGCGCGAAACGATGCCGAATCTGAACCGACTGTTCAGAGGACCAATGGCGTACCTGCTGTTGATCCTCGTGCTGGTGTTCCTGTTCTTCCGGTTCTTCACGGCCCCGGCTCAGGCGGAGCAGGTCAACCTGAGCGAGGTCGTGCAGCACATCAACCAGAACGACGTCAGAGACGTCACGCTGAAGGACCAGGACCAAAAGATCATCGGCACGTTCAAGAGCACCGGCCACCGCTTCGAGGCCGCCTACACTAACGGCCAGGGCAAGGACCTCTTCAACCTGCTGCAGCAGCGCGAGGTCAGCACCAAGGTCGACCCGCGCGGCCAGTCGGTCGTGGTCCAGGTGCTGATCCAGCTCCTGCCCTTCGCTCTGATCCTGTTGCTGTTCTTCTTCCTGATGCAGCAGATGCAGGGCGGCGGCAACCGGGTGATGAGCTTCGGCAAATCCAAGGCCCGGCTGGTCACCAAGGACCAGCCGAAGATCACCTTCCAGGACGTGGCCGGCGTCGACGAAGCCGTGGAGGAGCTCCTCGAGATCAAGGAGTTCCTCGAGAACCCCGCCAAGTTCCAGTCCATGGGAGCCAAGATCCCCAAGGGAGTGCTGCTGTTCGGCCCGCCGGGCACGGGCAAGACGCTGCTGGCCCGCGCGGTGGCCGGCGAGGCCGGCGTGCCGTTCTTCTCGATCTCCGGCTCGGATTTCGTGGAGATGTTCGTCGGCGTGGGCGCCAGCCGCGTCCGCGACCTCTTCGAGCAGGCCAAGGCCAACGCGCCGGCGATCATCTTCGTGGACGAGATCGACGCGGTCGGCCGCCAGCGCGGCGCCGGCCTCGGCGGCGGCCACGACGAGCGCGAGCAGACCCTGAACCAGCTCCTCGTCGAGATGGACGGCTTCGACACCAAGTCCGGCGTGATCCTGATCGCCGGCACCAACCGGCCCGACATCCTCGATCCGGCCCTCCTCCGCCCGGGCCGCTTCGACCGCCAGATCGCCGTGGACCGGCCCGACCTCAAGGGCCGCGTGGACATCCTCAAGGTCCACGCCCGCGGCAAGCCGCTCGCCCCCGACATCGACCTCGAGGTGCTGGCGCGGCGCACGCCCGGGTTCACCGGCGCCGACCTCGCCAACGTGGTCAACGAGGCCGCCCTGCTCTCGGCCCGGCACGGTCGCAAGGAGATCGTCAACGAGGAGCTCGAAGAGGCGATCGACCGCGTCATCGCCGGCCCGGAGCGCAAGACCCGCGTGATCTCCGAGAAGGAGAAGCGCGTGATCGCGTACCACGAGTCGGGTCACGCGATGGTCGGGCACGCACTGCCCAACACCGACCCGGTCCACAAGGTGTCGATCATCTCGCGCGGCCGCGCGCTCGGCTGGACGCTCGCCCTGCCGGTGGAGGACAAGTTCCTGGTCACCAGGAGCGAGATGATCGACCAGCTGGCCATGCTGCTCGGCGGTCGGGTGGCCGAGGAGCTGTGGTTCCTCGACCCGTCGACGGGCGCCTCGGACGACATCGAGAAGGCGACGCAGCTCGCCCGCAAGATGGTGTGCGAGTACGGCATGAGCGACCGGCTCGGCTCGCTGGTGCTCGGGACCAAGCAGGAGAACGTCTTCCTCGGCCGTGACTTCGGCCACCAGCAGGACTACTCGGAGCAGGTGGCGTTCGAGATCGACAAGGAGATGCGCCGGCTGATCGACGAGGCGCACCTGGAGGCCGAGCAGATCCTGACCAGCTACCGGGACGTGGCCGACGAGATGGTGGAAGTGCTGATGGAGAAGGAGACCATCGGCAAGGAGGAGCTGGCGCAGATCCTCGCCCCGGTGGTCCAGCGGCCGCCGCGCGGGATCATGGCTCCGCGCGCCGGCTACGCCCACCCCAACGGCGGCCGCTCGCAGAGCGAGGCAGGCATCGCCCGCTCCCAGGACAGCCTCCCCTCTGACTGAGCGACCAGCGGCCAGACTTATGCACAGGGACGACCGATCATCGGTCGTCCCTGTTGCTCGTGGCTATCATTCGGTGTGCTTTTCCGGAGATCGAAGGAGCACACCATGGCCATGGAGTCAGACGGGCACACGCGACCTGACGCGGGCTCGCTAGAAGAGGAGCCCGCCACGTCCGCTGTGGAGCGGCCTGATTTCGACTATGCCAAGGTCGAGCGGGGTGTTCGTCTGATCCTCGAAGGTATTGGCGAGGATCTCGGCCGCAGCGGTGTCCGTGAGACGCCGGCGCGAGTGGCTCGTATGTACGAAGAGCTCACCGCCGGGCTGCGGAGCGACCCGACCGAGGTCCTCCAGGCGATCTTTGACGAGCACCATGACGAGATGGTCATGGTAAGAGACATCCCGATGTCCGCCTTATGCGAACACCATCTGCTTCCGTTCTTTGGCAAGGCGCACGTCGCCTACATCCCCAACGAGCGTGGGCAGATCACCGGGCTGTCGAAGCTGGTGCGGCTGGTGGACGGGCTGTCCAAGCGGCCGCAGCTGCAGGAGCGCCTGACGACGCAGGTCGCCGATGCGCTCATGGAGCGGCTGGACCCGCAGGGCGCGCTGGCCGTGATCGAGGCGGAGCACCTGTGCATGAGCATGCGCGGAGTGCGCAAGCCCGGCGCGATCACGGTCACCTCGGCGGTCCGCGGCATCTTCCGGACCAGCATGCTCACTCGCTCGGAGGCCATGAACCTCATCGCCGGCCGCCGCTGAGCGGCGGCCGGCATGCATGGCCGCCGTTGGCGGCCATGCACTGTTCTTCAATGCTTTGACCTGCGGGGCGGAGCCCCGCCCTGCTCTTGGGGGATGCGGGGGCAAGCCCCCGCAAGTTTCAGCGATAGCTGAAACGCAGGAGCTCGTGGCCGTTGCGGGCGTCGAGTACTACTACCTGCTCGCGGGTGCCGAGGGAGCCGCAGAAGCCCCGGCCGATCGGCACGCCGGCGACCGCCACCACCCAGGCCCGCGCCTGGCGCAGATGGTCGGCCGGGCGGGTCACGCTGAACAGCCGCGCGTGCACGATGGCGCCGTCGCCGCCGGGCACGATGGTCCGGGCGAGCTCCGCGGCGCGGGCGGCGGGAAGCTCTCCAGGCCGCGGCACGGCCGGTACGGCCTGGTTGAGGCGCAGGCCAGGCACGGGTGGCCGCTGCTCCGGGCCGTCCACCGGCGCCCGGGCGGGCGCCCGGGCGGGCGGCCTGTCCGAGCTGCCCTGGCCGCCCTGGCTGCCCTGGCTGCCTTGGCTGCCTTGGCTGCCCTGGTCGCCCTGGTCGCAGCTTGGCCGCAGGTCCGCGGGCCGGGCCGGAGCGGTGGGGGGTGGGGCGGGAGACGGCGCCGGCGCCGCGACGCGACCCACCACCAGCAGCAGCCCCAGCCCTGCCAGGACCCCTCCGACCAGCCATCCTCGTCGCAGCATGACAACACCGAGGATAGTGGTCGGCGGTCGATATCATGGCTCGTGCCCGCCACGGCTCACGTTCTTGGAGGTCTCGCCCGTGCCGATCGCGCCGCTCAGCCCGCATGACCTTCGGGTCGGGGACCGGGTCCTGCCCACCTCGACCCGCTGCCTGGTCATGGGCGTGCTGAACGTGACTCCCGACTCGTTCTCCGACGGCGGCCGCTATCTGGACCACCGGGCGGCGGTGGCGCATGGGCTCGCGCTAGCGGCCGAGGGCGCCGACCTGCTCGACGTCGGCGGCGAGTCGAGCCGGCCGGGCGCGATCTATGTCGACGAGCGCACCGAGCTGGACCGGGTCCTGCCGGTCATCGAGGCGCTGGCCGGCGCCGTCGACGTGCCGATCTCGATCGACACCCGCAAGTCCAGGGTCGCCCGGGCCGCGCTGGCCGCCGGCGCGGGCATGGTCAACGACGTCAGCGCCGGCCGCGACGACCCCGACGTCCTCGGTGTCGTGGCCGAGGCCAAGGCGCCGATGGTGCTGATGCACATGCAGGGCACGCCGGCAACCATGCAGCACGACCCCCACTACGACGACGTGGTGGCCGAGGTCGCCGAGTTCCTCGCCGACCGTTGCGCCGCCGCCGAGGCTGCCGGCGTGCCGCACGACGCGCTGGTGGTGGACCCCGGCATCGGCTTCGGCAAGCGCGACCAGCACAACTACGCCCTGCTCGCCGAGCTGGCCCGCTTCACCCTGCTCGGCCACCCGGTGCTGGTTGGCACCAGCCGTAAGGGCTTCATCGGCCGCGCGCTCGGGCTGCCGGAGATGGAGCGCCTGGAGGGTAGCGCGGCCACGGTGGTGTGGGCGGTCGAGCGCGGGGCCAGGATCGTCCGCGTCCACGACGTCCGCCACATGGTGCGCACCGTGCGCATGACCGAGGCGCTCATGCGCGGAGGCGCGGAGCGATGACCCTCGCCAGCGCGAGCCGCGACCGCATCCTGGTGCGCAACCTCCGGGTGTTCGGCCACCACGGGGTGCTGCCGGAGGAGGCCGTGCGCGGTCAGGTGTTCGTGATCGACCTCGACCTCACCCTCGACCTCGGGCCGGCGGGCCGCTCCGACGACCTCGAGCGGACGGTGGACTACGGCGGCCTCACCGGCCGCGTGGCCGAGCTGGTCGCGGCCCGCCGCCGCAACCTGGTCGAGGCGGTCGCCCAGGACGTCGCCGACCTGGTCCTGGCCGACCCTCGCGTGCGCGAGGTACGCGTGCGGGTGGCCAAGCCGCACGCGCCGCTGCCGGTCGACGCCGAGATCGCGGTCGAGCTGGTCCGCGGCCGTGAGCAGGGTGAGGCGCGATGACCAGGGCACACGTCGCGCTCGGCTCCAACCTGGGCGACCGTATGGCGACCCTGGACGCGGCCGTACGGGCGCTCGACGCCGACGACAAGACCCACGTGATGGCGGTCTCCAAGGTCTACGAGACCGAGCCGGTGGGCGGTCCCGCGCAGGGTCCCTACCTCAACGCCGTGGCCGTGCTCGAGACCGACCGCGACCCCTACGACTTGCTCGACCTGCTGCAGCTCACCGAGGAGCGGCTCGGGCGCGTGCGCGCGCAGCGCTGGGGCCCACGTACCGCCGACCTCGACCTCATCCTGTACGACGGCCCGCCGATCTCCTCGCCGGAGCTCACCGTTCCCCACCCGCGTGCCCGCGAGCGCGCCTTCGTGCTGGTGCCGCTCGCCGACGCGGACCCGTTCGCGCGGTTCCCGGACGGCGAGACCGCCACCGAGGCGCTGGCCCGCCTCGGCGTGGTCCCCGGCGTGATCCCGGTGGGCGAGCTGGAGGCGTGATGAGCGGGCGTGGGCGTGCGCGCTTCGAGCTGCTTCTCGGGCAGGTGCTCGACGCGCTGCCCAGCCCACCCATGAGCGTGGTCGATGCCGGCGGCGGAACCGGCCAGCTGGCGGTCCCGCTGGCACGGCTCGGCTACCAGGTCACGGTGGTCGACACCTCGGCCGCCATGCTGGCGACCTGCGCGCAGCGAGCGGCCGCCGAGGACCCCGCGCTGGCAGCGCGGATCGCTACCGTGCAGGGCGACGTGGTCGACGTCGCCGCCCTGCTCGGCCCGGCCAGCCAGGACGTCGCGCTGTGCCACGAGGTGGTCACCTGCGTGGACGACCCGGCGGCGGTGCTCGGGGCGCTGGCGGCCGTGCTGCGGCCCGGCGGCGTGCTCTCGCTCACCTTCGCCAACCGCGACTGGCTGGTGCTGCGCGCTGGCCGGCGCGGCGACTACCCCGGCGCCCTGCGCCTGCTCGAGGACGCACAGGCGGGCGCGAGCGACCACCGCCTGTCGGCCTACCGGGCGGCGACGGCGGCCGAGCTGGAGGCCCACCTCGCCAAGGCCGGCTTCGAACTGGCCGGGCTATACGGAGTCAGCGTGTTCGCGGAGGGCCGCGACGACGACCTCGACACCGCCGCCCTCGAGGCCCTGGTCGAGCTGGAGCGGCGCGTCGCCGGCCGCGAGCCGTACCGCTCTGGCGCGCAGGTCGCGCACCTCGTCGCCCGCCGCTCGACAACCAATCCCTCTACGGTGAGAGCATGAGCCATGCTAGACCAGCCGATCGATAGGTTCTCTCCCGCCGCGGTGGTCGGGGCAGGGCGCGTCGGCCTTGCGCTGGCGATCTTCCTGCGGCGGCTCGGCCTCGAGGTGGTCGTCGGAGCCCGCTCCGAGCGCGGGCGCCAGCGCGTCCAGGCCGCCGGTGACCTGCGCTCCGACTCTCCGGCCGAGGCCGTCCGCGGGGCCAGGCTGGTGCTGCTGGCGGTGCTGGACGACGAACTGCCCTCGCTGGTGACCGCCCTGGCCGCCGAGGGCGTCTTCGGCCCCGACCAGGTGGTGATCCACACCGCCGGCGTCGACGGCCCTGAGCTGCTCACCCCCGCTGCGGCCGCCGGGGCGAAGGTGGCTGCGTGCCACCCCGTGCAGATCTTCAACGAGGACCTGGAGGGCACGCTCGGTCGCATCCCGGGAACGGTCTGGGGAGTGACCGGCGATGCCGCCGGCCGCGACGTGGTGACCATGCTCGGCGGCCGCGCGATGGACGTGCCCTCCTCTGGCCGGGTGCGCTACCACGCCGCGCTGGTGCTGGCGGCCAACGGCTCGGCGGCGCTCGCCGCCACCGCCGCCGACATCCTGCGCGCCGGTGGCGTGATCGACCCCGCCGCCCTGCTCGGCGGGCTGGTCCACGCGAGCGTGGACGCGGCGCTCGCCACCGGGCAGGCAGGCATGTCGGGGCCCTGGGTGCGGGGCGAGGGGCGCACTATCGGCATGCACGTCGAGGCGCTGGCGCGCAAGCAGCGACTGGTAAAGGTCTACGCGTCGCTCGCCCGGCTGATCGTCGAGCGGGCGGCCGCCGCGGGGCGGCTCGCCCCGGAGGCCCGGCGCCGTGTCGAGGCCGCGCTGCAGGGTCAGCAGGACCAGGACGGGGGCGAGGAGTCTCGCGAGCGGCTCGAGCTGCTGCGGAGGTTGGGGCGGCGTGCGCGCGGTCGCGACCAGCGCTGAGCTCTGGGCCGCCACGCAGGCCGCCCGCGCCGCGGGCGCCGAGGTGGGCTTCGTGCCGACCATGGGCGCGCTGCACGCCGGCCACCGCTCCCTGCTCGCCCGGGCGCGGCGCGAGACCGGCTTTCTGGTGGCGTCCGTTTTCGTGAACCCGCTGCAGTTCGGCCCGCGGGAGGACCTCGCCAGCTACCCGCGCGACCTTCCCGCCGACCACGCCGTCCTGGAGGCGGAGGGCGTCGACCTGGCGTTCATCCCGGACGAGGCGGAGATGTGGCCGTTGCCGCCGACGGTGAGGCTGAGCGTCGGCTCGCTCGGGGACCGGCTGGAGGGCGAGTTCCGGCCCGGCCACCTCGACGGCGTCGCCACAGTGGTCGCCAAGCTGCTGCACCAGGTCGGCCCCTCGCGTGCCTATTTCGGACAGAAGGACGCACAGCAGCTCGCGGTGGTACGCAGGATGGTCGCCGACCTTGCCTTCCCCAACCAGATCGTCGCCTGCCCGACGGTGCGCGAGCCTGACGGGCTCGCCGTCGCTTCGCGCAACGCGTACCTGTCGGCCGACGAGCGGGCGCGGGCGACCGCGCTGTACCAGGCGCTCCGCGCCGGGCTGCAGGCCTGGCGGCAGGGGGAGCGCGAGCCCGCCAAGATCGAGAGCACAGCCCATGCCATCCTGGAGGCGGCGCTGAACGTCGACGTCCAAGACGTCCAGTACGTGGCGCTGGTCGAGCCCGACGGCTTCGAGCCGGTCCAGGTGGCCGAGGCCGGCCACGTGCTCGCGGCCGCCGCCCGCTTCGGCCGGGCACGCCTGATCGACAACGTGATCCTGGAGGAGGAGGTCTGAGCACGATGCTGCTGGGGCTGGACGTCGGTAACACCGAGATCACCATCGGGGTGTTCGACGGGGACAAGCTGGTCCAGCACTGGCGCGCGGCGACTGTGGCCGAGCGCACCGCCGACGAGCACGCGCTGCTGCTGTCGGGCTTCCTGGCCCAGGAGGGCATGGACTTCGCCTCGACCGTCTCCGGGGTGGTGATCTCCTCGGTGGTGCCACGCCTCACCCAGGCCATGCGCGAGATGGTCCGGCGCTACCGCGGCTTCGAGCCGCTGATGCTCGAGCCAGGGGTGCGGACGGGGCTGTCGATCCTGACCGACAACCCGCGCGAGGTGGGTGCCGACCGGGTGGCCAACGCGGTTGCCGCCTACGCCCTCCACGGTGGCCCGGCCGTGGTGGTCGACTTCGGCACGGCGACGACCTTCGACGCCGTCTCGGCCACAGGCGAGATGCTCGGGGTCGCGATCGCGCCTGGCATCCAGGTCTCGACCAACGCCCTGGTGAGCCACACCGCGCAGCTGCGCAGGGTCGAGCTGGTGGCGCCGCGCTTCGTGATCGGCAAGAACACCACCGAGTCGCTGCAGGCCGGCATCGTCTACGGTTTCGCCGGGCAGGTGGACACCATCGTGCGGCGCATGGTCGCCGAGATGGGCGGCCACGCGATCGTGATCGCCACCGGCGGGCTGGCCGGCATCCTGCTCGGCGTCTGCGAGACGATCGAGCGCCACGAGCCCTGGCTCACCCTGCACGGCCTGCGCATCATCTTCGACCGCAACGGCGGCGTCGCGCCCTGATCCACGCCCGCCCCCGCTGAGCCAGCGCCGATCTGTTGTGAAGTTACTTTCACAGCCTTGTGATGTCGTTTAATATTACATATGAAAAGGGATTCTTATTCGCAATGCTCATAGGGGAGATGGTCGCCTTGCTGTTCGAGACGCCGTCGATCGAAGCGGCCGAGGATCGGGCCCTCGAGCGCATCGAGGAGCTGCGGCGGCGGCTCCGCTATCAGACCGCCGGCAACCGCCGCTGGCACGGCACGCTTCGCCGGGTCTCGTTCGCGCGCGCGATCCAGGGCTCGAACAGCATCGAGGGGTACAACGTGACGCTCGACGACGCTGTGGCCGCCGCTGTCGAGGAGGAGCCCCTGGACGCTCTGGGTGAGACCTGGGCTGCCGTGACCGGCTATCGCGAGGCCATGACCTACGTCATGCAGCTCGCCGACGACCCTTACTTCGTCTACAGCACCGATCTCCTGCGAGGCTTGCACTTCATGATGATGAAGTACGACCTCGGCAGGCTCCCGGGAAGGTGGCGTGCTGGACCGATCTACGTGCGGAACGAGGCGAGCGACGAGATCGTCTACGAAGGTCCGGACGCGGCCGAGGTCCCAGAGCTGGCTGACGAGCTGATTGCCTCACTGGGAAATGACGACGGCGACCCGGCGGCTCTCGTGCGGGCCGCCATGGCCCACCTCAATCTGGTCATGATCCATCCCTTCAAGGACGGCAACGGCCGCATGGCGCGGTGCCTCCAGACGCTCGTGCTGGCGCGGGAGGGGGTCCTCGCACCGGAGTTCTGCAGCATCGAGGAGTACCTCGGGCGCAACACGCAGGCGTACTACGGCGTGCTCGCGGAGGTTGGTCAGGGGAGCTGGCAGCCGGAGCGTGACGCGCGGGCGTGGGTCCGGTTCGTCTTGACGGCGCATTTCCGCCAGGCCCAGACGCTGCTGCGCCGCGTGCGTCAGTCCGAGCGGCTCTGGGACCTCCTGGAGCGCGAAACTCAGCGCGAAGGGTTACCGGAGCGGGTGATCGCCGGGCTGTTCTACGCCGCGGGTGGGCGGCGGCTGCAGCGGGGGATCTACCGCGCGCTCGCTGACGATTCCGCGCTGGGGGGCGTGTCAGACGCGATGGCGACGCGGGACCTCAAGGTACTCGTGGATGGCGGTTTCCTTGTGCCGCGAGGCGAGCGGAGAGGTCGCTCGTACCTGCCGAGCGAACGGCTCCGGGGGCTCAGCGAGCGGACCCGCGATCACCACCGCGAGCGCGACGAGGACCTCTTCGAGTGACGCGCCGCCCCAGCCCGTCCAGTAGCATGCGGTTGACATCACCGCGAGCAGGCGACCAGGGAGCACTGTGCCCGAGCCAGCAGAGGAGCGTTCCGCCGTCGAGCAGCCACGCCGCGAGAAGCTGGCCAGGCTGCGCGCGGCCGGGATCGACGCGTACCCGGTCGGCTTCGCCCGTAGCCACACGCTGGCGGAGGTCGCCGAGGGCTGGAGGGGCCTGGAGCCCGGCGAGGAGTCCGGCGACGTGGTCCGCGTGGCCGGCAGGATCGTCCTCAAGCGCTCCATGGGCAGGCTCGCCTTCTGGACCCTGCGGCAGGGCGACGACGAGCTGCAGGCGATGCTCACCGTGCAGTCGCTCGGCGAGCCGGCCTTCGAGCTGGCCGTCGACTTCGACGCCGGCGACTGGGTCGGGGTCGAGGGACCGGTGGTCAGGACCCGCCGCGGCGAGCTGTCGGTCAAGGCGACCAGCGTCGTGCTTCTCTCCAAGTCCCTGCGGCCGCTGCCCGACAAGTGGAAGGGCCTCACCGACGTCGAGGTGCGATCGCGCCAACGCGAGCTGGACCTGATCGTCAACCCCCAGTCCAGAACGGCGGCGCGGCTGCGCATCACGGTGGTGCAGTCGCTGCGCGATTCCATGCGGGCCCGCGGCTATGTGGAAGTCGAGACGCCCATCCTGCTGCCGGTGCCGGGCGGCGCGCTGGCGAGGCCCTTCGTCACCCATCACAACGCGCTGGACACCGATCTGTACCTGCGGGTCGCCAGCGAGCTGTACCTGAAGCGGCTGCTGGTCGGGGGCATGGACCGGGTGTTCGAGCTGAACCGGGCGTTCCGCAATGAGGGCATCGACGCGCGCCACAACCCCGAGTTCACGATGCTGGAGTCGAACGCGGCCTTCCAGGACTACCGGGACATGATGGTGCTGGCGCGCGGGGTGATCCAGGAGGCGGCCGACGCCGCCCTCGGCAAGCGCACCGTCACCTACCAGGGCCAGGTCATCGATCTCGACGCCGAGTGGCGCGAGGTCGAGATGCTCGAGCTGGTCCGCGAGGCGGTCTCGGAGCCCGAACTGGCCTACGACTGGCCGCTCGAGCGCGTGCGCGCGGTCTGCGACCGCGCCAAGGTGCCCTACGAGCCGGGCTGGGGCGTCGGCAAGCTGGTGCTCGAGCTGTACGAGCACCGCGTCGAGGGCGGGATCGTCGAGCCGACCTTTGTCACCAACTACCCGCTCGAGGTCTCGCCGCTGGCCCACCCGCACCGCGACGACCCCTACGTGACCGAGCGGTTCGAGCTGGTCATCGGCGGCCGCGAGTACGCCAACTGCTTCTCGGAGCTGACCGACCCCGACGAGCAGCGCGCCCGCATGGAGGAGCAGGCGCTCGCCAAGGCGGGCGGCGACGAGGAGGCGATGGTGGTGGACGAGCCGTACCTGCGCGCCCTCGAGCTGGGCCTGCCGCCCAACGCCGGCCTCGGCATCGGCGTCGACCGGCTGGTCATGCTGCTCGGCGATCTTTCGTCGATCCGGGAAGCTATCCTGTTCCCGCAGCTCCGGCCGGAGGAGCTGTAGCGGCCAACTCCGACGGGCCGATCTGTGATGGTGGGAGGCAGGAACATCCGCCGGGGTTGGGACGTTGCCAGAGTGGTAAACAGCTGACATCCGACCGAACACAAACGAACCAGAACCGAACGAACCGACGAACGCATCCGCCCGCTGCGGCGGACCTTCCCCAACAGGACGCCAGGGGGCCGGGTGTATAGTCGATTGGCGGCAAGGTGTTGCTGCCGCCGTATCCCTGGGGGTTTGGCATGTTTGAGCGCTTCACCGACCGGGCTCGACGGGTCGTCGTGCTCGCCCAGGAGGAAGCCCGGCTCCTCAATCACAACTACATCGGAACCGAGCACATCCTGCTCGGGTTGATCCACGAAGGCGAAGGCGTGGCCGCCAAGGCGCTGGAGTCGCTGGGCATCTCGCTCGAAGCGGTCCGCGCGCAGGTCGAGGAGATCATCGGCCAGGGGCAGAGCGCCCCGACGGGGCACATCCCCTTTACGCCACGAGCGAAGAAGGTGCTGGAGCTCAGCCTCCGCGAGGCGCTCCAGCTCGGTCATAACTACATCGGAACAGAGCACATCCTGCTCGGCCTCATCCGCGAGGGCGAGGGCGTGGCGGCGCAGGTGCTCGTGAAGCTCGGCGCCGACCTGTCGCGCGTCCGTCAGCAGGTCATCCAGCTGCTTTCGGGGTACGCGGGTGGCAAGGAGGGTGCCACGGCGGGGCCCGGCGGTGAATCTCAGCCACAGGGGTCGCTCGTGCTCGACCAGTTCGGTCGCAACCTCACCCAGCTCGCTCGCGAGGGCAAGCTCGATCCGGTCATCGGTCGCGAGCGAGAGATCGAGCGAGTCATGCAGGTGCTGTCGCGCCGCACCAAGAACAACCCGGTGCTGATCGGCGAGCCCGGCGTGGGCAAGACCGCCATCGTCGAGGGCTTGTCGCAGGCGATCGTCAAGGGCGAGGTCCCCGAGACGCTCAAGGGCAAGCAGCTCTACACCCTGGACCTCGGCGCGCTGGTGGCCGGCTCGCGCTACCGCGGCGACTTCGAGGAGCGCCTGAAGAAGGTCCTCAAGGAGATCCGCACCCGCGGTGACATCATCCTGTTCATCGACGAGCTGCACACCCTGGTGGGGGCGGGCGCCGCCGAGGGCGCGATCGACGCGGCCTCGATCCTCAAGCCGATGCTCGCCCGCGGTGAGCTGCAGACGATCGGCGCGACCACCCTCGAGGAGTACCGCAAGCACCTTGAGAAGGACGCGGCGCTGGAGCGGCGCTTCCAGCCGATCCACGTCAACGAGCCGACGGTGGCGCACACGATCGAGATCCTGAAGGGCCTGCGTGACCGCTATGAGGCGCACCACCGGGTGACCATCACCGACGACGCGCTGGTCGCCTCGGCGAACCTCGCCGACCGCTACATCTCCGACCGGTTCCTGCCCGACAAGGCGATCGACCTGATCGACGAGGCGGGCAGCCGGATGCGCATCCGTCGCATGACGGCCCCACCCGACCTGCGCGAGTTCGACGGCAGGATCGCCGAGGTCCGGCGAGAGAAGGAATCCGCCATCGACGCCCAGGACTTCGAGAAGGCCGCCTCCCTACGCGACCGCGAGAAGAACCTCCTGTCCGACAAGGCGCGCCGCGAGCGCGAATGGAAGACGGGCGATATGGACGTCGTCGCCGAGGTCGACGAGGAGGAGATCGCCGAGGTGCTGGCGTCGTGGACGGGCATCCCGGTGTTCAAGCTGACCGAGGAGGAGACGGCCAAGCTGCTGCGGATGGAGGACGAGCTGCACAAGCGGGTCGTCGGCCAAGAGCCGGCCATCAAGGCGGTCTCACAGGCGATCCGCCGCACCAGGGCCGGCCTGAAGGACCCCAAGCGGCCGTCGGGCTCGTTCATCTTCCTGGGCCCCTCGGGGGTGGGCAAGACCGAGCTGTCGCGCACCCTGGCCGAGTTCCTGTTCGGCGACGAGGACGCACTGGTCGCGCTCGACATGAGCGAGTACATGGAGAAGCACACCGTGTCGCGGCTGATCGGCTCCCCGCCGGGCTATATCGGCTACGAGGAGGGCGGCCAGCTCACCGAGGCGGTGCGGCGCAAGCCGTTCAGCGTGGTGCTGTTCGACGAGATCGAGAAGGCCCACCCGGACGTGTTCAACACGCTGCTGCAGATCCTGGAGGACGGCCGCCTGACCGACGCCCAGGGCCGCACGGTGGACTTCAAGAACACCGTGCTGATCATGACGTCCAACCTCGGCACCCGTGACATCGCCAAGGGCGCGACGCTGGGGTTCACGGCCAAGCCGGACGCCAAGGTCGACTACGAGCGCATGCGTGACAAGGTCATGGACGAGCTCAAGCGGCACTTCCGTCCGGAGTTCCTGAACCGGATCGACGAGGTGATCGTCTTCCACCAGCTCAGCACGGTGGAGGTGAAGCAGATCGTCGACCTGATGACCAGGCGGGTGATCGAGCAGCTCAGGTCCAAGGACATCGCCATGGAGCTGACCGACGCGGCCAAGGACCTGCTGGCCGAGAGGGGCTACGACCCCGCGCTGGGAGCGCGGCCGCTGCGGCGGACGATCCAGCGCCTGGTCGAGGACCCGCTGTCGGAGAAGCTGCTGTGGAAGGAGTTCAGCGCGGGCCAGATGGTGGTCGTGGACGTCGAGAATGGCGAGATCGTCTTCCGCTCGCTGGACCAGGCGGAGGAAGGCATCGACATTCCGCCAGCGGAGCTCGCCGGTACGGAGTAGCTTTCGAGTGTCCCACCCCAGGGATAGACGGAGCCCCCGGGTAATCCGGGGGCTTCGTCGTGGTGGTGATGGCGCGGCCGCCGCGGCCAGGGGGGTGCGCCGCGGCTTGGCGGCGCTGTCCCCCGAGGGGCGTGCGCTGAGCCGCCTCGCCTGGGTGCACGGCACCAGCGCGGTGGGGGACGCGCTGGTGGCGGTGGCGCTCGCCGGGACCCTGTTCTTCGCCGTGCCGGTGGCCGCGGCGCGACCGCGGGTTGCGCTGTACCTGCTGATCACCGTGGCGCCCTTCGCGGTGGTCGCCCCGCTGCTCGGCCGCGTGCTCGACGGTCGCATCGGCGCCAGCCGCGTGGCCATGACCGGCGCGCTGCTGCTGCGCGCGGTGCTTGCCTGGGAGGCGGCGCCGCGGGTGGAGTCGCTGCTGCTCTTCCCGCTCGCGTTCGGCCTGCTGGTCTGCTCCCGCGTCCACGGCATCAGCCGCAGCGCCCTGGTCCCTGAGCTGGTCGGCGCCGGGCGGGCGCTGGTGCCCATCAACAGCCGCATGGCCAGGGTGGCGGCCGTGGGCGGGACGCTCGGCGCTCTGCTGGGCGTGGGTGTCCACAAGCTGCTCGGCGGTGGGGCCGTGCTGCGGCTGAGCGGGCTGGTCTTCCTGCTGGGCGCGGCGCTGGCCCTGGCGGTCCCCGCGGCCCGCGGGGGGCGGCGGGACGAGGAGCAGAGGAACGGCGAGGAGAGGAACGGCGAGGAGAGGAACGGCGAGGAGAGGAACGGCGAGGAGAGGAACGGCGAGGAGAGGAACGGCGAGGAGAGGAACGGGGCGCGGCGGCAGGGGGCGCGGCGGGACGGAGAGGGCCGGCCCGCGCCCGCACCGACCCCCAAGGCCACCGGTGGCGGCGAGCAGGCCGGCACCACCGCCGCGCGCTGGCCGGTGGCCCGGGTGCGCCTGGCGCGGTCCGCCAGCGCCGGCACTCGCGCTGCCGGCGGCTTCGTGCTATTCCTGCTCGCATTCGCCCTGCGGCGCCGCGGGGTCAGCACCGCCGGCCTCGGCCTGCTGCTCTCCGGGGTCGGGTTCGGCAGCATAATCGCCGCCTTCGTGGTGCCGCGGATCGCCAGGATCCTGCACGAGGAGGGCTTGCTGGCACTCGGCCTTGGGCTCTGCGCGGCCACCGGCCTGCTGCTGGCGAGCCGGGTCGGAGTCCTCACCGCGGGGCTCGCCGGGCTGGTCATGGGCGGCGCCGCCGCGGCAGCTCGGCTCGGCTTCGAGAGCCTGGTGCAGCGCGACGTGCCGCTGGCGGTGCGCGGCACCACGATCACCCGATCGGAGACGGTGTTCCAGCTCTCCTGGGTGGCTGGCGCGGTGCTGCCGGTGGCGCTGCCGCTGCCGGCCGGGCCGTCGCTGCTCGCCCTGGGCGTGGCCAGCGCGCTGGCGACCGCGGTCTACCTCACCGGCCTCGTGCGGCTGCGCAACGGGGTCGCGACAATGCCGCCATGACCAAGTTCCCGGCCGTCGAGCCGCCATGACCAAGTTCCCGGCCGTCGAGGCCGAGCGGCTGGAGGCCGTCCGCGCCCGGGTGCTCGAATGGTTCGGCCGCAGCGGCCGCGATCTGCCCTGGCGCCGCACCCGCGACCCTTACCGCGTGCTGGTCGCGGAGGTCCTCGCGCAGCAGACCCAGGCCGAGCGGGCGGCGGTCGCGTTCCCACGCTTCCTGGAGCGCTTCCCCGATGTCGGGACGCTCGCCCGCGCCACGCCCGCCGCGGTGCTGCGTGCCTGGCAGGGGCTGGGCTACAACCGCCGCGCGCTGGCGCTGCGGGCCTGCGCCCAGGCGGTCGTGGAGCGGGGTGGCTGGCCGGAGACGGTCCAGGAGCTGGCCAGCCTGCCGGGAGTCGGGCCCTACACCGCCCGCGCGGTGGCCTGCTTCGCGCTCGGCCAGGACGTCGCCCCGGTCGACACCAACGTCGCGCGCGTACTGGCACGCTCGCTCGCGGGCACCGACCCGTCGCAGCTCACCCCGGCGGCCCGCCAGGCGCTGGCCGACCAGGCGATGCCAGCCGGCCGCGCCTGGGCGTGGTCGTCGGCGCTGATGGATGTCGGCGCCACGTACTGCCGTGCCACTGTGCCGCGCTGTGACGGCTGCCCGATCGCCCTGTCGTGCCGCTGGCTGGCGCTCGGCCCGGAGGCGCCGCGGTCCAGGTCCAGGTCCAGGTCACAGCCGCCTTTCGTGAGCTCCGACCGCCGCTGGCGCGGCGCCGTCGTGCGCGCCCTGGCGAAGGAGCCCGCCGGCTTGGACGAGGCCGCGCTGGCCACGGCCGTCGACGCCGCCGCCGCGGAGCGCCCGCCGGGCTGGTTCCCCGCCCTGCTCTCCCGCCTCCAGGCCGAGGGCCTGATCGCCCGAGCGGACGGTCGCTACCACCTCCCCACCTGAGCCAGACGGCCACACCACGATGGGCAGCCACCAGGGCAGGCTACCTGGGACGTTTGTGGATAACGAGGGCTGGTGGTCCGGCCTCCATGCTACCGTTGGCCGGTCCAGCCTTGCCCTCCGAGGCGTTGCACGCAGGAAGCGTCGTGGCCAGATCCGTCCGTACCACCTTCGCCTGCACCGAGTGTGGGGCCTCCACCCCGCGGTGGGTCGGCCGCTGCCCGAGCTGCGGCGGCTGGAACACGCTGGTCGAGGAGGTGCTCGAGCGCCGCGGCCCGGCGCGCGCGGCCGGACCAGTCACGCCGGCCATCCCGATCACCCAGGTCGCGGCGCAGGTGGCCGCCCACCGGCCGACCGGCGTCGACGAGCTCGACCGGGTGCTCGGCGGCGGGCTGGTGACCGGCTCGGTGGTGCTGCTGGCCGGCGAGCCGGGCATCGGCAAATCCACCCTACTGCTGGGCGTGCTCGCCAAGCTCGCCGCCGAGGGCAGGGTGCTGTACGTCTGCGCCGAGGAGTCGCGCGAGCAGGTGCGCCTGCGCGCCGAGCGGCTGGGCGCACTGCACCCTGAGCTGTACTTGGCGGCCGAGACCGACCTTGGCGCCGTGCGCGTGCTGATCGAGCAGCTGGCCCCCCGGGTGGTGGTGGTCGACTCGGTGCAGACTGTCGCCGACCCGGAGCTGGCCGGCGCGCCCGGTGGCGTCGGCCAGGTGCGCGAGGTGTCCGCCCAGCTCGTCCGGCTGGCCAAGGAGCGGGGCATTGCTACCTTCCTGGTCGGCCAGGTCACTAAGGAGGGCCTGGTGGCGGGGCCCAAGACACTCGAGCACCTGGTCGACGTGGTGCTGTCCTTCGAGGGCGATCAGCACCACGCGCTGCGCCTGGTCCGCTGCACCAAGAACCGCTTCGGCCCCGCCCACGAGGTCGGCTGCTTCGAGATGACCGGATCGGGCCTGGAGCCGCTGGCCGACCCCTCGCGCCTGTTCCTGTCGGCCCGCGAGGCCGACGTGCCAGGGGTGGCCTGCACCGTGAGCCTCGAGGGCGTCCGCCCGCTGGTGACAGAGGTCCAGGCGCTGGTGGCGCCGACCGGGCTGGCGATGCCGCGCCGCATGGCCCAGGACCTGGACCAGGGCCGGCTGGCGATCCTGATCGCGGTGCTCGAGCGGCGGGCGCGCGTCTCCTTCTCCGGCCACGACGTGTTCGCCGCCACCGCCGGCGGGATCCGGCTCACCGAGCCCGCCGCCGACCTGTCCGTCTGCCTGGCGCTGGCCTCCGCCGCCCGCGACTGGCAGGTGCCGGCCGACCTGGTCACGTTCGGCGAGGTCGGGCTCGGCGGTGAGGTCCGCCCGGTGCCGCAGCTCGAGCGGCGCCTGGCCGAGGCGGCTCGGCTCGGCTTCCGCCGCGCCCTGGTGCCGGCCGCGGGCCAGGCGCTCCGCGCCCCCCTGGACCTCGCGCTCACCGCGGCCGGCTCGGTGGGCGAGGCGCTGGCGGCCGTCGCTGGGGAAGGCGAGCGGCGCCCCCGCCGTCCCGCCTCCGCCACCGCCTCCGCCGGCGGCGCCGCCACGACCAGCGCGACGGGGGACCGATGAACGAGGTCCAGGCCATGACCAGGGAGCGGCTGGACGGCCGCCTGCTCGCGGTGCTCCGGCTGGTCTCTCCCGGCACGCCGCTGCGGCAGGGTCTGGAGCGCATCCTGCGCGCCGAGACCGGCGGCCTGATCGTGCTCGGCGGCCCGCCGCAGGTGCAGGCCCTGTTCACCGGCGGCTTCCGCATCCAGGTCCCGTTCACGGCGCAGCGCCTCTCCGAGCTGGCCAAGATGGACGGGGCGCTGGTGCTGGACGAGGGCGCCCACGACATCCTCTGGGCCAACGTCCACCTGATGCCCGACCCGGCCGTGTCCACCATGGAGACCGGCACCAGGCACCGCACGGCCGAGCGGGTCGCGCGGCAGGCGGGCGTGCCGGTGATCGCCGTGTCCGAGTCGATGCGTACGATCACCCTCTACGTCGACGGCTGGCGCCACGTGGTCGACGAGGTCGGCGCGGTGCTCTCGCGCGCCAACCAGGCGGTGCAGACGCTGCAGCACTACCGGGCGCGCTTCGACGAGGCCAGCGCCACGCTCAACGCCCTCGAGCTGCAGGGACACGCCACCCATCGCACGGTGCTCGCTCTGCTGTGCCGCGCGGACATGGTGCGCCGCATCGGCGGCGAGGTGGAGAGCTACGTGGCTGAGCTGGGCGCGGACGCACGCCTGCTGCGCCTGCAGCTCGACGAACTGGGCGCCGGCGTTGAAGAGGAGCAGCGGCTCGCCGTGCGCGACTACATGCGGCCTGGTCGGGGGGTCGAGGTCGACGACGTCCTCGACGAGCTCAGCCGGCGCAGCCCCGAGGAGCTATCGGACCCCGTCGCCGTGGCAAAGGCGCTGGACCTGACCGGCAACCCGGATGCGCTCGACCAGGCGGTCGTGCCGCGCGGCTACCGCCTGCTGTCGAAGGTCCGCGGCCTGCCCTCTTCGGTGATCGCGAGGGTCGTCGAGCGCTTCGGCTCGCTAAAAGTCGTCCTGGCCGCGGGGCTTGAGGATCTCGAGGAGGTCGAGGGGGTCGGCCCGGGACGAGCACGAAATCTTCGCGAAGGACTGGCTCGACTCGCGGAGTCATCCGCTTTGGAGCAATATGTATAACTACTTAATATTGGCGCTCCAGCTGCGCAAGCCAAGCAGATCAGGCCTTCTACCAGGGCATTCGCCTTGTACCACATAGCCTGTAGGTGCTAATCTCAGAAAGTTCCGTACTTAGGGAAGGGGAATTCGCGTATGTTCAAGGTCGGGGACTGCGTCATCTATCCGCAGCACGGTGCCGCGGTCGTCGAAGGGCTGCAGGACCGCGAGGTAGGTGGCGAGACCAGGGAGTACCTCGTCCTGAAGCTCACGTACGGCGACCTCACCCTCATGGTTCCGCGGGACAATTGTCAGGAGGTCGGCATCCGCGAGGTGTGCAGCGGCGACGACGTCGAGGGCGTGCTCGACATCCTGCGCACCGGCGAGTCCTCGACGCAGGGCAACTGGAGCCGGCGCTTCAAGGGCAACATCGAGCGGCTTCAGTCCGGCGACATCTTCCAGGTCGCCGAAGTGGTCCGTGACCTGACCGTGCGGGACCGCGAGAAGGGCCTTTCCGCCGGCGAGAAGCGCATGCTCCAGCGCTCGCGCCAGATCCTCGTGTCCGAGCTGGTGCTCGCCTGCGGGTGCGACGAGCACAAGGCGACCCTCCTGGTCGACGAGGCCCTGGAAGGGTAAGGAAGTGCCTGACCCGTCCCCACGGGTCGGGGTGATCGTCCCAGCTGCCGGCGATGGCCGGCGGCTCGGGAACCAGGGGGCCAAGGCGCTGGTCGGGCTGGCGGAGCAGCCGCTGCTCTCCTGGGCGCTGGCCGCCGTGGAGGCGAACCGCTGCGTCGAGAGCGTTGTGGTGGTGACGCATCCGCTGATCGCCAATGCCGTGGGAGAGCTGGTGGGCGCGCGCGGCTTCGCCAAGGTCGCAGCGGTGGTCCTCGGTGGCCCGACCCGCCGCGCGAGCGTCGCCGCCGGGCTGGCTGCCCTTCCCGCCGGCCCTGCCTACGTGGCGGTGCACGACGCCTGCCGTCCGCTGGTCGCCGCCGGCGCCATCGACCGGCTGCTCGAGACCCTTCATGGCATGGAGGGTCGCTACGGGATCGTCCCTGGCGCTCTTGTGACGGACACCGTCCGCCGGGTGGCGGCCGGGGACCGCTCAGGCGGCATCGTCGACCGCGAGGTGCTGCGTGCCATCCAGACCCCGCAGCTCTACCTGCGGGCCGCCCTCGAGGAGGCACACCGGCGGGCCACGGGCACCACCGCCGCCACGGCCACCGCCGCCACGGCCACCGCCGCCACGGCCACCGCCGCCACGGGCACCACGGGCACCGCCACCACAGCCGCCACCGGCGCCGGTGAGGCCGGTGAGGCCGGTGAGGCCGGTGAGGCCGGTGAGGCCGGTGAGGCCGGCGACGCCGTGCTGGTCGAGCGGGCCGGTTACCCGGTCGCGGTGGTGCCCGGCGAGCCGGAGAACCTCAAGATCACCACCCCCGTGGACCTGCTCGCCGCCGAGGCGCTGCTGGCCAGGGCGGCCCGGGCCACGCGGGCGGGAGCGCCACGGTGATCCCGCCGCTCAGGGTCGGGCAGGGGTTCGACGTCCATCCCCTGGTGCGCGGACGGCCGCTGCTGCTCGGCGGGGTGCGGGTGCCGTTCGACCGCGGCCTGGACGGTCACTCCGACGCGGACGTGATCGCCCACGCCGCCTGCGACGCGCTGCTGTCCGCGGCCGGTCTCGGCGACCTCGGCCAGCATTTCCCGCCTGGCGACTCGCGCTGGGAGGGCGCCTCGAGCCTGGATTTCTGCCGGCAGGTCGCCAAGCTGGTCGCCGAGGCCGGCTGGACGGTGCAGAGCTTGACGGTCACGGTGCTGTGCGACCGGCCCCGCCTCGGCCCGCTGGTCCCGGCCATGCGCGAGGCGCTGGGCGGCGCCCTCGACCTGGACCCCGCGCGCCTCCAGGTGGTCCCCAAGTCCACCGAGGGTCTCGCCTTCACCGGCCGCGGCGAGGGCATCGCCGCCCTGGCCGTCTGCCTCCTCGCCGGGGAGGCTGGCTAGCAGCCCGCCCGCAGCAACCATGGCACAGGCGCTCTTGGGGCGCCGGAGAGGTCCGGGGAACCCCAGGGGCCGGAGGGGTCCGGGGAACCCCGAGGGGTGCCCCGGTGGGTCGGGTCCCGGTGGGTCGGGTCCCGGTGGATCAGGTCCCGGTGGATCAGGGGGAGCGGGCTCCCCACATGGATAGATGCAGGCGAAGTCAGCAGGGTGGCGGGTTACCGGGCTAGGATGTCCATCTGGAGCGATCCGAGTCCTGCAACCCGACGCGCTGGAGCTTAGCTGTGGCCCTCTACCTCACCAATACGCTGACCAGAAGCAAGCAGCTGTTCGTCCCAAGGGACGAGGGCAAGGTCGGCATCTACCTGTGTGGGCCAACGGTCTACAACGAGCCGCACATCGGCAACCTTCGCAACGTGGTCGTCTTCGACGTGCTCCGCAGGCACCTGCTCGCCTCCGGCTACAAAGTGCTGTACGTGCGCAACTACACCGACATCGACGACCACGTCGTCGAGGCGTCTGGGCACGACGCCCTGCGCGCCTTCGTCATCGCCGAGCAGTGGACGCGCGTCTACGAGGAGATCACCGCCGCGCTCGGCGTCCTGCCGCCCGACATCGCGCCCCGCGCCACCGGCCACGTCCCGGAGATGCTCGACCTGGTGGCCAAGCTGTTCAGCGCTGGCCTGGCCTACCAGGCCGGCAGAGACGTGTACTTCGCCGTCGGCAAGTTCCCGGAGTACGGCAAGCTCTCCGGCCGCGACACTGCCGATCTCCTGGCGGGCGCCCGGGTCGAGGTCAATCCCGAGAAGCGCGACCCGCTCGACTTCGTGCTGTGGAAGGGCGCCAAGCCCGGCGAGCCGACCTGGGCATCCCCCTGGGGCGAGGGCCGGCCCGGCTGGCACCTGGAGTGCTCGGTGATGTCGTCGAAGTACCTCGGTCAGGGCTTCGACATCCACGGTGGCGGCGAGGACCTCATCTTCCCCCACCACGAGAACGAGATCGCGCAGTACGAGGGCGCCACCGGCGAGCCCTTCGCCCGCTACTGGCTGCACAACGCCTTCCTCGAGGTGCAGGGCGAGAAGATGGCCAAGTCGGTGGGGAACGTGGTGAGCCCGCGCCAGCTCCTGAAGCGCCACCGTGGCGTGGTGCTGCGCTACGCGCTGATGACCGCTCACTACCGCAGCCCGCTCGAGTTCTCGACCGAGGTGCTGGCCGACGCGACCGCCGCCTATGAGCGGCTGTCGACCTTCGCGGTCAACGCCGCCCGAGCGCTCCCGCCGGCCGGCGAGGGGCCCAAGGTGGACAAGGTGGAGGAAGGCCACTGGACGGAGCGCTTCGCGGCCGCCCTGGACGACGACATCAACGTCCCGGCTGCCCTGGCGGCGCTGTTCGACCTGGTCAACGACGCCAACCCGGCGATCGCCAAGGCGGAGCGGGGCAGCGCCTCCGCCATCGCGGAGCTGCGCACGCGGCTGGCGACCTTCACCGACCTGGCCGCCCGGCTGGGCTTCACGCCACTGCTCGACCTGCCAGACGTGACCGCCTTCCCAGCCGTGCTCGACCTGGTCCTGGAGCTGCGAGAGCGTGCCAGGGCCGCGCGCGATTTCGCCGCCGCTGACATGGTGCGCGAGCGCCTGGGCGCGATCGGCATCCGGGTCGAGGACCGGCCCGGAGGCCCCCGGTGGCACCTGGCCCGGTAGGAGGTCCGGGCCGCCCGCCGTACCAGGGCGAGCCGGAGCAGGCCCGCGAGCCGCAGCGGCCCCGGGCTCCGGCCGAGAAGCGGCGGGCCAGGTCCAGGGGCGATGGCGCCCGCGCCGCCAAGCAGGCGCGTCGGCGCGACCGGCTCGAGGCAGGCCGTGCCGCCCTGCGCGCCGAGCCCGGCTGGGTGCTGCTCGAAGGCCGGCGCCCGGTGCTCGAGGCGCTCCGCGCCGGTCGCCCGGTCGAGCGGGTGGTGGTGGCCGTTTCCAGCGCCGAGCGCGGCTCGCTCGCCGAGCTGCTCTCGCTCGCCGGCAAGCGCGGGGTCCCTGTCGAGACCGTGCCGCGCTCGGCGCTGGACGCGCAGGCGCAGACTGGGGCGCACCAAGGGGTCGCCGCGCTGGTGGCGCCGATCCAGCCGGTCGAGCTGGACGAACTGCTGGCGATCCCGCTCGGGACGAGCGAGCCGCCCTTCTTCCTCGCCCTCGACGGGATCGAGGACCCTCGCAACCTCGGCGCCCTGGCGCGCAGCGCGGACGCCGCCGGCTGCCACGGCGTGATCGTGCCGCGGCGCCGCAGCGCCCCGCTGTCGGCGGTGGCGGTCAAGTCCTCGGCCGGAGCGCTCGAGCACGTCGCGGTTGCTGAGGTCCCCAATATGGTCCGAGCGCTGGAGCGGCTGCGAGCCTCCGGCCTGTGGTGCATCGGCCTGGCCGCCGACGCGCCGGCGAGCCTGTTCGAGCTGGAGCTGGCCGACGAGCCGGTGTGCGTGGTGGTCGGCGGCGAGGGCGGCGGCCTCCACCGCTTGGTCAGAGAGACCTGCGACGTGCTGGTGCACATCCCCATGGCGGGGCGGGTCGAGAGCCTGAACGCCGCGGTCGCGGGCGCGCTTGCGCTGTTCGAGGTGCGCCGCCGCCGGCGCTCCGAGGGCAGCTGAGCCGGATCAGCCGGATCAGCCGGATCAGCCGGATCAGCCGGGCCGGCGCCGGCGCCGGCCGAGCCGGCCACTGCCCAGGACGGCCTCGAGGCGGGCGCGGTGGAGCTCAGCCATCCTTGCTGATGAGCCTCCGCGCCTGCTGAAACGAGGTGTAGTCGGCGAACAGGTCCACACGGTGGCCGCCTGGCCGGGCGCCCGCCCAGGTGATCGCGCGGCTCAGCGGTCGCATCACGGCACAGGGGACACCGGCGACCTCGAGGCGCAGCGCCGCGTCCTCGGCCCGCGCTCCCGTGGCGACCACCAGTGGCCGCTGGCGCAGCCGGCCCATGTCGACGTCCCACAGCCAGGAGGTGTCACGGCCGTCCGGCCCGTCGCCGTTGACGGCGACGATCGCCGTCCGGCCCGGGTCGGCCGCCGCGCTGAGCGCCTCGTCCCACCCGGCCGGGTTCTTGGCCAGCAGCAGGCGGAGCGGGATCCCCCGCCACAACACGTCCGCGTAGCGGTCCTGGACGATTCCCAGACGGGCGATCGCGGCCACCGAGCACCCGGGATCGGCGCCGAGCCAGATCCCCGCAGCCCAGGCCGCCGCGGCGTCCAGCGCGTAGCCGGGGGTAGCGACCGCCAGCCGCGCGCGGCTGCTGATGCCGAAGCCGTGGAGGCTGATCTCGTGCCCCTGCCGCTCGACCTCGACCGTGGGCGGTGCTGGGGACCAGCCGCACCGCTGGCAGCGATAGCGGCCGGAGTCGGCCTGGCTGAGCAGGCCACCGCAGGCGGGGCAGCTCACGCCGTCCCGGCCGAGGGTGCGTCCCTGCAGACGGACCAGGACGGTTCGTGGCCCCGCCTCGGCGGCCCACGCCACTTTGGGGTCCGCCCAGTCGGCGACCACGGTCGCGCCGGCGGGCAGCCGCCCGACCGCCGCCCGCCACCCCTCCGCCAGCCGTTGCACCTCGTGGTGCCGGTCGAGCTGGTCCCTGCTCAGGTTGAGCAGTACGACCAGGTCGGGACGGAGGTCGTCGATCGCGCGGGGCAGTACCGCCTCGTCGACCTCCAGGACGGCGTCCTGGGTCTGCGGGCCAGCGCCCAGCAGCGCCGTGGTCAGGCCCCGGTACAGATTCGAGCCGGAGGCGTTGCTGGCCAGCCGGCGGCCGTCAGCGGCCAAGGTGGCGGTGAGCATCGCGGTCGTGGTCGTCTTGCCGTTCGTGCCGGAGACCAGGACCACCCGGTCCAAGGCCGCGGTCCGCCGCCGGGTGATCCCAGGAGCGCTCCATTCGGCGAGCTTGCCCGGCAGCGTCGCACCCTGCCCACGGCCGGTCGCCCGGATAGTGGCGCCCGCCAGTCTCGCAGCCCAGCCCACAACGTCGTCGTACAGCAGCGCACCGCTGCCACGCTTCATGCTCCCGCTCCTCACCCGCCTCCCCCGCCCGCCGGTTTACTGCGCTCGCGATGAGATGCCGGTGAACCCGGCACGATCCGGCATGGCCGCCCGAGACCACGCCCGCGCCTTCAGGCGCTCGCCCGCAACCTCTAGAACGCCGGTCAAGTAGCGGCGCAGCATGCAGCGCCGGACCATACGTGCAGCTCCTGGCCCTGCGCGCCGCTCCGGGTGACCACGCAATCCCCTCGAGCCAGTACTACTTGACCGGCGCTCTAGTGCTACGTTCCTCAATGTGGGTATAGGTGGTGTGCTCGTATCGACGGCTGCATGCTGGTGCGCGCCGAGGAGGGAGCCGCCGCGCCCGTCCTGCTGTTCGCCCGACCACCAGTCGACCCCGCCGAAGAGCGCACCATCCGCAAGCTGGCCGGCGCCCGGCACGCCCCCGGCGACTGGATCCGGCGCGCCCCGATGATCGCCCACAGCTGGGACGGCCTGCGCACCACCCAGATCGCCCACCAGCTGGGCTGCCACCCGCAGACGGTGCGGGAGCGGCTGCACCGCTTCAACGCCGAGGGCGTCGACGGGCTCGGCGACCGGCCAGGACCCGGCCGACCTCGGCGCCTGACCGAGACCGAGCGTGGCCGGCTCATCGCCCTGGCCCGCTCGCAGCCGCCCGGCCGGCTGCACCAGGGCGGGGAGGGGCTGCTGGCGCCTGCCCAGCCCGAGGCGCCGGCGCAGTGGACCCTGGACGCCCTGGCCGAGCGCGCCCAGGCCGAGGGCATCCGGGTGGGCCGCAGCCAGGTCCGCCGCATCCTCATCAGCGAACGGGTGCGGTGGCGACCGACCCGCTCGTGGGCGGCCAGCACCGACCCGGACTTCGCCCCAAAAGGGCCAAGGTCATCGCCCTCTACACCGATCCGCCCGAGGCGACGACCGTGATCTGCGCCGACGAGCTCGGTCCGGTGATCCCGCGCACCTTCCCGCCGGCGCCGGGCTGGTCACCCGACGGGCATCGCATCAAGGCGCCGTTGGAGTACAGCCGTGGCATGGAGAAGACCTGGGTGTACGGCGCGCTGCGCGTCGGCGACGGGCAGGAGGTGACGATGACCGCCCCCTCCCGCAACTCGGTCGGTTACCAGCAGCTCCTGGCCGCCGTCGAGACCGCCAACCCGACCGGGACCATCGTGGTGATCACCGACAACCTGTCCAGCCACACCAGCTGCAGCACCCGCACCTGGCTGGCCGACCACCCCCGCATCCAGCACGCCTTCATCCTCAAGCGGGCCTGCTGGCTCACTCTGCAGGAGGGCTGGTGGCGGCTGTTTCGCCGCGAGGGGCTGGCCAGGCAGACCTTCGCCGACCCGGGCGAGATCACGCTCGCGACCCAGGTTGCGACCCTACAGTTGAACGCCCGCGCCCACCCGTGGGTGTGGGGCCGCCCGCCACCGTCCCCACGCCACCGACGGCGAGTTTTCGTGTATCGCCTTTGAGGAACGTAGCACTAGTGCAACGTTCCTCAAGACGGGTACGGTTTCGGCTCCCCAGATGACCAGGTCAGCACCCGTATTGGCGCTGCCAGCATCATGCACCGCTGTTGAGGAACGCAGCACTAGCGCGTGGAGGCCTGATCCTGTCGGGGCGCCGCCGAGCCAGAGCCAGGGCGCCGCGGGAGCGTCAGGGTGAAGGTGCTGCCGACGCCAGGCTCGCTCTCGACCCAGATCCGGCCGCCGTGCGCCTGCGCGATCTCCTTGCAGATCGCCAGCCCGAGGCCGCTGCCACCCAGCCCGCGGGAGCGGGCCGTATCGACTCGGAAAAACCGGTCGAACACGCGGAGGAGCGCCTCGGGGGCGATCCCCGGGCCGGTGTCGTGCGCTGACACCCCGACCGAGTCGGCGTCGCTCCAGACACGCACCCGTACGGCGCCCCCCGGGGCGGTGTACTTCACCGCGTTGTCGACCAGGTTGGTCAGCACCTGGGCCAAGCGTGACCGATCAGCCTGGACGGGAGGGCTGTCGCCCTCGAGCGACAGCGTGATCCGCTTCGTCTGGGCCATCGGCCGCAGCTTGGCGACCACGGACGCGGCTACCTCGGCGGGCCGCACCGGCGCCGGCTGGAGCTGGAGCCCGCCCTCGTCGGCATGGGCCAGGGTGAGCAGGTCGTCGACCAGCCGGCTCATGCGCGCCACCTCCTCGGTGGCGCTGCCGAGGACCTCGATGGCGTGCGGGCCCAGCCGCTCGTCGCGGAGTCCGACGTCCAGCTCGGCCCGCAGGATCGCCAGCGGCGTGCGCAGCTCGTGGGAGGCGTCGTCGATCAGGCGGCGCTGCTGGGTCACCCCACGCTCGATGCGATCGAGCATCGCGTTGAGGGTGCGCCCCAGCAGCGCGAGCTCGTCGGCGGCGGCTGGGACGGTAACCCGGTCGTGCAGGCGCTCGGAGCCGATCTCCGCGGCTTGGCTGGTCATGCGGGCTACCGGCAGCAGCGCCCTGCGCGCCAGCAGCCAGCCGCCACCTCCGGCCAGCGCGAGCACGCCGGGGACCGCCAGCAACAGCAGCAACTGGAGGCGCTCGAGCGAGTCTTCCACGCTTACCAGAGAGGCGGCGACCACCACGACGGTGGGGCCGCCGTGGCCGGTCCGCGGGACCGCCAGGACCCGGAACGGCTCGCGCTCGGGGCCGAGCTGGACCGTCGCCCGGACCGGCTGGCCAGACCTGAGCACGGCGGCCAGCCGGCTGGGCGGCAGCATCGGCTGGGCGGCCACGGGCTCGCGGGCGGTCTCGAGGACCTCGCCACGCGGCGATAGGAGCTGGGCCGCCGAGCCCCGCCCCGCTGGGCCAGCCAGGGCCAGCCTGCTGATGTCCCGGAACTCCGTCTCGTCCGGGTCCTTGAGCCCGAACACGATCTGCTCAGCCTGCGTGTCCAGGGTGGCATCGACTCCGGCGACGAGATCGGCCCGCAGGCGCAACGATAGGAACGCGCCGAGCGCGGTGAGGATCACCCCGAGCAGCAGCACGTACCACGCGGTCAGCCGGACGCGGATCGGCAGCCGCCCCAGCCCTGCCCTGATCAGGACCCGCACGCGCCTCATCCTCTCGCCGGCTCTGCCCGCCATCATCTCCATACCATCATGAGGAGATGATGAGAGAGCCGTCCGGGTCCCCGGTGGCGCCCTTCCTGGACCTGCACGGCTCTCGCTGAGGGGAGGTGGGCGCCGAGCCATTCGAAGGCGGGCAGGCTGGAGATGTACCAGACATGGAAGTTGTGGCCCCCGCGGGCAGGGTGACGGTGACCAGAGGCCACCGGTCGTCGGCCGCCCTGCGCATGCTCGTCATGGCCCACATCACCGAGGGATCGCCGCGTGAGGCGACGAGGTACATGGCCACATTCGCGGGCCGGTGGGCGACCACCCACAGTGGCGAGTTCCAGCGCCTCGCCGCCGTGTGCCCTCGGTAGAGATCGCCCGTGGAGCCGCCGACGAGGGCGGTGTAGTAGCCGGACAGAGACGCGGCGGCGGCGTAGCGGTCGGGATGGTGCAAAGCGATATTGACCGCGCAGAACCCGCCGGTGGAGTAGCCGAGCGTCGCCCATGCGCGGGTGTCCAGGGCGCGGAAATCGCGTTCGATGTCGGCCGGCACGTCGAGGGCGAGATACGTCTCGTCCCACTGGCCCTGAACGGCGTCGACGCACTCGCTGTCGCGGCCGGGATCGTTGGCGGCGGGGGCGACCGCGATGACTGGTGGCATGCGTCCGGCCGCGATCTCGGCATCGAGGGTTTGTGCGAACCGCATCTGGTGGGTCCAGTTCGTGGGACTTCCGGGGTAGCCGTGGAACAGCTCGATGACAGGGAAGCGTCGCCTGGCCTGGGACGGCTGGAAGTACGCAGCCGGGAGGTAGACCAAGGCTTCTCGGCTCACGCCGGAGCGCGCGCCGTTGAGCCGTATCCGGATGACCCGCCCGTATGCGCCCCTATTCGCACCCTGGGTGGTCCATGCATTGCTCGCCCGGTACTGGGCTCCCCCGCCGCCGGTGCCGGCCACTCCGGACGGACCTTCGGCAGTGACGACGACGCCCCGCACTGGCTCGTGCCCGAGGAGCTCGTTGAACGAGGTGTAGAAGTCATAGTCGCGGTTGACGATGTCGGCGACCAGGACCACGCCGGCGGCCATCAGCAGCAGGAGGAACAGCAGCCTTATGGGAGCGGCCCACGGCCACGGCCACCGGTTCCACAGCAGCATCGTCGCGCCCATCAGCGCTGCCGCCGTTGCCACGAGCACAACCAGGAACGGCAATCCGGTCAGCGCCATCTCAGCCTCCGCGGGCCGGGCGACCGCCGGACAAGACCAGCGTCCACTCCACCCGACCTTTTCCACCCGACCTTTCTCTACACCAGTATCGCCCGCGTTCCGCAGCTAATCAGGGTTCTGGGCTACGGCTGGGGCTGAAGCCGCAGGTAGGCGGCCTGCGGCCTGGTGGGAATCCCGATTCGGCATAGATACACGCCTGTCCAATGACATGTTGATCTGCCTCGGAAGA
>JBKPDO010000163.1:0-3981 GCA_046727955.1 bacterium | reverse complement strand
GGCGTCTTGGCTGGTCAACTAGGGTGCGGTTGCGGACGGGATGCCGCATCCGCAGGGGCATGATCTGCGGGTTGCCGGCTGCTGACCAGCAACGATGCTTCCCAGCCTCGGCCTACCGCTGGATTCCGTTCCGTTGTTCCTTCCGCCGCGAATTTCATCTGCTGCGAATACGCGACGATATGCATGCGGTCAGGCCGAGTCGCCTTGAAGCTGGGCGCTACCAGGCAGCCCCCAGCCTTCCTGCTTGGCAGCCGCCACGCCCGAGGTCAACGCCGCGGCGGTCACCTCGTCCAGCGCCGCGCGCAGCTCGGCCACCAGCCGCAGCCGGGCCGCGGGCGCCAGGTCGGCCAGCTCGCCGCAGAACCGCTCGACGTCTGCTCGCAGGAACGCCACTCCGTCTGCGTCCATGCCGCACAGGCTGACCACCTGCACCCAGCGCTGTCAACAGATGTGACAGTAGAACCGGTTTTCTGTTCCATTCCTACCGGCACCCGAACGTGGGCGCCGACCCCGACCTCCAGGTAGGCGTCCAGCTGCTGGGTCATCGGGCGAGTCCTTTGCGGCCAGGGTGGTGGCGTTGGTGGCGTCGGCGTGGCGCGCCGGCCGGTCCTGCTGCTGGTTGCTGGTTTAGGCGGCCTGGGGAAAGTCGTCCAGCTGGCGCAGGAGCCGGTCCAGGTCGGACCGGGTGAAGCGCCAGTCGAACGGCATGGCGGTCTGCTGGTAGCGGCGCTGGAAGCCGAGCAGGCGCTGCTGGACCTCGACCAGGTCGGTGAAGTCGTTGGGGGTCAGGACCTTGCGCTGGACGATGGAGAAGTAGATCTCGATCTGGTTGAGCCAGGAGGCGTGGACGGGCAGGTGGATCAGCCGCAGATTGGCGTACCTGCCCTCCAGCCGCCGGATGGATGCCTGGCCGCGGTGGGAGCTGCCGTTGTCGACCACCCAATACACCCGCTCGGCAGTGGCGTAGAGCTCGGTGGTCATGACCTAGGCGACCAGCCGGTCGAACGGCTCGATCCCAGTCGTCGGCTCGCAGCGGCCGAACCGGCGGGCGTGGTGGACATCCCAAGCGGCCAGGTAGGCCAGCGCGCCCCGGCGCTCGTACTCGTGCTCGACGCGCATCATGCGGGCCTGGGCGGGTGGCAGGGTGGGATGGCAGCGGCAGCGCGCCTGGACGGAGGTCTTCTCGTCGGCACTGATGACATACTCGCCCTCACCCAGCTCCACTCCCTGGAAGACGCGCTGGTACAGGTCCAAGACCACCCCAGCCTTGGCGGCGAATGCCGGGTCGCGAGGGAAGATCCAGGCGTGGTGCTGCCACGGCTTGATCGGATCCTCGGCCAGCCAGCGCCACAGCGTGGTCGTCGAGACCTCGCTGACCAGCCCGCTGCCCAGCAACTCGGCACGCAGCTCCGGCAGGCTCCAGCGCGACAGCGGCACCCCGCGGGTGCGGGGCAGCTCGCAGGCGACCGCCTTGGCATAGGCGACCACCACCGGTGGGAACACCCGCGGGCGGCCGGACCGCTTGCGGTCGGCCAGGCCGTCGAAGCCCTCGGTGGAGAACCGTTTGCGCCACTTGCCGACGGTGTTGGGCGCGATCCCAAGCTTGCGGGCGATGTGCGCGTTGGCCCAGCCCGCGCTGGCCAGCAGCACGATCCTGGCCCTGGTCACCTGGCGCTGCTGGGCGGTCTGCTTGCGCACCAAGGCCTTGAGGAAGCGCCGCTGCGACGCGGTCAGCGTGACCGTAAACGGGCTGCGTCCGCCACCTTGTGCCACCATCCCTCCCTTCCTCGGCCAGCCCCACAGGCCGGCCGAGGAGGGAGCCTATGCGACACCGGGCACGCCCTGGGCGGATCAGGCACCATGGCGCGATGCCACCGGCGATCCCCGAGTCCACCAAGACCTCGCTTGGCCAGCGGCTGCGCCAGCGCCAGCGGGACCGCTGGCCCGGCCTGGCCAGCGTCGCCGTCCGCTTCCGCGGCCGGTTCGCCTACGTCGACGGCGAACTCGAAAGCGGCGAGGTCCTGCCGCTGTGCCGGCTGCGCTACAGCGGCTCCGCCAGCCTGTGGGGGTTCGCCATCTACCTGGCCAGCCGCGACGGGTACGAGGACTCAGTGCTGCCAAGCGGGCTGCCGATCGGTGAGCCTGAGGAGGCCCTGGACTGTGCCTGCGGGCTGTACTTGAACACCCCCGACGCCTGGCAGGAGCACCTCCCACCAGCCGGCTCCTGACCACGCACGAACTTCCATACGTCAGTACTTAGCCTCAATATTTCACGAAGGTCGTCCAAGAGGCCCGCTGACCTGGGCCGATGAGGGGTGATGGCTTACACCCATTGGGTGAAGCTCGCGGTGGGGCCGTAGCGGTCACGGCCGAGGAACTGGGTGACTGATCCGCACGCCCCATTACGCCCCATTACGCATTGACCTTGCTTGGTCAGGCGGCTAGGGTCGATCCCGACGCTGACCCCCAAGGGGTCACAGCAGAGGGGGGCGGCGATGAAGCGCCTGATCGCACTCGTAGGTGTTTTGGCGATGACCCTGCTGGGGCTCGTTGCTGTGGGTTTACCGGCGCAGGGCAGCATCCCTCCCGGCACCAACGGGAAGATCGTCGTCGGCCAGGTCTTTCCCAACTACGGCTTTACGATCAACCCCGACGGGTCCGACGAACATCAGATCGGCCCCCAGGGGAGCACCACCTGCAATACCTGGTCGCCGGACAACAGCAAGGTCCTCTGTAACCTCTGGAGCGAAGATAGCGTGCAGCCGGCCACGGCCAACCCGGACGGGTCCGACTTCACGCTGCTGAACCCGAACCTGCCGCTGGACCTTTTCTGCCTGTCCTGGTCCCCCGATGGCACCCGCCTGCTGTGCCACAGCGAGGGGATCGCGAACCCGGCCGACGCGGGCCTCTACACGGTGCGGTCCTCCGACGCGGGCGACCTCGTGCGGGTCACCGCCACCCCTCCCGACAGCTTTGACAACGGGTACGGCTACTCTCCCGACGGCTCCCGCATCCTGTTCAGCCGATACAACTCAACCGGTTTCGGCTTCGACCCAACTCGCGGCGTCCTCTTCTCAGTGAAGCCCGATGGCGGTGGGGCGGTCCAGCTGAGTCGTCCGAACCTGGGGGTCATCGACCTGGGCTTCTTCGATCGGGCGGGGGCGGACTGGTCTCCCGACGGGTCACAGGTGACGTTCGCCGCGCGGAAGCTGTCGAGCGGCCGAGAATTCACGAGCGCGCTCTTCGTCGTGAACGCCGACGGGACCGGGCTGCGCCAGGTCACGCCATCGGCTCTGGGTGCCATCTCCGCCCAGTGGTCGCCGAACGGTGGTCTGATCGCCTTTGGCAGCTGCTGCGCCCCCGAGGCGGGGGCTGTTCATGCCCCCGAGGCGTGGGTTGTTCATCCGGACGGGACCGGGCTCAGGGAGGTCACCAACCCAATTGGTGGTGAGTTCTCCTTGGTCCCGGTGTGGTCGCCCGACAGCACGAAGCTGCTTTTCAACAGAGAGAACCGCCGCGGCCAGACCAGCCTGTGGACCGCGAACACCGACGGCTCAGGGCTGTCGAAGGTGACGGACACCGCGCACCGGGTCTTCTACGCGTGGGGCACCGCACCCGTTGGGTAGCTCAACGCCCCGCGTCTGAAGTCGTTTGGCGACGCCGGGCGTGGCTCAGGGCCTCGTCGGGGGTCTTGGTCCACACAAACGGATGGCAACGGTTGTTCCATCCGTCGATGAAGCGCCCGATCGCGCCGATCAGATCCTTGACGTTCGTGAAGGTGCCGCGACGGATGGCCTGGCGGTCGACGGGCTTCTTGGCACGGTTCGTGAAAAATCGAGGTTAGCGGCAATGCCGGTAACTTAGGTTTGTTCGGCTGGTTCGGTGCTGGTCGTGGCGCCGCTGCGGGTGGAAGCGCGTCGGCGTGCGGTGCTGCGGGGGCGCCGGATTGGGACTGGCTTGGACGCCCCGACGATGACGACG
>JBKPDO010000162.1:0-6344 GCA_046727955.1 bacterium | reverse complement strand
CCCGGCCTGCGCCCGGCCTGCGCCCGGCCTGCGCCCGGCCTGCGCCCGGCCTGCGCCCGGCCTGCGCCCGGCCTGCGCCTGGCCTACCGTGTGAGAGCAGCTCACGTGATCGGACGACCAAGGGGGGTCGCGATGCCGTTCTACCGCTCGGTCGGCGAGGTCCCGCGCAAGCGCCACACGCAGTTCCGCAAGCCGGACGGCTCGCTGCACGCCGAGGAGCTCGTCGGCGAGGAGGGCTTCTCCTCCGACGCATCCCTGCTGTACCACCGCCACATCCCCACCGCGATCGTCAAGGCGGAGCCGGTCGAGCTGCCCACGGCCGCTGAGCAGCTCGTCCCGAACCATCCCCTGCTCCCCCGCCACTTCCACACCAACGGCCTGCCCGCCGGGGGCGACCTGGTCGCCGGCCGCCAGCTGCTGCTCGGCAACGGCGACGTGCGGCTGTCGTTCGTGGCGGCCGACCGGGACAGCGAGCTGTACCGCAACGCCACCGGCGACGAGCTGGTCTACCTGCAGGCCGGCCGGGCGCGGCTGGAGTCGGTTTTCGGCGCGCTGGCGGTGGGCGAGGGCGATTACGTGATGGTGCCGACAGGCACGACCCACCGCTGGCTGCTCGCGGGCGAGTCGCCGGTGCGCGCGCTGATAGTGGAGGCAAGCGGGCACGTGCGGCCCCCGGCGCGCTACCGCTCGCGCCACGGGCAGTTCATGGAGCACGCCCCCTATTGCGAGCGCGACCTGCACGGCCCGGAGGAGCCGCTGCTGGTGGACGAGGGCGAGACGCCGGTGCTGGTGCGCAACCGGGCGGGGCTGACCCGCCTGACCTACCTGCGCCACCCGTTCGACGTGGTCGGCTGGGACGGCTACCTATACCCGTATGCGTTCAACATCCGCGATTTCGAGCCGCTGGTGAAGCGGGTGCACATGCCCCCGCCGGCGCACCAGACGTTCGAGGGCCCGAGCTTCGTGGTGTGCTCGTTCTGCCCGCGACCGCTGGATTTCGACTCGGCCGCGATTCCGATTCCGTATAATCATCACAATGTGGACTCGGACGAGGTAATGTTCTACGTGGGCGGCGACTATTCGGCGCGGAAGGGGTCGGGGATCGGGCTGGGCTCGATTTCGCTGCACCCCTCGGGGTTCACCCACGGTCCGCAGCCGGGCGCGGTGGAGGCGTCGCTGGGCCAGCAGCGCACGGACGAGATGGCGGTAATGGTCGACACGTTCCGCCCGCTCCTTCTCGGCCCCGCGGCCCAGCGCTCCGAGGACCCCGAGTACGCCTGGAGCTGGGCCCGCACCGACCAGGCCCACGGCGGCTAGCCCACCCACAGGCCCAGCTTGCCGCGCGCGGAGCGCTGGCCCGAGTGATGTTCGCCGAGCAGGGCCTGCCGCCACCAGTCACGCAAGCCCCGATAGGCCAGGGTAAGCCATTCGCCAGGGTCGATTTTCTCTGGCCCCAGTTCGCCACCGTGGTGGCGACCGACGGGCTGACGAAATACAAGCAACCGGACGCCGTGCGCCGCGAAAAGCTTCGCCAGGAGCGTCTCGAAGAGCTTGGCTACACGGTGGTGCGTCTCACCTGGGAGCAGGTCACCGGCGAGCCCGAGCGGTCGGCCGCGCGGATCCGCCGCGCCTTTGCCCGTCCTGCGGTTTCCCAGCCGGACTGAGACGGTTCCATTCTCGGACGATTCGCCGACTTCTCCCGACTGCTCCCGCCTGCGGATAATTCCCGCCCCGCGAACTTCAAGTTCACTAAATAGCCTTGCGCAGGTAGCCTCGGGATTTGCCCGCCGTCGCGTTGCTGTGGGAAGTTCCCAGCGCCGCAGGCTCCGCCTGGGGCATTCCCTGGCACTTCCCTTCGGCAGGGGCGCCGGCGGCCGGCAGCCGTGGTGCATGCCGCCGACCCCCCTGCCGATCCCCCAGCCTTGCTCCCCCGCTCCCGCGCTGCCAGCCTGTAGGCGTGCAGGTGCAGACCGAAACGATCGTGCGACCACGCGGAGGAGAAGAGATGGCCGCGAAGGAACCGGTGGCGGAGCGGAATCTCGACGGCTACGGTGCAGCGCCGGTCCCGTGGGCCCGGGTGCGCGATAGCCTGGAGGGTCTGACCCAGGCCCCGGAAACGGGTGGACCCGACCGGCACACATTCTGGCTGGCGACGGTGCGTCCGGACGGCAGGCCACACGTCATGCCCCTGGGTGTCCTCTGGGCGGACGGCGCCCTTTACTTCAGCGCCGGCCCGGGCACCCGCAAAGCAAAGGACCTCGCCCACGACCCGCATTGCGTCATCGCTGTCGCCACGCACGATTTCGACGTGGTGCTGGAGGGTGAAGCGGTCAAGGTGATCGACGAAGCCAAGCTCCAGCGCATCGCCGAGGTGTACGCGGCCCAGGGATGGCACCCGACCGTGCGCGACGGCGCCCTCTACGCCGAGTACAGCGCGCCGAGCGCGGGCCCGCCCCCGTGGGAAGTCTACGAGGTGACCCCCACGACCGTCTTCGGCCTTGGCACCGCCGAGCCCTTCGGCGCCACCCGCTTCAACTTCTAGCGAGCAAGCTCCGTGTCGAGCTGGCCGAGCCGGCGAGCGGCGCTACTGGCCCTAGGCGTCCCAGTCCGGCCTGAGCTTGCCCGCTTCGGTGAGCTCCTCGTCGCCGACGATCCGCGCCAGCGTGGCCGGGGCGATATTGCGGCCGGTGAGCAGCACCACCGCCTGGCCGGCCACCGGGACCTTGCCTGCCAGCAGCGCCGCCATGCCGGCCGCGCCCGCCCCCTCCACCACCAGCCCGCAGCGCAGCGCCAGGAACCGGATCGCCGCCTCGATCTCGGCCTCGCTGACCTCGGCGAAGGAGTGCACCCGCCCAGTCACCAGCGACGGGGTGACGCTGCCGGGCTCGAGGTTGCCCGCCAGCCCGTCGGCCAGGGTCGCGCCCACCGGCACCTCGACGACCCGGCCGGCCCGCACCGCCGCCGACAGCGCCCGCGACACGGCCGCCTCCACCCCGACCACCCTGACGCCCGGCCGGCTCGCCGCCCACAGGGCTGTGCCGGCCAGCAGGCCGCCGCCGCCCACCGGCACCACCACGGTCAGCTCGCCCTCCACCTGCCGGCAGAGCTCCCAGCCGCAGGTGGCCTGCCCAGCAATGACCTGCGGGTCGTTGTAGCCCGACACGAACGCCGCTCCATCGCCGGCCAGGCGCAGCGCCTGCCGCTCGGCCTGGTCGTAGGTGTCGCCGTGCTCGACCAGGTCAGCGCCGAGGCGCCGCAGCGCGGCGAGCTTCGCGGCTGAGGCGGTCCGCGGCACCACCACGGTTGCCGGGACGCCCAGACGCCTGGAGGCCAGCACCACGCCCAGCGCGTGGTTGCCGGCCGAGGCAGCCACGACCCGAGTGCCGGCGGCGGCGCGGGCCGCCAGCGCCGCCAGCGCGCCGCGGACCTTGAACGATCCCGTCGGCTGCATGCACTCGAGCTTGGCCAGCACCTCACCGCGCCCGTCCGGCAGCTCCAGCGCCACCACCGGCGTCGGCCGCAGCTGCGCCGCCACCACCGCGCGCGCCCGCTCCAGCTCGGCCTCGGTCGGCCCGGCGACCACTCGTTTCCCGTCCACGTCCGGCAGCCTAACACCGCCGGGGGAGGCCTATGACCAGAGCTGCTCGCGCATGCGGCTCAGGGCGCGGCGCAGCAGGCGCGAGACGTGCATCTGCGAGTAGCCAAGCAGCGCGCCGATCTCGTGCTGCTTCAGGTCGCTGAAGAAGCGCAGCACGACCGCCCTGCGCTCGAGCTCTGGAAGGCTCTGGATCAGCTCGGGCAGCACCAGCAGGTCCTCGATCTCGACCTCGCTGGCCGGAGCGGGCAGCAGCGCGCCCAAGCTGACGCCCCCGTCCTCGTCGACCGGCTGGTCGAGTGAGCACACGAAGCGCGTGTAGACGGCCTCCAGCGCCTCGACCACCTGGGACTGGCCGGTGCCCAGCCTGGCGGCGATCTCCGCCACGCTCGGCGAGCGTCCCAGGCTCACCGTCATCGCGTCGCTGGCCTCCAGAACCTGCAGCGCCCGTTCCTTGCGCGACCGCGCGACGTGCAGGCGCCAGGAGGTGTCTCGCAGGGAGCGTTTCAGCTCGCCGGTGATGCAGACGATGGCATAGACGATAAACGGGTTGGGGCGGCTGGAGTCGTAGCGATTGACCGCGGTGACGAGCCCGACCCGGGCGGACTGGACGAGATCCTCGTGCGAGACACCCTGACTTCTGCGAAAACGGGTGGCAATTCGGTCGGCGAGGCCCAGATGGGCGAGGATGATCTGCTCGCGGATAGCGGGGTTGCCGGTGCTGTCGTAGGCGTGGAACCACTCCTCTACCTGGTCGATGGCGTCCTGGTCACCTGGGTGGACGTCCAGCTGCTCGGCGGTCGCAGCGGTCATCTGGCCCCCTCCAGATAAGTCCGGCGAATTGCGGTGACAAAAGGGCGGCGGCGGCGAGGGGTCGGTGAGCCAGGTCGAGCGCCCGTGGCCGCGGGCCTGCAGCCGCCAGACGCGACACACACTGCCTACCGCTGCTTCCCCCCAGTTGCAGCAGCACCTCCTCCTCGCCGCCGCCAGTCAGCACCCAGCGTGCGGCGGGGCGCTGACGTCACAGAGCGCCCGTAGAGCGCCGGTCAAGTACCCGGTGTCGAGGAGCTTGCGTGGCCGCCGTGGGCGGCGCGCAAGGTCCAGGGCTGGACGCAACGTTTCGGGCTACATGCAGCGCCGTGTACATGACCGGTGCTCTAGCCTGACAGCGCAGCGGAGGGCTCGAATCCCCCGAACAACTAGTCTGACCGGCAAGGTCACCACCGGAGCAACGGTTGCGGCCCAGTCAACCAGGTGGTCGGGGCGTGCACGGACTAGTCATTCAATAGATTCGACCGGCTCTGCCGATCTGACAGCCTGTCTTGCCCTTCCCCTGAGAGCTCGAGCCCGGAAATTGCGTCGCCGCCGGTTCACCACGCCCAAGCCACCTCCGCAGGCCAATCATATCCGTTTTTTTCGGTCATAAAACCCGAAATGTGTGACCAAGCCGAAGCGCCGGCAATATGAGTGATTCGCCTGGCGCAATGTGCTCAAATGAATTGCCAGACGCTCGATCGGAGAGGCCCCCCTATTCCCGACGAACCGGGCTCTTCCATGATCTATGGACGGCGCGAGGAGCGCGCCCTCATCGGTGCCCTGAGCGCGGACGCACGCGAGGGGCGCAGTGGCGTGCTGGTCATTCGCGGCGAGGCCGGCGTGGGCAAGAGCACGTTGCTGCGGGACGCCGCCGAGCAGGCCGCCGACCTGTACCTCCTCCACGGGACCGGTGTCGAGTCCGAGGTCGAGCTCGCCTTCGCCGCCCTGCACCAGCTGCTGCGGCCGGTGCTCGACCGGCTCGACCGGCTGCCGGACCCGCAGGCCGCCGCGCTTCGCGGCGCGTTCGGGCTGGCCGACACCCAGCCCAACCGCTTCCTGGTCGAGCTGGCCACCTTGAGCCTATTCGCGGAGGTGGCCAGGGAGCAGCCCGTGCTGTGCCTGGTCGACGACGCGCAGTGGTTGGACCGGGCGTCCGCGGACGCGCTGGCGTTCGTCGCGCGGCGGCTGAAGGCCGAGCGGATCCTGCTGCTGCTGGCGGCGCGTGACGGCGACCTGCGCCAGCTCCACGCGCCCGGCCTGCCGGAGCTTCGGCTCGGCGGGCTCGACCCCGAGGCGGCCGGCCAGCTGCTGAAGGAGCACGCCGGCAACATCGCCCCGGACGTCCGCGACCGGCTGATCGAGGAGACCGGCGGGAACCCGCTCGCGCTGCTCGAGGTGCCGGCCACGCTCTCGAGCGAGCAGCTCGCCGGCCGCGAGCCCCTGCCCGAGCGGCTGCCGCTGAGCACCAGGCTGCAGCAGGCCTTCCTGCAGCGGGTGCGCAGGCTGCCCGAGGAGACCCAGGCGCTGCTGCTGGTGGCCGCCGCCGAGGACACCGGCGAGCTGGCCACCGTGCTCACGGCCGGCATGACCCTGGGGCTGGACCCTGAGGCGCTGGAGCCCGCCGAGCGCGTCGGCCTGGTCCGCATCACCGGGCAGGAGCTGCGCTTCCGCCATCCGCTGATCCGCTCGGCCATCTATCAGAGCGTCACCTTCACGGCCAGGCAGGCCGCGCACCGGGCGCTGGCCGAGGTGCTGACGGGCGAGCAGCACACCGACCGGCGCGCCTGGCACCTGGCCGCCGCGGCGGTCGGCCCCGACGAGAGCGTGGCAAGAGCGCTGGAGGACTCGGCCGACCGTGCCTGGCGGCGCGGCGGCCCGGTCGCCGCGGCCGCCGCCCTGGAGCGCGCGGCCGCGCTCACACCGGACATGGCCT